>JANPOM010000555.1:0-3426 GCA_031427995.1 Anaeromyxobacter sp. | reverse complement strand
GCGGCCAGCACGTCCCGGGCCCCGGCGCGAGGGTCCTCGCGGAGCGCCGCCGCCTCGGCCTCGCCGAGCGGTTCACGGCGCGTCACGAAGCGGGCGCGCAGCTCGGCGAGGGAGAGGGCTGCGGGGTCGAGTGGCATGCGGCCGGATGGTAGCACCGCGGGCGCTCAGTTCTCCGGCGAGGCCGCTCGGGCACCCTGCGGTCCGCCGGCGAGCTCCGGGTGGCGAGCCAAGAGGGCGCGCACCTCGCCGAGCACCCCGCGTCGGGACCAGTGCGACAGGGCCACCTGCAACACCGGGAGGCTCTCCGGGCGCTCGGCCACCAGCGCGCGTACCGGTTGGTCGAAGCGGCGGGTCCCGGGAAGGGCGACGCGCACCACCAGGCTACGCGCATAGGCCTGCAGCGCCTCCTGGGTCCGTCCCAGGTCGAGGAGCGCCTGCGCCCGCTCGAACTCCCCGTAGGGCGCCGCTGCGGGGAACCGGGCCACCAGCCAGGTGGCGTCCACCAGGGCGCCCGCCGGATCGCCCCAGCGGCGGCGCTGCCGCGTGAGCGCGTAGCGCGCGCTGGCCGGGTCGTGGAGCGCCTCCAGCGCCGCCTCCCAGCGCGGCAGCTCGGGGGCGCGTTGATCGGTGCCGCCGGCCACCGCCCGCGCCAGGCCATCGAGCGTCCCGGGAGAGCGCTCCAGGGAACGCCGCACCCGCCCGAGCGCCTCGCCCCGCTGGCCGCTGGCCAGCAGGCAGTCGGCGATCAGCAGGTCTGGATCGAGCGAGGCGTCGGCCACCGCGGTGCGAAAGCCGGCCTCGGCGGCCCGCTCGGCGAGCGGCACGGCGAGGTCGCAGCGGCCCGACGCCGCGTAGAGGACGGCGAGGAGGTAGGCGTCGACCGCGCCGGTCTCCCCGTATGACGTCCGTGCCCGCTCGGCGACCTGCAGCGCCAGCGCCGGCTCGTCCGCATCGAGGCCATAGCCGCGCCTGGAGAAGGGGAGGACCTGGTCAGGAAGGGCGGCCTGCTCCACCCGGTACAACGCCCGCGCCTCGTCCCACTTCCCGGCGCGCCGAAGCGCGTCGACGGGCGACCGGGAGGGGACCGCCCGCTGCCGCGCCTCGAGGCGGCGTTCGTCGCGCACGAAGCCGGGCGTGAGGAGGAGGAACGGCAGCGCGACGACGATGGCCAGTGGAAGCCATCGCCTCACCTCTCCACGCGCCTCCACCAGGGCGGCGACACCCGAGCCAGCCAGGAGGCACCAGGCCGGCAGGATCGCCAGCGAGTAGCGCGCCTGGACGTAGAACACCAGGCCGGTGAGTGCGCCGGAGAGGACCCAGGCCACCAGCAGCCGCGACGGACCCGGGCGCCGCAGGCCGAGCAGCAGGCCCGCCGCTCCGGCCAGCGTGAGCCAGCCGAGCGGCAGGCTACAGCCCTGGCTGGCGGCGAGCGGCGCGGCCGCATCCGGCACGTCGGTGTCGTTCCCGGGAGCAGCCACGAGGAAGACCAGCTTTCGCCCGAGCTGGCGGGCGAAGGCGCCGGGCTCTGTCCGGGCGAAGGCCAGCGTCCGGTCGACCCAGTACCGCTCGGCCTCAGTAGGCGGGAGCGGGCTCCCGGCAGCGACCTCGGCCAGGTCCCGGTAGAGCTGGTGGGCCCGGTCAGGCCGTCGATCCGGCCCTTCCTGGTCGAGGAGCTCCACCATCTTGAGCAGGACGGGGAACGTCGGCCCATGGCCGGTCCCTTCTGGCCGGTGTCCCTGGTGGAGCACCTGCCCGGCGCTCATGGTGGCGGCCCACGGCTGTCCGGCGCGCAGGTGGAGCAGCCCGACGGGCAGGAGCGCTGCCGCCGCGAGCGCCGCCGTGAAGGCCAGCCCGTGGCGCAGCCCGGCCTTTCGTCCCCCGGCAACCCACCGCGCCTGGACCAGCCAGGCGAGGGCCAGGAGCGCGAAGAGGAGCGCGGTCGGCCGCAGCGTCGCCGCCAGGCCGAGTGCACCGCCCGCCGACAGCGCGCCGGTGAGGCGCTCGGGCCGTCCGAGCACCAGCGCAGCCACCGCCCCCGTGAGGAGTGTGCCGATGAGCAGGTCCGGCTCGAGCACGGCGCCGTGAACCATCCAGGGCTGGGCCGCCGCCAGGCAGAGCGCCGCCACCCAGGCCGCCACGCGGCCAGCCAGCCGGTACCCGATGCGGTGAACCAGGACGATGGCAGCACCGCCCGCCAGTGCCTGCAGCCAGCGCAGCGCCGTCGGCCCGGTGAGCAGCGTGAGCAGGAGGTAGCCCGGGCTGGCGTCGCTCGCCTCGGCCGGCGTGAGTCGGCCGCTCGCCAGGGCTTCCGCCAGGCGCGGGTATTTGGCGAAGAGCCCGTCGGGGGCGAGGAGGAGCGAGGCGGTGACGTGCGCCAGGGCGACGCCGAAAAGCGCCAGGTCGGCCGCGTGGGCCCGGACCCGGTCGAGGAGGGCCCGGGGGAATCGAGGCGGGGTGGTACCGGGCGTCACGCGGGTGGATGGTAGCATCTCGCACCGTGGCCGGCGCCGGCGATCCCCATCACCGCTGACAGGCTGGACAGAAGTAGGTCGAGCGCTGCGCTTGGACCAGCCGCGCCACCGTCCCCTTGCAGCCGGCGTGGCGGCAGCGGGCCCCGGCCCGCTCGTAGACGTGGAACGGGTTCTCGCCCCCCTCCTCCACCATCACCAGCGGCCCGTCGCCGAGCCGCTCGAGCCCGGCCAGGCCAAAGCGGAGCGAGCCCCGCACCGCCCGGGCCAGCCGGGCCACCTCGGCCGGCCGGAGCGAGTCGCCCCGGCGGCGCGGGTCGAGCCGGGCCCGCCAGCAGGCCTCGGAGGCGTGGATGTTGCCGATGCCGGCCAGCAGCCCCTGGTCGAGCAGGGCCACCTTCACCGGCCGGCGCGTGGCGCGCAGACGGGCGCCGAGGCGGTCGAGGTCGATGGGCGCCGCCATGGGGTCGGGGCCGAGCGCCGCCAGCTCCGGCCAGCGGTCGAAGCGGGCCCCCGGTACCAGCCGGAGCCTCCCGAACATGCGCGGGTCGAGGTAGTGGACCCGCGTGCCGTCGTCGAGCCGCAGCGAGAGCCGGGCATGGCGCGGCGCCGGCCCGGCGCCCTCTCGCCGCACCCACTTTCCGGTCATGCCGAGGTGGGCATTGACGCCGAGCGGGCCCTTCGCGGCGCGGAGCGTGATGAGCAGCTGCTTGCCGTGGCGGTCGACCGCCTCGACGCGGGCGCCGCGCCCCGCGGCGGCGGAGTTTGCCACGGTCCCGGGCCGGAAGAGCACGTCAACCGTGCCGGGGGGTCCCAGGCGGCCGCCAGGCTGCTCGACGCCGGCACGTCCTTCGACGGGCTGTTCTGCTTCAACGACACGCTCGCGTTCGGCGCACTCCATACACTCGCGGTACGGGCGATCGGCGGACCCGACGACGTGCCCGTCGTCGGCTTCGAC
>JANPOM010000554.1:0-4177 GCA_031427995.1 Anaeromyxobacter sp. | reverse complement strand
TTTCACCGGGTTTCACTGGGGCGCAAGGGGTTGAATTCACTGCACCTGCCTCAGGGCAAGGTTCGTACCAAGTCACTTCCAGTGCGTATGGCCTGCAGGCGAGAACTGCTGGGGAACTGCGTGCCGGCGGCGAGGTCGAGTTGCCGGAGATGCAGATGGAGCTGTTCACGGAGGCTGGGGCCATCGTCGCCGAGCGGGCGGTCGCCGTTGGGGCAGGGCGCGAGGCTGTGGCTGACATCCTCCAGAGGGCTGCCGCGCAGGCGGCTGCTCTGGGGCGGGCTTCGCCGCTGTAGGTCAATCGGACCGAGCGAAGTCAGCGGAACAGCGCCGCCTTGCGCTGTTGATATCTCGGTCAACTGGTGGTCCGGGCATGCTACGGTTGAGCGTCCAGTTCGATTGAGTCCCTTGCTGTTCTGCGGCTGACTCACCCGCCGATCCGGAGCTTCCGTGCGATTCTCGCCCGTCCTTCCCGTCGCCATCGCCTACCTGTTCGGCGCCACAGTCGGCTTGGCAGCTCCTGCCTCGCGCCCTGCCGGCTGGGAAGCCTTCAACGAATTCACGATTCGCTCCGCGTCGACAGGATCGCTGGACCGGATCTCCTGGAAGGGCCTGGCCGCATTCGAGACCAACGACATCCGGATCGATGTGGAGCAGTCGGCCGGCGGGAAGGTCGAGTCCGGTACCTTGCTCTTGGTGGGAGGCGACACGCTCCTTGCCAAGGGCGTCGATCTCCCTTCTGGCGCGGAGATTGATGTGCTCGACGCGCCGGTGCTCACGCTCCGAATCGTGACCAAGGTACTGGCCACGGTGTTCCCCGACGGCCCTGACAAGATCCAGGGGAAGGTGAAGGTGGACCACGTCGAGCGAACTCGGCCGATCTCCGTCGGTACGGCCAGCGCCGGGGGGCAGATTCCGACGCCCTGGTATGTCCGAGGCACCGTGACGAAGACTGGAGATGGCCGTGTCGAGTACGACCTTGAGCTCTCGCAGGGCGACGTTCTGGCGGCCTTCTCGACGCCGGCGCTCACCTACTCGGGCGTCTTGGCGACCTCAACCAAGCCTCCCTTGAACGACTCGATGTCGCTCACCGGCTGGAAGGCATACTCCCTGGGCCCGCGTAGCACCAAGGAGGGCTCATCGACCAAGATTGACTACGGTGCGACGATCAAGGACTCCGGCGCGGCCACCATCAAGTCCCTCAGACAGCGAATCCTCGCCGCGCGGCGGGCGGAGGAAGACCCTGGCAAGAACGACCCCACCCGGGACTTCTCGGGCTTCTGGAAGCAGAACTGCGATGACAACTTCGGCCTCCGCTTGCAGCGCAGGTCGAAGTCCGAGCCCTACGTCGACGTGTTCTGCGGCCCTGGCGGCTGTGGGAGCGACGCGGAGGGGAGAGAGACCTTCGTGACGGGCGACTCTCACTACCAAGTGGTCGGCAAGGACGAGATCCGGGTGCGCCGCGGCTCTGACTGGGCGACCTACAAACGGTGCGCGCCAGCGGAGGCCGCCGGCAAGCCGTAACCGAGCTTTGCCGAGCGGGCAAAGCTGGATCGGAATGGCGTCACACGGCTCATCTCTGTCGACGTCACCCTGTTGACGGGTGACGAGGTTCGGCGTCCACAGGCTCTTCCCACGGTTGGTCGACAGGGTAGTCCTCGCCAGTGGAAGCGCATTACCGCGATCCTCCAGCGCCCCGCCCCGCCGCAGGGTGTTGACGAAACGTGCGTCAGACCGGGTGCCAGCAGCCTGATCCCACACTCCCAGACACTACAAGGGATTGTGGGATCGGGTTGCTGGCACCAAGGAAGAGTTGAAGATGGAAGAGGCGGGGCGGGGTGAGTTGGTCAGGGTTCACTTCCAGCAGATTTCAGGGATTCGGGGGATTCTGAATTTGATTGGAAAAGAGACAGAGAGAGAGAAGATGACGAGGGTGGCGAGTGATGGGATGGCAGGCGGCGGGGTCGACGGGACTGACAGGCTGCGTTAGGTTCTAGGGGTCATGAAGGTCGAGCGGGTCTCAAAGGGGTACTTCGAGAAGCGGGCCGCCGAGAAGCGGAAGAGCCGCCAGGCCGACGAGCGCGCGCTGAAGGCGGGCAAGAAGAGCCGGGAGCAGCTGAGGCAGGAGAACGGGCTCTTTTCGGGTGTGAAGGTCCGCCTTGTCCTCGAAAAAGCCAAAGCCCTCTGCTGAGCGGCCGCCGCCGCTCGCGTTCGCCGACGTCAAGCCGATCCTGAGCCGGCTCGAGCGGATCGCCGATTCGGTGGTGCTGGTGGGCGGCCAGGCCGTGAACTTCTGGGCCGAGTTGTACGCGTCCAGGGTCCCCGCCATCAATCGTGAGGCGCCCTTCACCAGCAAGGACATCGATTTCTGCGGCGACGTGCGCGCGGTCCGGATCTGCGCCGACCGGCTCGGCGGGACGTCCAGGATCGCGACCATCGACGACCACACGCCCAACACGGGCGTGGTGACGTTCCTCGACGACGACGGCGTCAAGCGCACTATTGACTTCCTGGACTCGCCGCTCGGGCTGCGCGCGGAGGAGGTCCAGAGACTGGCCATCCCCGCCGAGATCCTCGATGCGAGCGGGAAGCCCTCAGGCCCGCTGTTCCGGATCATGCACCCCGTCCAGGTCATGGAGAGCCGCGTTCACAACGCCATGACGCTGCCCGGCTACGACTCACCGGCGGCGCTCAAGCAGCTGCGCCTGTCTGTGATCTGCGCCCGGGAGTTCATCCGCGACGTGATCGACTCTGACCGCATCCGGGTTGCGTTGACGCTCACCGAGCGGATCTTCACCTTCTGCCTCAAGGACCGCGACGGCCGCCTGGTCCACGCGAAGCACGGCGTAGATCCATTCGAGGCGATAGTGGCCGACGACGACCGGCTCCCGGCCAAGTTCCGTGAGACGCGCTACCCGCAGATGCAACGCGAGCTCGCGGTCCGACGCGCCAAGCGCGGCCGCTGACGCGCTCCACCTGCAAAGCCGCCTCCCCTACCCCACCCACGCCCCATCTGGGCGGCCGCTTGGGCTTGCGCCGAAGCTGCGCTGACAACTATACGTATGTCAGAAGACATTGATATGGCATCCAGCAAGAAACAGCCCTCCGCCGACCCCTTCTCGACCACCGAGAAGCTGATGCAGACCTTCCGCATGCCGCGGGAGCTGGTGGTCTTCCTCCGCGGCGAGGCCGACGCCCGGGGCGCCGACCTGACGGCCCACGTCATCCGCCACCTCGACGCGCTGCGCACCTGGTTCGGCCTGCCGGCGGCCGCGGCGGCGCTCCTGGAGGCCGACCGCCAGGCTCTCAGGATGGGACGCTATGAGTACCTGCTCCACCTGCTCTTCCAGCGGGCGCTCAAGCTCCGGGAGGAGCCGCCCGGCTTCGATGGACCGAATGCAACCCCGGGGAGGAAGCGGTAGCGACCCGCCGGGGCCGCGCCGGCGCTGCCGTGGCTCCCGACGCCGCCGGCCAAGGACGTTGGCGCCCGCTTCCTGGAACACACCCTCCTCCTCAACGGCGTCCTCCTCGACCTCGTCCTGGCGCTCAGGAGGTCAGAGACGGCGCCGCTCGCGGAGCTCCCCTTCCGCTGGCGCGCCGAGAACGATGAGGCCCTCCAGTTCCGGGCCCTCGGCCACCACCTCGGCGAGTTGCACAACGCACTCCTGAAGCCCGATGCCATCCTCGACGTGCCAGGCCGCGGGCGGCGGCTCTTCATCGAGGCGGAGACCGGCACGCAGAGCATCGTCACCGCCCACCCGGAGCGGACCGGGGCCATCCTCTCGAAGCTGCAGCGGTACAGGCAGTACTTCGACCTGCTCTCCGACGACCGCAAGGCCACCTGGTACGGCCGCGCCTTCCCTGACGGCCTCGTCCCGCGACTCGTCTTCCTCGTCCACTCCGCCGACCGCAGGCAGCGGGTGGAGCGGGCGGTGAAGGTCTGCCTGGACGGCACCTCCTTCCCGGAGTTCAGGGCCCGCATGGAGCATCGGGCGTTCGAGGTGCTGGTCCTCACCTTCGGCGAGGCGGCGGCGGGAAGGCTCCTCGGGTACTTCCCGGACCGCGTGGCCGAGCTCCGCGCCGCCGCCCCGCGGCCGTCCGTGCCGCCACCGGCCCCGACACCGCGGCCAGCCACCAGCGGGCCGCCAGGCCTTCCTGCGCCCAGGTTCGCCCTGGCCGT
>JANPOM010000553.1:0-1748 GCA_031427995.1 Anaeromyxobacter sp. | reverse complement strand
GTCGGAGAAGCCGTTGGCCCGCCGGCAGGCGAGGACGTCGTCGACGTAACTCGGTTTGTGGACCAGCTTGAGCTGGGCGACCGTCACCGGGACCGGCTCGATGACGTCGATCGGCAGCCCGGCGCGCTGCCAGGACTCGACAACGGCGACCGGCTTGGCCGCGCTCGGTGAGAAGGTCTTGGGGCGCGCCACCATCCGAGGCGTGTAGAAGACCGGCAGGCGGCCGCTCATGTTCGTCACCCTACCAGCGCCGCGAGTTTCGGCCATGTCGCGCTGCGGGCCAGTGTAGGCAGCGAGCTCGGCCAGGAGCTCTCCGTGTGAATGGAGCGTCACGCCCTTGCCCACCTCGGGTGCTCTGACCGAAGAGAGCTCGATGAAGTTGCTCACCATGGTTGCCTCCCTCAGGCCAGTTCGTCCACCAGTTGTTCGGCGAGGTCGGTCCGCTCCCAGGAGAAGCCGCCGTCGGCGTCTGGCTCGCGTCCGAAGTGGCCGTACGCGGCGGTGCGGGCGTAGATTGGCCGGTCGAGGCCGAGGCGCTCACGGATGGCCCTGGGTGTGAGGGATACGGCGCGCTGGATGGCCCGCTCCACGGTCCAGGAGGTCTCGAAGCCGGTATCAAAGAGCTCGACCCGGAGGGAGACAGGCTCCGCCACGCCGATGGCGTAGGCGAGCTGGATCAGGCAGCGGTCAGCGATACCGCTGGCCACCACGTTCTTGGCGAGCCAGCGTGCTGCGTAGGCGGCGGAGCGGTCGACCTTGGTCGGGTCCTTGCCAGAGAAGGCACCACCGCCGTGAGGGGCCGCGCCGCCATAGGTGTCGACGATGATCTTTCGACCGGTCAGGCCGGTGTCCACGCCCGGGCCTCCAGAGATGAAGGAGCCGGAGGGATTCACCAGGAGCTTCGTCTGGTCGTCGATCCATCCCGCCGGGAGTGAGGAGCGAACGACCTCGTTCACCAGGGCGGGGAGGGCCGAGGCGAACGAGGCGGTGTGCTGCTGCGAGATCACCACCGTGGCGGCGCGGACCGGCTTGCCATCCTGGTACTCGACCGTGACCTGTGACTTGGCGTCGGGCCCCAGCCCCTGCTGCCCGGCCTTGCGCAGCCGGGAGAGCGACTCGACGATGCGATGCGCGTAGAAGATGGCCGCCGGCATGAGCGAAGGAGTCTCGTTGCAGGCGAAGCCGAACATGATGCCCTGGTCGCCGGCCCCCTCGACGCCACCGCCGACGCCCACGGCCGTGGCGATTTCGGCCGACTGCTCGTGGACCAGCACCTCGACAGGCACGGTGTCGGCGTCGAAGTCGCCTCCCACATACCCGACGTCACGGATGGCCCGCCGGGCGAGCGCCGCGTAGTCGAGCCGGAGACGCCGCTCACCTCGCCCGCGAGGATGCAGCGGCCGGCGGTGACCAGCGTCTCCACGGCGACCCGCGCTTTCGGGTTACGGCGCAGAGCCTCGTCGAGAATCTCGTCGGAGATCCGGTCGGCCAGCTTGTCTGGGTGGCCCTCCGAGACCGATTCGGAGGTGAAGAGCCCGTTGCCGGGGCCCTGCGACGCGTTCGTCACGATTCCCCCGACCGCACCAACTCCGCGGCCTTGGCGACCATTGGGTGCGACTCCTCGAACCGCAGCTGGCGCAGGTCGAGCCGGTTGCGCCCGAATCGGACCCGGTCGGGGCCGGCCAAGGAGACGTCCGGGGTCATCCCGCCTTCCCAACAGTGGTGGAACCGAGGGGCGCCGCCAGAGG
>JANPOM010000552.1:0-1797 GCA_031427995.1 Anaeromyxobacter sp. | reverse complement strand
CAACTCGACCTGGGTGAGGCCGCGCGGCTTCAGGTACTCCTCCAGCAGCATCTCGCCGGGCGGGGTCGGGGGGCGGTTCTTGGGCAGCATGGCGGCTCTCCTCAGTGGTAGTCGACGATCTGGACTTCTCGGGCGTCGCCGTTCTCGAAGCGAAAGACGATCCGGTACTGATCGTTTACCCGGATGCTGAAGAAGCCCGCGTAATCACCCTTCAAGGCCTCGAGCCGGTTCCCCGGCGGGTCGGCCAGGTCGCGGGGCTCGGTCGCCCGGTTGAGCCGGTCGAGCTTCCGTTGGGCTGTCGGCCAGAGCTCTTGCGGCAAGCACCGGCGTGCGGCCTTGCTCTTGGACCCGTTGAAGATGTCCTCGGTGGCTTCATCGGCGAAGTCGAGGATCATGGGGCCTTATACTGCTTACACGGTTGCCGTGCAACCGGCGCTCCATGCGGTATCTAGGGCTTGGCCCGTCCTCTCTCTTGCTCAGGGCTTCTGCCGGGCTTTCCGCACCTTCACCCAAGCCCACGAAGCACATCCCGCGCTCAGAACGAAGAGCACTTCCCAGGCAAGGCCCCACCAGGCCGGCCAGCGACAGTACGCGGGACCTTCCCAAAGCCTGAATCGGCAGTCGCAGTCCATGCATCTCAGGTCAGCACCGGCCCACATGCTGAGGAAGGACCAGGCGCTCGCGAGAAGCAGGACGAGGCTCACGATCAGGAGGCGGCGCGGAGTCAGCCAAGGGGCCATGAGTCCTCAAGGTCCATCAACCAAAGCCAGACGATGCGCTACGCGCACCTGTCGCCGGACGTGAAGCGGGACGCGGTGCAGCTCCTCGACCGCCCCTGGGCGCAGCCGACCGGCGCCAATTCGGCCGCCATCCCGGCCGGTTCGGCGCCGTAGGGGCACATGTGGGGCACATGGAGGGCCACGGACGAGGTGGAAAAGAAAAACCCCCGACAACTCGGTGAGTTGTCGGGGGCAAACTGGAGCGGGAAAACGGATTTGACATTTCTCAGCGGGGTCTGGAAAACATGAAGCAGGACGCGTCTTTACCCGCCAACCCGCTGAGATCTTTCATCTCCTCCAACCCGTCGCGTGCCGTCCTGTACCGGCACGGAGAGGCTGATTCCGCAGGCTCATGGCACATGTACGGCACATGACGATTGGTGCGTGTCGCCCCTCTCAGTGGGTCGTGTCGTCGGTCAGCCCCAGTAGATCTTCATCACGTCGTGTAGCAGGTCGAGCGCCTCTGCCCTGGGTCGCTGGAAGGCGTTGCGCCCCATGATGGAGCCGAAGGCACCCCCCTCGGCGATCGCCTTCACCTCCGCAAGCACCTCCTTGGTGCCCTTGGACTCCCCGCCGGAGAAGATGACGATCCGCTTGCCAGCAAAGGCACTCTGCACGACGTGCCGCACCCGCTCCTGCAGCGTCTTGATGGGGATCTGGAGCTTTTGGTAGACCTTCTTGGCCTCGACGTTCTCCAGGACTTCCTTGGGCGGCTTCACCTTGATGATGTGCGAGCCCATCTGCGCCGCGATCTGGGCAGCGTAGGCGGCGATGTCCACAGCGGTCTCGCCGTCCTTGCTGATGCTGGTCCCGCGGGGGTAGCTCCAGGTGACCACCACCAGTCCGGCCGCCTTGGCCTCTTCGGTGAGGGCCCGAAGGTTCTCCAGTTGCTCGTTCCGGGCGTCGGAGCCCGGATAGATCGTGTAGCCAATGGCGGCACAACCGAGCCGTATCGCCGTCCTCACCGAGCTGGTCACCGCAGAAATAGGTGCGCCACCTAGGTTGGTGAGGGAGTCGG
>JANPOM010000551.1:0-1241 GCA_031427995.1 Anaeromyxobacter sp. | reverse complement strand
CGTGCGCTCCTCGAAGCGGGGAACGACCTGGTCATTGCCAGCCGCGCAATCACCGGGGCGTCGAACGAGGAGGACCTGGGCTGGTGGCGTCCAAGGAAATGGGCGGTTCGGTCCCTGGCCATTCTCGCCAGCCTGATCTGGCGACGGGAGGGCTACTGGGTGCGCGACGTCCTGCACGGCTTCAAGGGGTTCACCCGCTCCTCCTTCACGCAGATGCGCATCCTCGACCACGGTCTGTCGATCGACATCGAGATGGTGATCCGCTCCTACAAGCTGCGACTGCGTCGGTGTGAATTCCCGACCCTCGAGCGGCCACGGGCCATGAACGACACCCACTTCAAGATGTGGCCCACGGGGAAGCTGCTGCTGGCGTATCTGTGGCACGAACTTCGTCGCCTCGACTGACGCTGGGGCTCGTCGCATGGATCGGCCTCGCCGCAGGAGCCCGGCGGCCTCGTCCCCAACCGAAACGCGCCGGCCCCCTCTCGAGGACCGGCGCGCCGGTGCAGCGTCGTCGCGACGGAAGCCTAGACCTTCGGCTTCGACCGCTCGCGGACCGCCTGCTTCTGCTTGGCGCGCGGCTGGCCCTTGGAGGCGGTGCCCACGAAGAGCAGCCCGTCGGCGTGGCCCGGCACGGCGCCGGTCACCAGCATGATGTTCTTGTCGGCCTCGATCCCCTCGACGTAGAGGTTCTGGACGGTCTGGAGATCGACGCCGTAGTGGCCGGGGAGGTGCTTGCCCTTCCAGACCTTGCCGGGCGTCTTGCGCTGTCCGATGGCGCCCGGGTGACGGTGGTGCTCGTGCGCGGTGGAGCTGTCACGCGCCGCGCCCTTCATCCCCCAGCGCTTGAAGACGCCGGCGAAGCCGCACCCTTGGTGACGCCGGTGACGTCCACTCGCTGGTCGAGCTTGAATACCTTGTCCACCGTCAGCACGTCGCCGGCCTTCAACTCGCCGAGCAGCTTGACGTCCTTGACCCGCACCTCCTGGAGGTGGCGGAACAGGGGGGTGCCGGCCTTCTTGAAGACGCCAGCCTCGCCCTTGGAGATCCGGTGTGCGTGCTTCTCGTCGATGGCCCCGAAGCCGAGGACGACGGCGTCATAGCCGTCCTTCTCCTTCGACTTGCGCCGGATGACCGTGCAGGGACCGACCTCGAGGACCGTGACCGCCTTGCAGTCGCCATCGGCGGTGAAGATCTGCGTCATCCCCACCTTCTTCGCCAACAGACCCGTAGCCATGTGT
>JANPOM010000550.1:0-1203 GCA_031427995.1 Anaeromyxobacter sp. | reverse complement strand
GATCTCCACCTGCTCCGCGAACCGCTCCCAGTGACGGCGCCGGAGCCACGCCGGCCGCGCCTCGCCGCCGATTCGCATGGCCAGGTACCTCGACAGGTCCGGATAGGCCCCGGAGCAGAGCAGGTCGTAGAACGGGGCCAGCCCCCGGCCCGCCCTCGGTCTCGTACTTCACGGTCGGCAAGTGACCGAGCGCCTGGCAGAAGTCCTCGGCGTGGTGGCGGACCACCTTCCCGTCGTCCCCCACCCGCCGGTCGAAGCGCTCGACCACGTAGACCGGACCGGGGCCCGGCCGCACCCAGGAGCGGGGCACCGGGAGGCCGCTCCGGCCGGCCAGCGCCATGGAGAAGGCCTGGTTGCGGACGCTGCCCTCGACGCCGGGGATTTCCGGCTTGACGATGTGGGTGGTGGGGAGTCCTACCCGGGCGATGAACCCGGGCGATGAAGATCCGGTCGCCGTCGATGCGGACCGGAAGCTTGGACTGGGCCCCCGCCAGCGAGAGCCGGATGCCTCGCTCGCCGGCCAGCAGGGGGCGGCGTGGCAGCTCCTCCACCAGCCGGTCGAAGGCCTCGCCGGAGAGCGGCAGGTACCCGCCGTGGCTTCGAGGCGCCTCACCCGGCGGGAGCAGGCTGACCGCGCCCGCGCACTCGCCTCCGAGCGCGGCCAGGAGCGCGAAGTCGTTCCCCGGCGACAGGCCGAGCTTGCGCGCCACCGCCTCGCGCAGCCCGGCGTCGGGGAGAAGGTTGGCGAAGAACGGACGCGCCTGCTCGTCGTCGAACGGCGGCTCTCGGAGCGGCAGCGAGAGGGAGAGCGGCGCCGCGCCGCGGCCGGCGAGGTGGCTGGAGAGGTACTGGAAGGTGAGCCGCCGCCCGTCGGCGTCGCGCAGCAGGCCGGCCCGCAGGGCACCCAGCCAGACCACCAGCTCGTCGCCCTTGCTCACCGGGGGCCCATGCCCCCGCGCTACGAACCGGTCGAGACCTGGGAGCGCCGGCCAGGCGCGGCGACCGCGCCGCTCGGCGGGTACCGGCGTCGGGAGCCGGAGAGGACGCTTCTCCACCAGGTGGTGAGGGCGCGGCTGGTGGCGTTCTCGTGCAAGGCGCGCAGCTGCCCGAGCTGCAATGCCCGGCGCATGGAGGACGTCGCCGAGCACCTGGTGCACGAGGTCTTCCCAAGCGTGCCGGTGCGCCAGTGGGTGCTGTCGTTCC
>JANPOM010000549.1:0-1036 GCA_031427995.1 Anaeromyxobacter sp. | reverse complement strand
AGGGGCCGCGACGGCCGCGGCGAGGTGGCGGTCGAGCCCCTCGACGGCGCGGACGCGGCGGGTGGCGAGCGTCTCCCGGTAGGTCGGCCAGTTGGGGTTGTCGTCGGTGAGCCGGCCCGGCGGCCCGTGCCAGAGGTGGATGACCCCGGCTCCCAGGCGCAGGTTCCGCCGCCAGAGGCCGAGGTGGTAGGCGCGGGCACAGAGGTCGAGATCCTCCAGCCCCCAGCCGACCATCCGCTCCTCGAAGCCGTTGAGCTTCACGAGGTCCTCGCGCCAGAAGGCCAGGTTGCAGCCCTTGAGCGCCCGCTCCACCTGGTTGGGCCTCGAGAAGAGCCACCAGAGGGCGGGGGCGCGGAGCAGGTGACGGCGCCGGTCGAGGTCGGGCTCGAGCAGCGAGGCGTCGAGCAGCCCACTTTCGAGCAGGCGGGCGGTGGCGCGGGGCCCAGCCAGCACCCGTGAGCCCTGCGTGAAATGCCCGGGGCGGGCGAAGGCCTCGTGGTCGGCGATGAAGCGGCGTGACGGGATCTGGTCACCGTCCATGAGGATGACGTAGTCGCCGGTGGCGATGGCCAGGCCGCGGTTGCGGACCCGCGAGAGGCGAAAGCCGTGGTGAGGCTGGCCGAGGTGGAGGAGCCGCGAAGGGAAGCCGGCGCCGGCCGCTGCCACGCAGGCGCGGGTCGCCGGGTCCTCGCCGTCCTCGCTGACGATGACCTCGTCGGCGGGGCGCGTCTGGCGAGCGAGACCGCGAAGCAGCAGGGCGAGCGCGTCGGGACGCTGATGGGTGCTGGCGATGATGGTGATGCGCATCGAGGACCAGCGCAGCCGCGGCTAGTGCCCCGACCCAGGCGAGATGACGTGACGAGAGAGCCGAGACCGAAGCGAGGCTGGCGCCCGAGGAGGGAGCAGCGGAAGCGTAGCACGCACCGACGGAGATCCGTTGCGCCGCTGCCACAGTCGCGCCAACGGCGCTGAAGAGCGCCGAGCAGCAGTCGGAACGGCTCGCAGGTCTCACAGCCATCATCACGATGGACCCCAA
>JANPOM010000548.1:0-3396 GCA_031427995.1 Anaeromyxobacter sp. | reverse complement strand
GCCTCTTCCGGCCCGGCAGCCCGGCTGCCTTCGGCCGCGCCATTACCGGCGCCCGCGTCGAGGCGGTCGACCGCCACGGCAAGCAGCTGCTCATCACGCTCCGCGCCTCGAAGCGCCCGCTTGGCGTCAATGCCCACCTCGGCATGACCGGCAAGTGGGTGCGGCGAGAGGGAGCCGGGCCGGCGCCGCGCCATGCCCGGCTCTCGCTGCGGCTCGACGACGGTACGCGGGTCCACTACCTCGACCCGCGCATGTTCGGGAGGCTCCGGCTGGTGCCGGGGGCCCGCTTCGACCGCTGGCCGGAGCTGGCGGCGCTCGGCCCCGACCCCATGGCGGCGCCCATCGACCTCGACCGCCTCGGCGCCCGTCTGCGCGCCACGCGCCGGGCCGTCAAGGTGGCCCTGCTCGACCAGGGGCTGCTGGCCGGCATCGGCAACATCCACGCCTCCGAGGCCTGCTGGCGGGCCCGGCTCGACCCGCGCCGGCGCGGCGGCTCCCTCTCCACGGCCGAGGTGGCCCGCCTGGCCCGCGCCATCCGCGCCTCGCTCCGCTTCGGCCTGGCCGGGCTCGACGCGCCGGAGATCGAGTACCTCGAGGAGGGCGGGGCGAACCCGTTCCACGTCTACGGCCGCGAGGGGGCGCGCTGCCGCCACCCCGGTTGCGGCGGTGCGGTGGAGCGGCTGGTGCAGGCTCAGCGCTCGACCTACTGGTGCAGGAGCTGCCAGGTCGGGCGCCCTTCAGGGCGCCCAGGTCGTTAGCCAGAACCTCCTGCGGCACCTCCCGCCCGCCTCCCAGCATACCGATTCATCCAGCGCTCCCCGAACGCCCGCCGTGCCGCCAGCCTGTTGTGGACGGCGCAGACGACACGCAAGTTGCCCTCCGTCTCCCCTCCCCACTCCGCCCACGGCACCACGTGATCGAGTTCCAGCCGGTGCGTCGAGCCGCAGGTGCCTCCGCTGTCGAGCGGCCAGCTGCAGCGGCCGGTGTCGCGCGTCCAGACGGCGCGCCTGACGGCGGCCGGAATGGCTTCGCGGTGGCCATCGCGGCGGTGCGGCGTGGGTTCTGTAGCGGTCGGTGGCTCGGTCGCCGTCGGATTCGAGGCCTCCGGCGAGTCCGGGGCGGGCGCGGGCTGAGCTGCTGGAGGCGGACGGTTGGCCAGGGACTCGGCCGGGATCCCGGTCGGGATCGCGGTGATGGTCTTCGGCGGCTTCTTCACCTGCCCCCGCGCCCTGGCCTGCTTCTCCAGCAGGAGCCGGAGCGCAGCCTGGAGCACCTGCTCCGTGGTGGCATTGGGGATGGCGTGCGAGAGCCCGTCCCTGGCGGTCTCCAGCTCCCGCAGGAACTCCCGACTGACCGTGATGTGGAGCCGGCGCAGGTCAGCGGTCAGGGGCTCGATGTCATCGCGAGGCGCCACACCCCGCGCGGGCTGGGTCAAGGTCGGTTCGGGCGCCAGAACCGCACCGACAGTACGTGTCGGCATGGACGGCTCGACCGGAGCGGGCAGGAGGGCGAGAGCCACGGCAGATCCTGCTGGCGCCTCGGCAGCCGCCACCGATCGCTGCTCCGGCTCGAGCAGGGTCACCAAGGTTCGAAGAGGAGGCTGCTCACGAGGCTGGAGCGCGGCCGTCGCCTCGGCCGCCTCCCGCGCCGAGAGGCCGAAATAGCGAGGCAGGACTTCCGAGAGGTTCTGCTCGGTCACTACCTTGGCCAGCTCGGCGATGGTGGTCAGGCAAAGCCGACCGTCGCGTAAGGGCTCGACGACCTCCGGGAAGCGCTGGAGCAGGCGGGCGGCGCTGAGTCGCCAGAAGGTGGCGCTGCGGGAGAGCTGCAGCTCGACGTGGAGGAAAGCGAAGAGCGACGCATGCCCGAGCGCCTCCCACCCGCGGCGCCGGTCGAACTCGGCCAGCGCGACCAGGAAGTCGGCCATCGCCGACTGCTCCCGGCCCAGGAGGAGCTTGAGCGTGTCGCGGAACCGCCGTGCTTCCAGGAGTGCGAGAGAGGGGGAGGCCGCTCCGTGCAACGAAGCCGCGGTCGAGGACAGGGTCGGGTGCGCGTGGGTGATCATTCACGCATCGTCTCACGCGAGTCTGACATGTTCGGACCTCCGGAGACGCGTGGAACCCAGCAGGGACGGCACCAAAGTACCAACGCACCCCCGTCCGGGTCGCGACGCGGCGGCGCGCGGTGCGGTAAAGGCTGGGCATGTCCACCACCCGGCCAGGCCTCCCGCGCGTGCTGGTCCGTGCCCGTGAGCGCGGCGAGCCCGAGTCGAGCTCCCACCCCTACAACCCGAGCTCCGAGATCCACGGCTGGACGATCTCCCGCCTGGCCGGCCTGGAGCGCATTGCGGTCAGCCTGGCCTGGATGCCCCCCGGTAAGGAGTCGTTCGCCTTCCACCTGCACCACCGCGAGGAGGAGTGGCTCCACGTCATCGAGGGGCGCGGCGAGGTCGAGGTGGACGACGCCGTGCACGCCGTCGGCCCGGGCGACTTCCTCGGCTTCCCGCCCGGCGTGGCCCATCTGGTGCGCGCCGCGCCGGACCAGCGGCTCACCATGCTCATGGGGGGCGAGGTGATCACCGACGTCGAGGTGGCCGACTTCCCGCGGCTCGGGCGCCGCATGGCCCGCTTCGGCGCCCGCTTCGCCGTGTACCCGATCGAGTCCGAGGTGCCATTCCTCCCGGGCGGGGCGGAGGCGCCGGCGGGGCCGACCGGGCCGGCGACGGCCGGCGAGCGCCCGCGCGTGCTGGTGAGGGCCGGGGAGCGCGGCCTCGAGCGTGCGTACCGGCACCCGCTCGACGCGGAGGCCGAGGTGCACCTCACCGCCCTGTCCCGCACGGCCGGCCTGGGGCGGGTGGCCGTGGGCATGACCCGGGTGCCGGCGGGGCGCGCCTCCTACGTCCGCCACCTCCACCGCCACGACGAGGAGTGGATGTTCGTGCTCTCCGGCACCGGCCTCGCCGAGGTCGGCGACGAGGTGCACGCCATCGGCCCCGGCGACTTCCTCGGCTTCCCGGCCGGCGAGCCGGCCCACAACGTTCGCGCCGTGCCGGGGTCGGAGCTTCGCTACCTGCACGGCGGCGACGCCTGGTCGCGTCAGACCGTGGAGATCGTCGACTTCCCCGGCCTCGGGCTGCGCAAGACCTTCGTCGGCACCCGCGACGCCGCCACCTTCCCGCTCGATGCCGCGCTGGAGCGGCGATAGAGCGGCGCTGCCGGCAGGCGTCCGGAGGCGCTGGCGGCCGGTGTAGCATGGCGCCGTGCGCTCCCCCCTCTCCGCCCTCTCCCTCGCCGAGCTGCGCGCCCGCTTCGTGACGCGCCGTGAACCGCTCGGCGAGGCCGAGGCGGCGGCGCTCCGCGAGGACCCTCGCGCCGGGGCCCGGGACGTGCTGGCCGC
>JANPOM010000547.1:0-3840 GCA_031427995.1 Anaeromyxobacter sp. | reverse complement strand
CGGCGCTCGGCAGCCCCTCGCCATCCGCCGCGCCGAGGTAGTGGAGTTCCACCTCGGAAGGCGCCAGCAGGCCGCCGCTGGCCCGCTGCAGCAGGAGCGCCGCCACGGCCAGCAGGGCGAAGCCCAGGAAGGCCCGCACCGGCGGCCGCGCCTGGGCCACCCGCGTGCCGGTCGGATCGACCAGGAACCTCACGGGCGCACCTCCCTGGACTGCCGAAGCGCGGCGAGAAGCCAGCGGGCCTGCTCTGCGATGCCTCGCGCCGAGAGGGTGGCCCCGGTGATGGGCGCGATGTCGTCGCCGACCGCCAGCCGGTCGGCCGATCCCTTGCCCTCGAACTGGGCCAACCAGCGGTCGGGCGGCCGGTACTCCGCTGGCTCCAGGAACGCCAGGATGTTGATGCGCCGGATGCGGCCGTCGGCCTCGAAGGCCAGCGCCAGGGTCTCACGCTTGGTACGGACGACGTGGGCGTGGATGGCGGCGTAGCCCACCACCCCGCCCGCGCGCCGCGCCGTGTAGAAGGTGACCATCCGCTCCCGGACGCGGGTCCGGGCCAGCTGCTCGATGCGGGCCACCATCTCGACCGTGAGCAGCAAGTCCTTCGCCTCGACGAGGTCGGCCTCGGGAAAGAGCCCGCGGACGATCTGCTCGTCCGCGCCGATGGCCGGCGGAGCGGCCAGGAGCAGGGCCAAGGAGGCGGTCAGGATCACGGGCATGTCCGGCACCTAGAACACGAAGCCCATTCCCAGGTTGAGCTGGTCGGCGGCGCTGCCGGGGACGCGGCTCTCCTTGCGCTGCCAGTCGGCCTTGAGGGACACCGTCGCCAGGGGCTTCCAGGTTAGGCCGGCGGTCCAGATGGTCATGTCGACGGCCGGGTCGCGCGCCTGGCCCGAGGCGACCTCGTCGTTGAGGTCGTAGGCCTCGTAGCGGACGAAGGGCGAGAGCTGCGCCTCGCCCCCGGGCGCGGCCAGCGCCAGGAGGTCGTAGGCCAACTCGCCGTAGCCGCCGGCGACCCGGGAGCCGATGACGTGGCCGGGCGTGGCAGCCACGGCGTCCGAGTCCGACAGGGTCCCCACGGCGTAAATGGCCTTGGCCGCCAGCCCACGCCAGGCGATCCGCCCGTGGAGCTCCGCCAGCGTCACCGCGGCCTCCACCCCGGGTTCGCCCTGGCCGGCCTGGCCCCGGTAGACCGAGCCGCCCAGCGAGACCGGCCCGGCGTCCCATGCCACCGCCAGTACGCTGGCAAAGGTGTTGGAGCGCGAGTTCCCGCCGCCGCTGCGGGCGTTGCGCACCCAGTTCCCCTTGGACAGCGGGCTGGAGTCGTCGGTCGCGTCGAGCGCGGTGAGGAGGTAGGCCTGGTAGCGCACCGGGCCCACCGAACCGTGGAGGCCGAGGCCGTTCTCGTTCCAGGTGGCCGGGATGAGGTTGCGCTCCAGGTCCGGCCGGAAGACGCCATTGAAGAAGGGCGGCTCGTGGAGTTCGTTGACCATCCCGACCGGCACCAGCACGTTGCCGACCCGGAACTGCAAGGCGTCGGAGAGGTGGTAGTCGAGGTAGGCGAACTCGACGGCGGTCTCCTCGCCGCCGTGCTCGAACTCGACCTCGGAGTTGAAGACCAGCCGGTCGTTGAAGCGGTAGCCCAGGTACAGGACCAGCCGGTAGAGGTCGCTCTGGTCGCCCTTGCCCCCCAGCATGTTCTTGTAGGTGACCTCCCCGTAGCCGCCGATGGAGAGCCCCTTGGGCGCGAAGTAGACCTTGGAGGCGGCCGGACCCATGCCGCCGAAGGACTGGTACTCGACGTCACGGAGCCCGATCTCCAGCTTGAGCCGCCGGATCTCCTCGGCGAGCGCCTGGACCTCGTCCCGGGAGGCGGGCGCCGCGCCCGGCGACGCCGCGGGCCCCGCGGCGGCCGTGGCGGCGGCCGGCTCTTCGGCGCGGACGACGGGGTGGAACAACAGGGCCACCAGGAGGGTGGCGGCCAGGGGCATCTTGAGAGTTGTTGTCATGATTCGGTCGTGCCTTTCAATGGCCGCGCGCTCGGGTGGGCGCCGGCGGGTGGTTCAGCGGGGTTCGACGGGCTTCACGAAGATCGCGCCGGCAAGCTCGACGTCGAGCGCGATGGTGGACTCGTCCACATGGATGGCGCAGGAGGTCTCCTGGCTGGCCATCAGCGACTCCTCCTGGCGGGCGCTGGCCGAAGGCATCACGGGCGGCCCCCGGCGGCGCGCGGCGCGCGCCAGCAGCGGGCGCAGCGGCCGTAGAGTTCCAGCTTGTGGCTCTCCGCCTCGAAGCCGTGGCTCCTCGCGACCCGGGCCTGCAGCGCCTCGATCCGCTCGTTGGCGAACTCCACGACCTTGCCGCAGGCGGTGCAGATGAGGTGATCGTGTGGGTCACCAGGGCGTCGCGGGCGGCGACACTGCCGCCCCGACCCGCGCGGCCCGCCGCGCTCCTCGCTCCCGCTCTCGCCCGGTCGATCTTCATCCTGATAACGATTCTCATTATCAGGCTGCCGACCGGAGGGCAAGCCCCTCGTGGCTCGATCCGGCGGGCATGGCAATCGAGGTGGAGGGGCAGACGCCGGCGCGCCTCCCGAGCGCATGCCCCAGGTCGTGGTCGGACTGGAGCCCCATCCAGATCTCGGGCGAGGTGTCGAGCGCTTCCGACGGGCTGAAGAAGCCCGCGCCGTCCTCTTCCTCGCCAGGTTCCACCAGCGGATGATGCAGGAGGTGCGGCCGGGTGGTCGCGGGCGCGGCCCCGGCATGGGCCCCGGCGCGCTCGGCATGAACGCCGATGGCGACTGGGACGACTAACACTACTGCGTCGCCTGGCGCAGCAGTGTTAGGCGAGGAGAGGCCGGACACCGGGAGGCCCTTCAACTTCGTGCCTCGGCGTGTGGGGCTCCGCACAGTTTCTCTTGCCCCTTCAGGACCTTCGCTCCGATCCCCGGCCGGCGGACGCCTGTCACCTGAACAGGTGACAACGCAGGCGCGGCCTGCGATAGTGGCCCTTCATCCGGCAGCTTCCACCCCCCGGGACGAGCCCATGCGCCACCGCCTCTCGCCGCTCGCCGTCGCCGCCGCCGTCACCGCCCTGGTGCTGCTCCTCGTCACCTGAGGGCGCGCGAAGGTTTCTCCTCCGCGTCCCACCAGCGCCCTCCACTTGGCGATGCCAAAGCCGGCACCGCGGCGCTCATGACGAAGAGCGAGCCACACGGCGTCTCCAGCCCGGTCTGGTCCTTCCAGATGCGCTGCCCATCTGACTGCCTGGTCGACTGCGGGCGTTGCCTGGCTTCGTGACCGTATCCGTTCGGGCGAGCAGAAGCGTGTCGAGGGGGCCGCGGGAGCGGCCGGTTCCTCGGGGCCGGGGACGGAGGTCACGGAGCGGAAGACTGCTCCGGTCGGCACAGACTCAGGGTTACTTTGGGCGCCCAAAGTGGAATTGCCAGGTGCCGCCCGGGTCGAGGCACCTCGAACTGGCGGGGGGCGGCGCGGAGCCGGGTCGGGTCGGTGGCCAGGCCGGGACGCGAGGCGAGGCGAGGCGAAGCGAGGTGAAGCGAGGTGAAGCGACGGAACGCGGCGGCCAAGCTGTGTGCGCGTGGATGTAGCGTCCCTCTTGGGTTCCATGCGCCTTGGCGGCCCCAGAAATGTCAGACCCATATGAGACGCTGCGTGAATGACCACGCACGCGCTCCCGACCCCTTCCTCGGCCGCGGCTTCGACTCAAGGAGCGGCCTCCCCCTCCCTCGAACTCTGTGAAGCCCGCCAGGCACGCGACGGCCTGGCCACGCTTCTCCGCGCCGAGCACTTCGCCATGGCCGACTTCCTCATCGCGCTGGCCGACTT
>JANPOM010000546.1:0-1538 GCA_031427995.1 Anaeromyxobacter sp. | reverse complement strand
GAGGTGGTGCTGCTCGATCAGCCGTTCGTGAAGGACGACAAGAAGAAGATCTCCGACGTGGTCGCCGAGGCGGTGGCCAAGATCGGCGAGAACATCCAGGTGCGCCGCTTCGCTCGCTTCGCGCTCGGCGAGGGGCTGGAGAAGAAGCAGGAGAACTACGCCGAGGAGGTCGCCAAGGCGGCCGGCGCGGTGAAGTAACCGCTGCACCGTCGCGACGCCTCACCGGCGTCCCGCCCTGCCCCACGCAGCGCGGGGCGTCGTCGCGTCGGCCCGAGGCCATCCACAAGAAGAGGGGCCGGCCCGGAGGCCAGCCCCTCGAACTTCGACTCCTCGTCAGTCAGCTACGGAGCCACCTTCGACCCCGCCCGACCCTTGACCGGCACGTAGCCGACGGGAGGCGTGGGGAAGACGGGCGTAACCCGGTACCAGTAGGTGGCGCCGGTGGTGAGAGGCGTCACGGTCCCGTCGATATACGGGCTGGCCGTGTCGATATTGATCGACGCGAAAGTCCCCGGGACGCCGGCGTTATCCGGAGCCCGCTCGACATCGTAGCCGGAGGCACCGGCGATCGGGCTCCAGGCGATCCGGAGGACGCCCGGCACGAGGACCGGCGGCACGGTCGCCGTGGTGGTCACGCCGAACGACGGCAGCAGCGGGCTGGCCGTGGTGATCGGGCCGGTGGCGGCCGGGCGGGTGGTGGTCACGCCGCCGATGGTCTGCCTGACCTGGTACCAGTAGGTGGTGTTTGGCACCAGCATGGTGTCGTAGTGGAGGCCGCACCAGCCACCGCCGCAGTCGACGGCCGGGTCGATGACGGCAACCGAGGTGTAGGTGCCCGCTACACCGGCGACGTCCGGTGCACGGAAAACCTCGTAGCTGGTGGCGCCCGAGTCGAACCAGTCGATACCGGCCGAGTAGCCGTCAGTACCCCGGGCGAACGGCAGCGGCCGCTGGTCTACCGTCACCGTCACGTTGATGGTGATCGACTTGCCCTCGTAGTCCTTCACCGTTCCAGCGATGGTGTAGGTGGTGCCGTACACCAGGTCGGCGGCAGGGTAGACCACGAGTTGCCCGCCGTCGGTCGGCGAGGTCGGGTCGTAGCAGACCAGGTTGTAGACCGGGTCAATACCCGTTCCCGCGACCTGCCTGCCGGTCGTAGGATTCCACTGGGCCGGGATGCCGGGAACGGTCGGGGGGAAGTTGGTGAGCGTCAGGGTCGTGGCCGGGGTGCACGGTGAGTACGGCCGGCCCGTATCGGTGTGGGGAGGAACGGGGGGAACCACGGCAGGGAAGCCCGGGTTGTTATTGATCCCGATGGTGGCCGGGTCGATGGGGACGGACGTATCGAAGTTGGTGTACTTCTGGATGGACGTCCCGTCCATGGGCTTGTTGAACTGGACCCGAATGTCGCTGTCGATCCAGGCGTAGTTGGTCGACACCGTGTTGCCGCCGGTCACCGTCTCCACCGTGTTCGAGCAGTTTTAGGTTTTAGTTCCACATATGATGTGAGTGCTCTTAGCGTACACATCACCTGAACT
>JANPOM010000545.1:0-3745 GCA_031427995.1 Anaeromyxobacter sp. | reverse complement strand
AGAACTCCTCATGCACCCGGGGAGAGAAGAGGTCCAGGTCAGGGCTCGTCGCCAGCATCTCGCGGGTAACCTGGAGGCCAGCCTCCGGGGCGCCACGGGGAGGGGGGGTCGGGGCGAGGAACACCTCCAGCCGTCCTCGCTCCAAGGACCCCTCCCGGTTGCAGCGCCCGGCCGCCTGAGCCAGGGAGTCGAGCCCAGCGAGCGCCCGAAACACAACCGGAAAGTCGAGGTCAACGCCTGCTTCCACGAGCTGCGTGCTGATGACGTGGAGTGGCCCCCCCTCGCGGAGGCTCGCTTTGATCCCCGCGATGACCTGGGACCGATGTGCGGCGCACATGTTGCCCGAGAGATGGATGGGCGCCAGCCCCAGCGCGTCCAGGGCGGCCACCAGCTCCCGCGCATCGGCCTTCCGGTGAACGATAGCGAGCGCGCTGCGCTCGGCGGCAACGCGCCCTGCGAGCGCAGGCCAGGCCTCCGGCTCGGCGACCGTGGACGGCCACGACACTTCCACCCTACGGAGAGCGTCGGCGAGCCTGCCGGGATCCGGCGCGAGCTCCCCGGCGATGGCGAGGCCCGGGAACCCAGGGCGAAGCGCGAGCGCCGGTTGCGTTGCGGTGCTGAGCACGATGGTCGCGCCGTAGCCGCGAGCGAGGGCGCCAAGCACGTCAAGTACCGGGGCCAGCAGCTCGGGTGGTAGGGTCTGCGCCTCATCGATGACGATGACCGACCTGGCGAGGTTGTGCAGCTTGCGGCAGCGAGACCGCTTTCTGGCGAAGAGGCTCTCCAGGAGCTGGACTGCCGTGGTGACGATGACGGGCGCGTCCCAGTTCTCCGCTGCGAGAGCGGCTCGGCGCGACTCCCGATCCGGGTCGAGCGCGCTGTGGTGCTCGATGATCGACTCGTCACCGAGGGCGGCCCGAAGTGCGGCCGCGGTCTGCTCGATGATGGACGTGAAGGGCGGGACGATGACCACCCGCCCGAGCCCGTGCCGACGCGCGTGGTGCAGCGCGAAGAGCGCAGACGCAAAGGTCTTGCCTCCGCCCGTGGGGACCGTGAGGGTATAGATCCCGGGAGGTCGCGACGCGGCGTGGCGCATCCCCTCTTGAACGTCCCGGCGCCTCTCGACCACTGGCCCCGTACGCCCTGTCCCGAGGCGGCCGAGGTGAGCCTCGAGCCGGTCGGCCAGCTCCGGCATCCCAGGGTAGTCCGACCGCAGCTGCGCTGCGCCTGGGTCGGTGAACGCCTCGGTGTCGAGCGAGTCCGCGTCCACCAGGGAAGAAAAGAGCATTCGTACCCAGAGTTCCCAATCGCGCCGCGCCGCCTCGTCCCCCCCGGGGCGCACGCACGCGGGCCTGGTGAGTTCCGTGGCCGCCAGCAGTGCAGAGGGTGGCGAGCCCTTGAGCGCCTCAGCTAGCCGGGGCGCCTTCACGGAGAGGCGTGGAAGCAGCTCGGCCTCGCGGTCAACCAGGCCAGCGTGGTGCCCTGCCACGACGCAGGCGATTGGGTCGCCCAGGCCCTTGCCCAGGGCCTGCATCGCGTGAACAGCGCCCGCGCTGGAATGGTCGACCCGTGCGTTGGCGGAGCTGTCGTCGGCGAACTCGTCGAGGCCGGTGGCTGCCCGGATCATCTCCTGGAAGTCGGCTGCGTACTTCCCGAGATCGTGCCAGCGGCCCGCCAGCTCCCCCCATCTCCTGTCGCAGAAGGGCTCGGCGAAGTCTCCGGCCAGGCGAGCGACACCAGCCAGGTGTTCCGATAGAAGTTGGACGTGAGCGCCATCAGCGGACACGTGAGCGATAGCGTCTGGTAGTGGTCGGCCCGTCAACAAGGGCAACCATAGCAAATTGTTCTGACAGTCCGTTTTGAAGCCTCCCGCTTCCACAGGAATGATCGGCCAGGCCTTCCGCAAGGTTGCGCCACCCCTGCGGGATCGGCAGAGGGTGTTCCTGGCAGACGTCGGGACACGCGGCGGCCACTGCCGGCCGGCGCCGGCCGCTTGGCAGCGATTCCCAGGTCCCTTCGATGTCGGCGCTGCGGTGGGAGTCCGGCGATTTCAGGGTGTGGCGGCGGTCTCGCGCTGGCGGAGGCCGGCGAGCTGGTCCTCGGTGGCGGCGATGAGCAGGTCGCGCACCGATTGGAGCAGCGCCTTCCAGCGGGTGGCGCGGCCCTCGTCCGAGCGGAGCGTCACCGAGCGGTAGAGGGTCAGCAGCGTGTAGGCGATGCGCCGCAGGATGAGCACGGCCACCATGCCCTGCGGGTCGGCCTCGATCCACGGCCGGTCATCCTCGGCGAAGGCGGTGTCGAGGGTGTGGTGGTTGTTGTTCTCCACGCCCCAGTGGCTGCGGATCAGCAGCAGCCACTGCTCGCCGGTCAGCCGCTTCGGATCGGTGCTGGTCACGAAGATCCGGGCGTCACGCGCCAGCACCTCGGCGCCGCGGCGCTTCAGGTACTCCACGCCGAGGAAGGCCCTGGCGTGAGGCCAGACCGACTCGCTCGGCCCCTTGCCGTCGCCGTAGCCCTGGCTCGGGTCCACGGCATGGATCGTCAGTGACCGGGTGACCGTGATCTCGTTGTCGAGCGCGTCCACCGTCTGCGCCGCGACGTCGTACGGGTCGAGCAGCTCGGTCGCGAGCTTGAACATGGTCCTGTGCTCGTTCTTGAGCGCGAAGAGGTAGTCCTTGCCCGCGTCCACCACGGCTTTGGCGTTGGCTTCCGAGAGCGCTCCGGCGTCGTAGGTGACGACGTCGAAGAGGTTCGGGTAGGTGGCCAGCACGCTCGCGAAGGCCGCCTGGAAGTGGCCCATCTCGTTGGTCTCGGCTGGGATCGGGATGGCGTCGATGCACGGCCGCCCCGCCGCCGAGACCAGCGCGCAGGTCACGGTCCGCACCAGCCCGTAGGGTACCTCCTGATCGGTGACGCGGTTCTGCACCAGCGGGTGGTTGAGCGTCGGCAGCGCCGTCACCTTGCCGTCGAGCGCCAGCACGCTCACCGGCAGCCCCACCGGCGCGAGTGCCTTGCGGCGCCACGCCGCCTTCACCGCCCGGTGCAGCACCGCCCGCAGCCCGTCCAGCGGCACGCGGCACAGCAGGTCCCGCGCCGTGGTGTCGCTGAGCCGCCGCGGCAGCCCGAGCCGGCGGCGCATCGCCGGGGCCAGTCTCGCCGTGAGCTGCTCGGCTTCCCACAAGCTCCGGCACCCGGCCATGAGGCCGAGCAGCGTCGCCTGGAGGACTTGCCCCAGGCTCCAGCGCCCCTCCCGCGCCCTCGGGTCTGGCACCTCGGCCAGCCCAAGCTCTGGCAGCCGGGCCGACAGCAGCCCAGCCATCCGCTTCATCTCCCTTCCACTCATCGATCTCCTCTCGTAGGATCACAGGGTCGTTGGCTCACGCCGGACTCCCATCCAGCGACAAGCCGAACCGCGGCGGGCGATCACTCTGATCGCCCGCCGCACCTACTTCGTACCTTGAGTGGGATTGGGCTTGCGAATTTGTGCTCGCGCCCGCGAGCACCCCGCGGCCAGTCCAAACGTTTGGACTTCCAGCAGACCTTCAAGGCAGGCCGTTACGCCCGCCAATCAAGTCGGCCGGCTCGAGCACCCCGGTCCCCTCGTAGGCGCAGTTGGTCTCCCTCGATCCGCCCCAGCAGCCGGAGCAGGCCGTCGAGCAGCGTGACCGGGTGCGGCGGACAGCCGGGGAGCCAGAGGTCCACCGGCACCCCCGGGAGGACGCCGGCCAGCCCCCCAGCGCAGGTC
>JANPOM010000544.1:0-2454 GCA_031427995.1 Anaeromyxobacter sp. | reverse complement strand
GACCCGCTCAACCTCCTGAAATTACGCTCCGAGCCGTCGTCCCAAAAGATCCACACCCAAATGAGAATCCCCGCGAGCAGCCTGCTGACACTCTGCTGCGTCATTTCTTTGTCTGCCTGCGACACCCGGCACCGCACTGCGGGAGGCAAGTCCATCTGGAACCTCCCTCCGCCCCCGCCAACCCGGGTCGTTCCTCAGCTGGCCGTCTTTGCGGCCGAGCCCGTTCGTTTCGCCTGGGCGAACTGCGGCGAGCGCGTCAGCGTGCTCCCCGTTCGCAAGGCCCTGGTTCCCGGCCAGAAGCTGGCCATCGCAATCCTCGCCGAGGGCGAGCGGTCCGGCCGCGAGACCCTGCTTCGCAGCGCCACCTTCACCTTCCGCATCCGGAGCGGCGAGCAAGAGATCGTGGTCGGGCCGCTTCGAGCTACGGTGGTGAAGGCGATCAAGGTCAGGGGGGCGGACCAGGTCCTGGCTGCCTTCGATGCCGGCGGGCTCGACCAGGGCGACCGGAAGACCGTCCTGGAGATGACGACGCAGATCAGCGCCGCGGTCTTCTTGCCAGACTGGACCGCGCCCGAGGTCGAGGCCGAACAGGTCATAGAGATCCAGGGGGAGGTGACCCTGGCCAGTGGGGAGAAGGTGGCACTGGCCGCGGCGCAGCTCTCGGTCAAGACATGGGCTACAGCCGGCGCCCCGTTCAACGACCTCAAGTCGTTGCAGAGCTGGATGAACGGCTATGCCCTCGCCCCCGAACCACAGCACCTGGGTGCCGCCATCAAGCTCGCGGCCGCAGCGAACGCTCCGATGGAGGCGCTCGCCGGCTTCCACGTCGCCGCGCTCAAAGCCGCCCCTGCTGGAACAGCTCCAGCCATGGTCAAGGCGTTGCTGCACGAAGATGAACTCGCCCGTGTCATGGGGGCCAACGTGCTCCGGTGGGCGGGCCAGGACGCCAGCACTCTCCTGGCGTCTCTGCCAGCGATTCAACGCCAGGACATCGAACGCGCGCAGGAGTTGCCGGATGCATACGTCCTCACGGCCACGCCGTCCGAGGTGATGTCATCCTCCCGGAAGATGGACATGCTGTGGGGCGAGTTCATGGCCACGGGTCGGCCTCAGCCGATCCGCGCCATCGTCGACCTGCTGAGGTACCGCGACGACTATCCGGTTCTGGTCGAGGCCGCCAAGACTCCAAACGTCAAGAAGGAGCCGACGGATGCCCTGGCGCGAGCCGTGCTCTACCGGACCGCGGGTTGGTCGCTCAACTCCTTCGTCGTGACCAGCCCCATCGCGGCCGACTATGTAGCTCACTGGCAACAGGACGAGGCTGTGCCGCCCGTGATTCGCGAGGAGCTGCGCCGCCTCCGTACCAATGAGGCCTTCCGGCCCCAAGGGCAGAAGACGGGGACCGCCGCGCCTTCTTCGACTTCACCGTCCGGGTCCTGACCAATTTGGAAGTCCCAAGTTGCCCGCTGGACGGCGCTCGGCGAGTTCCGGCCCGGACCAATCAGTGCGTCGCCCGAAGCTCCCGCAAGAAGTCACCCGGCCTCAGGACCGACACGCCGGTCAGCCCTCCCACCTCGAGAAGATGTCGGTCCAGGGTAACCAAGAAGGCCGCCCGACCCGCCAACGCAGCCGCCACCACCTTGTCGTCTCCCGGGTCGGCGGGTACCGCGCCAGCCGCCGAGCTGGCCTCGACGCGTTCGGCTGCCCCCACGATGGCATCGACGAACGCCTGCCGGTCGACCTTGGCAGCGTAGCGCCTGACCTTCGGGTACTCGACGGCGCGTCGGTACTCGGCCTCGAGTTCGTTGGTGATGACCAGCTCCAGCACCCCGGCTGCAACCGCGGCAAGCACCACGCGGGACGCCGACTCCGGATTGGGAGTAGCCAGGGCAGCCACCACCACGGATGAGTCGATGACGACCCTCACTCGCCGCCCTTCCTCGAAGCCTGAGCCGCCTCCTCGCCGAGCCGCTCGGCTGCGGCCTCACTGGCAGCTCGGCCTGGAGGCAGGCGCGCCAGGAGCTTGCGCAGGTTGTCGCCCGCCGCCTCGCGGAGGACGGCTAGCGCCTTCTCCTCGGCGGCCTGCCTCAGGAACTCTGAGGGTCGCTTGTCGACCACCTTGGCGGCGCGCCGCACCAGCTCTCGCAGGGCCTTGGTGGTTCGGTAGGTCTCGACGGTCTTCGGCATGGAGGGCTCCGTGTTACGTTTGTCCCTATCCGACTCTGCACCGATTACGTCTGCATCTGCCCGAGCCCGGCTGGTGGGGTGCGACTGCTCACCGACCGTCGCCCTCGATGCCTGAGCCGCTGCGCCGGAGAACGTTTGCGAACGGCCTGGCCACCTCCCTGGACTCGCCCGACCAGCAATGGCAATGGCTTGCGCCGCTCATGAGAGGGCATGGCGGGTGCATTAGAGGCTGGCTGACTCCCAGGGACACATGCCAACCAGTCCGGG
>JANPOM010000543.1:0-3990 GCA_031427995.1 Anaeromyxobacter sp. | reverse complement strand
AAATAAAATATTTTTCTTCTGAAAACTTTCAGTTTTAAATTGCTTTTCGAAACCAATGATTTTCTCTGCTTCATCCTCACTATAATAGTTCTCAATTTTAATTCCTTTATTTTCTAATGTATGTAAAAATTGAAAAGGTGTCGTAGCAGCGCTACTCTGAGCAGCGGACCGACGAGGCCGCCTGCCGCAGCGAGAGGATCGGCGCTCGCAGTGGTCAGTATGCCTGGGTCGGGGCACTAGCGCTTGCGGAAGACCTGGCGCCGGGCCCGCAGGGCGGCCGGGTCCATGTCGGTCCGCGGCGGTTCGAGCCGGAACTGGTACCACTGCTCGGCGTAGAGCTTCCAGAGCTTGAGCTTCTTGCCGTTCTGGAGCGCCTGCAGGGACTCCTTCAGCTTGGCGTCGTGGGGGCTGGCGGTGACGCCGCGGCCCAGCATGGCGATGGCGTCACCGTGGCGCCCCTCCTTCTCGAGGAGCCAGGCGTAGGTCGACCAGGCCAGCCCTTCCTTGGGCGCCACCTTGACCGCCTCATCGAGCAGCGCCCAGGCGCCTGGCAGGTCCTTTTTCCGGTACCGGGCCGCGGCGAGGATGCCGCGGGTGAGCCAGTCCCGGTTGAGCAGCCTGGCCAGCCAGCCGTCCGGCCTTCCAGCCTCCAGCTCGGGGAGGGCCGCGTCGAGATCATCGGTCACGTAGCGGAGCATGCCGATGGAGGCGTGGAGCTGCGCGGCGGCGAGGTACTGCCAGGGGCCGAGGTGGAAGCCGGACTGGAGCGCGGCCACCGCCTTCTCGACGCGGCGGGCCATCAGTTCCTTCTGCACCTCGGCGTTGATGAGCTCCAGCCGCTTGCGGACCCGGTAGGCGATGAAGATGTAGCAGGCGATGGTGACGATCAGGCCGGGGACGAAGGCCGCCACCCAGCCGAAGCTGGTGCCGAACGAGACGGCCAAGGCGACGGCGGCGCCGGCGGCGGCGCTGATGAGGAGGTTGTACATGGAGGCTCCGAGCGGGCGAAAGGCGGAGCAATACACGCTCACTTCCCTTCGCCGCAAGGAGAAACGGGTCTGGCTGTCCCTTCGCCGCGAGCAGAAACGGGTCTGACCGTGATTCGCCGCAAGGAGAAACGGGGGCAAGCTGCGCCCCGGCCGAGGAATCTGGGGCCGGCGTGGATGGGATGGCCCTCCCCGGACTCGAACCGGGACGGGGTGTTGCCCCACTCGATTTTGAGTCGAGCGCGTTTACCATTTCGCCAGAGGGCCGGGCTCCACGCCGACGGGCGGGGAACATAGCAGAGAATCGGGATTGCCGCCCGGAGATTGCTGATATACAAAGGGCGTTCAAAGTTTGACGGTAGTTTACCCTCCGTTGCAATTTCCGGTCAATCCAATCAGGAGCACCCCACCCATGGCTCGCACCGCCAGCGCCTCCCTCGACCAGATCGTCAAGCGCAGCATCGAAGGGGTGGTGGAGCGTCTCTCCGCCGCCATCGCCCGCTCCATCGCCGATACGGTGGCTGCCAGGCTGGAGGCCGAACTGAAGAAGGCGGCCGGCAAGGGGGGCAAGGTTCGCCGCGGCCGTCGCGCCGCAGCCCGCCCCCGCGCCGAGATCACCAGGTGGGTCGCCGATCGGCGGGCCCGCCGGGTGCCCACCTTCGTGATCGAGCTGACCAGCCTCAAGACCAAGAAGGCCATCGTGGCCAAGTACGGTGACGGCGTGACCTTCGAGAAGGGCAAGCCGGCGCCCAGGCCCAAGTAGGCCGAGAAGTTCAGCGTCGCTTGCGCGGCGCGGTGGGGCGGCGACGGGGGGAACTGGACGCCGCCCTGGGCGCCGCCTCCGCCTTGGCGGGCGCCGCGGTGGCCGGCGGCGCCTTGGCAGGCGCGGGTGCGGCCGGCGCCCCTCCGGCTGCGTCGACCTTCGGCGCGGCGACCGGCTTCTCCTCGGCCCCCTTGGACGCTTCGCTCCCCTCGGCCTTCTTGTCGCCGGAGCGTGGGGTGGCATAGAGATCGGCGTACCAGCCCCCGCCCTTGAGCTGGAAGCTGGTGCGCGACACGTTGCGAGCCATCCGCTTGCTGCCGCAGTGAGGGCAGGGGGGAGGGGGCTCGCCGAACCGCTGCAGCACTTCGGTCGGCTTGCCGCACTTGCTGCAAGTGAACTCGTAGATGGGCATCTGGCCTTCTTGGGCCGGCGCGAGGCCGGGAGGGGATCAGCGGGTGGGGTCGCGACGGCCGCCACCGGGGATGGGGCGGCGCTGACCGGACGGACGACCGCCGGAAGGACGAGAGCCGGAAGGACGAGAGCCGGGCGGGCGACCGCCGGACGGACGGGAGCCGGACGGACGACCACCGGACGGACGGGAGCCGGAAGGACGAGAGCCGGGCGGACGACCACCGGGAGGACGGGAGCCGGAAGGACGAGAGGCGGGCGGACGACCACCGGGAGGACGAGAGCCGGACGGACGACCACCGGACGGACGACCGCCGGACGGACGGGGGCCAGGCGGACGGGGGCCGGGCGGGCGTGGGTTGCACGGCCGGCCGCCCGACGGACGCCCGACCGAGGGCCGCTCTCCTCCGCGCGACGGAGCGGCACGGGGTGGCGTCCGGCGGATGGTTGGGGTCGCTTGGCGCGCCGCCGGAGCCGGTGGAGCGATCGGGGCTCGCAGGTCGATGCCGAGCCGCGTCAGCAACTGCTTCACCGCCGCTCCGGGTAGCGCCAGGGTCCGGGAGAGCCCCAGCTCGAGCGGCTCGCCGGTGGTGGCCAGCGCCCGCAGGTGCTCGGGGAGCCGCCGCCGCAGGTCCGTCTCGAACTCCTCCAGCAGGTCGAGGTCGGCCAGTGCGTCGCCGCTGCCGACCCAGAGGAGTGCGCGCTCGGAGAGGGTGGCCCTGGAGCGCAGGTCGCGCCGCCGGGCCTCGCGCAGCCGTTTCACCTCGACCTCGAGGCCGAGCCTGGAGATGGCCGCGTCGAGGCTGGTGAGATCGTGGCCGAGCGTGGCGGCGGCCATGGCCAGCACGCCGGCGGCGGCGCGGACCGCGTGGAAGAGCTCATCTCGCTCCCTGCGCAGGAAGGCCCGGTCGAGTCCATGGTGCTCGAGCGCGGCGTCGAGGTCAGCGTCGCCGAGCGGGGTGCCATCGGCCCGCCGGTGGGTGGCGGCGACGGCCGCGACCAGCAGAGGGCGGCGCCCCCCGAGGCGGCGGATCAGCCGCGAGAGCTCCCCGCGACCGGCCGGCAGCAGCAGCTCCTCCAGGAGCGGTAGCCGAGGCGGGGAGGGTGGAGGCTCGATCGAGGCAGCCACCGCCTTTCGGACCACCACCTGCCTGCGCGCGTTCTTCCCGGTCCGCCTGGGTGGAACGTCCGGGGCCGGCGCGAGGGGTGGTTGGCCCGGAATCGGAGGCGGTGTGGCGCCCGGGCGTGGATAGCGAGCCTCGATCTCCCGCTCGGCCGCCACGTCGGCCGGGACGCCGCGGGCCATGTCGGCCAGCGCGTGGGGGCCGAGGGGCCGGGCCGGGGGTGGGTCTGACAGCAGGGACCGGACCGAGAGCAACTGGTCCCAGTCGAGCGTGACCAGGGCTGCACGCACCTCGCCGGGCGTGGTCTGACGTCCCGCCTCGGCGCACCAGCGCACCGCCCGCTCGATGGTTTCCAGGTCCAGCTCCGCCATGGGGGCGCACCCTGCGACGGCGGCCGTGTCCAGTCAAGGTGAGTGCCCCATCCCAGCCGAGCTGCCTCTTGCCAGCGCCGATCCTCTCGTCACGTCATCCTGCCTGGGGCGGGGCATTTGCCCGGCCCGGTTGCTCGTGGTGGTCCCGCGTGGTCCACTCCCCGCCATGTCGAACAGACCGACCACGCGGGACGATCTCCCAGTCTCCGTCCCTTACCTGCGCTGGGTCCTCTTCGCCATCTTGCTCGCCGCCAGCGCCGCGGCGCTCATCGGGTTGCCCAGGGCCGCCGCGGGCGGCTGGTCGCCCTGGCTGCGCCTGGTCCCGGTCATGCTGCTGG
>JANPOM010000542.1:0-1934 GCA_031427995.1 Anaeromyxobacter sp. | reverse complement strand
ATGAATGGCGCCAACCCGTGCGACGGTAATCGCAACGAGCTCTACTCGCCTGGCGGCACCTACTAGCCGCTAGCCGGGCGTCGGAGTATGAGGGTCACCGCGCTGCGCCTGCCGTCCTGGCAGGTGCAGCGCGCCCGCTCGGAGGGTGGCCCGCCAGGATGACGACTCCCGAAGCCCAGCCGCCGGTCCCCGGCAAGCGGCCACCGCCCAGCCTGGGGCGGCGCGCCTTCCAGGTCATCTCCTCGCCGCGGCTCGCCATCGCCCTGCTGATCGTGGTGCTGGCCTGCTGCGTGGTCGGCGTCACCGTCTTCACGCCGGAGCCGGCCTGGCGGCTCATCTTCAACACCGTCTGGTTCAACGCACTCCTGTCCCTGCTGGCGATGAGCTCGGGGCTCACCTTCTTCGGCCGCATCTGGGGGCGCAAGCTCACGCTCATCTCGGTCGGGATGATCGTCTTCCACGTCAGCTTCACGGCCATGCTCGGCGGGGTGGTCTTCAACAGCCTCTTCCACTTCAGGGGCGTGCTGCGGCTCACCGAGGGGGAGTCGCTCCCCAACGGCTTGCCGGAGAGCTACGACACCATCGAGATGGGGCGGTTCTTCGACTTCGCGCGGCTCCGCGGCGAGACCACGCTCCTGGCCATGCACCGCGACTACAAGGTGGACGGCCAGGACAAGCGCGCCGCCTACGAGATCGCCGTCGGCGACGGCGCGGACAAGGTGACCGCCACCATCTACATGACGCAGAACCTCGACCACGACGGGGTGCGCTACCTGGTCTCCAAGGAGGGGTACTCGCTCGGCGTCATCCTCCACGACCGGAAGGGCGAGGAGCTTTACGCGGCCATGGTCCCCCTGCAGAGCCTGCCGAAGGGCAAGGACGCCTACCTCTACACGACCGGCTCAGCTACGGCGCCCGGCTTCTTCATGTTTCCGCCGCCCCCGGCCCAGGCCGCGCTCCTCCTCCAGGTCGGGTACGTGCCGGACCAGAAGCAGGACCGGGCCGGGCAGGTGGAGTTCTTCACCTGGCCGGCGAGCGAGAAGGGCAAGGAGCACGGGACGCCCACGGGTTCGGAGCACGGGGCGGCCACGGGATCGGAGCACGGGACGCCCACCGGTTCGGAGCACGGGACGGCCACCGGTTCGGAGCACCAGGCTGTCAAGGGAGCGGCGGACCCGGCCGCCGCCGGCAAGGTAGAAGTGGGGGGCACCTTCGACGCAGGGGACTACAAGCTCGAGGCGAGAGAGGTGCGATACTGGGTCGGCATGACGGTACGACGCGACCCCGGCCTGATGGTCATCCTCACCAGCCTCTGGGCCGGCCTGGCCGGCATGACCATGACCTTTGCCGGGCGAATCTGGCAGGACGCGAAGCGAGAGAAGCGCGCAGCGGGCGGCGGGCGCCCGGACACGGCCGCACCAAGGGGGATCCAATGAACGTCGAACAGGTGCTGTTCTGGTGTGCGGTCGGGTGCTACGGGCTGAGCGCCTTCGCCTACGTCTTCGGCTTCATCGCCGAGAAGGAGAAGCTGATCACCGCCGGGCTGGCCGCGGCGGTGCTCGGGTTCGCCGCGCAGACCACCAGCATCGCCATCCGGTGGATCTCCAGCGCCGTGACCCCCTTCATCACCATCTCCGAGTCGATCGCCCTCGGGACCTTCATGGCGATGGCGCTCTACCTGATCCTCCAGGCCTCGACCAGGAAGGTCCGGCCGCTTGGCGTCTTCGTCCTGCCGGTGGTCTTCGTCCTGATCGGGTGGGCCGGGACGCTGCGCGAGGCCTCCGGGACCCAGCTCGCCCCGGCGCTGCAGAGCGGCTGGCTCTGGGCGCACATCGTGGGCGCCACCATCGGCTTCGCCGCGGTGCTGATCGCGGCTGGGCTGGCGGGGATGTTCCTGCTCAAGGAGAATCGCTCGGGCGGGATCTACGACCGGC
>JANPOM010000541.1:0-1216 GCA_031427995.1 Anaeromyxobacter sp. | reverse complement strand
CATCTCGTCACCGCCCTCCCCCTCGACGAAGATGGCGGTCCCCCCCGGGAGCTCCCGCCGGGTGGCGATCGCGGCGACGCGGCTGAGCTGCTCCGAGGAGAGCGTCTGGAAGAGCGGGCAGGCGCGCAGACTGGCGGACTCCATGCGGCGCGACGATACCAGACGGTGGCGTGATCTCGACTCATCCCTTGCCAGGACCCCGCCGGGCACCGAACCTCCACGGTGACAGCCCGGCTCTCAGGGGTTACAACCAGTCGCCGCGTCACCCGCGGGAGGGGAATCCATCGTCATGGCCCAGCACGAGAAGGTCGTCATCGTCGGCTCCGGCCCGGCCGGCTACACCGCCGCCGTCTACGCCGCGCGCGCCATGCTCCAGCCGCTGATGTTCGAGGGCTTCCAGCCCGGCGGCCAGCTCACCATCACCAGCGAGGTGGAGAACTATCCAGGCTTCCCCGACGGCGTGATGGGGCCGGCGTTGATGGAGGAGATGAAGAAGCAGGCCACCCGCTTCGGCACCCGCTACGTGGGCGGCGAGGTGACCCGCGTCGATCTCTCGAAGCGTCCCTTCCGCCTCTGGGTCGAGGCCGAGGAGTACAGCGCCGACGCCGTCATCGTGGCCACCGGCGCCACCGCCAAGTGGCTCGGCATCCCCTCGGAGAAGCAGTACCAGGGGCGCGGGGTCTCGGCCTGCGCCACTTGCGACGGCTTCTTCTTCCGCAACCTCGAGGTGGCGGTGGTGGGCGGCGGCGACACCGCCGTCGAGGAGGCGACCTTCCTCACCAAGTTCGCCACCAGGGTCCACCTCATCCACCGCCGCGGCGAGCTGCGCGCCTCCAAGATCATGCAGCAGCGGGCCAGGGATAACCCCAAGATCGCCCTGGTCTGGAACTCGGCGGTCGACGAGGTGCTGGGCGACGGCAAGGCGGTCACCGGCCTGCGGCTCAAGAGCACCGCTGACGGCTCGACCCGCGAGCTCAAGGTGCAGGGGCTCTTCATGGGGATCGGCCACGAGCCGAACACCGCCCTCTTCAAGGGGCAGCTCGACATGAACGAAGTCGGCTACCTGACCGTGAAGGCCCCCTCGACCGCCACCAGCGTGCCGGGCGTCTTCGCCTGCGGCGACGTGGCCGACCCGAACTACCGGCAGGCCATCTCGGCGGCCGGCACCGGCTGCATGGCCGCCATCGACTCCGAGCGGTTCCTCGCCGGCCACTGA
>JANPOM010000540.1:0-1073 GCA_031427995.1 Anaeromyxobacter sp. | reverse complement strand
GATTGGGGCGCCCACTAAAACACCACCGGGGTGAGCCGGGAAGCCTTCTTGAAGGGGCTGGTCCGGCGCCGGAAGGATGGCGTGGCGCGTCAAGCCGGGAACGGCTACCGTGACGCCCCTCATGATGACCGGCATCGGCACCCTGGTGAACGTGGGGACGGTGGTGGCGGGCACCGCGGTGGGCGTCCTCTTCGGGAAGCTCATCCCGGAGCGGATCCGCGCCACCGCCATGTCCGCCGTCGGCCTGGCCGTACTCGGCCTCGGCCTCCAGATGGCCATCGACCCGCACATCGATCCGGCCAAGGTCGGCTGGGCCGGGCCGCTCCCCTACCACCCCAATCCCCTGGTGGTGATCGGTGGCCTGGTGCTGGGCGGGATGGTGGGCGAGCTCCTCCAGCTGGAGCTGCGGCTGGAGCGGTTCGGCCAGCGGATGCAGTCGCTGGCGGCCCGGCTCGGCGCGGTGCGGGTTGGCCCCGACGCCGGGGGGCAGGGGCACGACATGGTCGAGGGCTTCGTCACCGCCTCGTTGCTCTACTGCGTGGGGGCGATGGCGGTGATCGGCTCCATCCAGGACGCCGCCGGGCAGCCCGAGGTGCTCTTCGTCAAGGCGCTCCTCGACGGCATCGCCTCGATGGTCCTCGCCACCACCCTGGGGCCCGGGGTCGGCCTCTCCGCCGTCTCGCTGCTCGTCTACCAGGGGAGCCTCACCGTGGCGGCGACCGGAGTCGCGTCGTTCCTGACGCTCCCGGTCCTCTCCGCCCTCACCTCGGCCGGAGGCCTGCTCATCGCCGCCATCGGCCTCGACCTGCTCGGCGTCAAGCGTCTGGCGGTGGGGAACCTGCTGCCGGGCGTCTTCCTGGCCGCGGCGCTGGCCTGGTTCTTCGGGTAGCCGGGCCGCGACTGGGCCACGAAGGAGAAGCCGGTCTGCTGCATCGAGATGGCCCGCTCGTTCAAGTACTTCTTCCCCTCGCCCTCATGGTGCCGCGTCGGTCGGGCGATTCCGCGAGTCGACCGGGAGGCGTTGGGAGAGGTGAGCGGGCGCGGCCGCCCCGCGGCGGGCGTTCGGCTCCGAT
>JANPOM010000539.1:0-4043 GCA_031427995.1 Anaeromyxobacter sp. | reverse complement strand
GCTGCCGTTGCCAAAGAGCCGCGACTCGTGCATTTTGTCGCGCAAACGGATGACATTCAAGCGGGTCGCAACGCGCTAAAAGCCTTGGGCATTGACCGTGGACCGGCTGTGGAGAGGCCGCAGTCTTTTCTCCACAGAATCCCGACTGCCAAAATCCAGAGGTACACCAGATCTACGCTGAGCAGCGGACCGACGAGGCCGCCTGCCGCAGCGAGAGGATCGGCGCTCGCAGTAGTCAGTAAGCCTGGGTCGGGGCACTAGGCCTCGTTCACCCCGTGGCACTTCTTGTACTTCTTCCCCGAGCCGCAAGGGCAGGGTTCGTTGCGCCCCACCCTTGGCGATTGCCGGACCACGGTCTCGGCCTTGGAGCGGGGGGCCTCGCCCTCCTCGCCGGCGGCGGCGTGGACCTCGGTGAGCCGCTGCAGCGTCCTGCGCTGGGCCGCCATCCGCTTCTGCTCGATCTCCTCGGCGCTCTCCTGCCGCGCCGGCTGGAGCCTCAGCACGTTGCCTATGACCCCGCCCTTCACCCGCCAGGTCATGGCCACGAACATGGCGTAGCCCTCCTTCTTGTACTCCTGCTTCGGGTCCTTCTGGCCGTAGCCGCGCAGGCCGATGCCCTGGCGCAGGTGGTCCATGGAGAGCAGGTGGTCCTTCCACATCTGGTCGATCGACTGGAGGTAGAGCCACTGCTCGTAGCGGCGCAGCACCGGGACGCCGTCCCCGGCGTTGCCGAGCTCGGCCTCCTTGGCTGCGTAGGCCTTGCCGACCACGGCGAAGACCTGCTCCTCGACCAGGCGGCGGGCCGCGACCGCCTTTCCGTCGGGCGGGCTGAACTTCATCTCGACGCCGAACTGCTCCTTCACCATGGCGGAGAGGCCGGGCAGGTTCCAGTCGCCCAGGTTGGGCGGGCAGGCGCCGCCCACCATGTCGATCACCAGGTCCTCGAGGAGGTCGAGCATGTGCTCGCGCTGGTCCTCAAGCGTCCAGACCTTCTCGCGCCGGGTCTTGATGCGGGTCTTGGGGTCCTCGTCGTACTCGACCACCGGCACGCCAGCGCCGAAGCCGAGCACCATGCGGCGCAGCCCGTAGATGGAGCGGCGCTGCTGGTTCATGACGTCGTCGTACTCGAGCAGGTTCTTGCGGATGTCGAAGTTGTGGGCCTCGACCTTCTTCTGCGCCCCCTCGATGGAGCGGGTCAGCCAGGGGTGCTCGATCTGCTCCCCGGGCTTCATGCCCATCTTCTCCATCAGCCCGGAGATGCGGTCCGAGCCGAAGATGCGCATCAGCTCGTCCTCCAGCGAGAGGTAGAAGATCGACGAGCCCGGGTCGCCCTGGCGGCCGGCCCGGCCGCGCAGCTGGTTGTCGATGCGGCGTGACTCGTGGCGCTCGGTGCCGACGATGTGCAGGCCGCCCAGCGCCAACACCTGGTCGTGCTCGGCGGCGCACTGGACGCGAAGCTCGGCGACCCGCTGCTCCAGCCGCCTGGCCCAGTCGGCGCGGCGGAGCTCGAAGGCGGGCTGCTCCTCGCCCTCCATGGGGGCGTCCGGCTCCGGCCCCAGGTCGTGCTTGGCCATCATCTCCGGGTTGCCGCCCAGCACGATGTCGGTGCCGCGGCCGGCCATGTTGGTGGAGATGGTGACCGACCCCTTGCGCCCGGCCTGGGCCACGATCTCGGCCTCGCGCCCGTGGTTCTTGGCGTTGAGGACGTTGTGGGGCACGGCGCGCCGCTTCAGCAACGAGGCCACCACCTCGCTCTTGGCCACCGAAACGGTGCCCACCAGCACCGGCTGGCCCGAACCGTGGCGCTTCTCGATCTCGTCGCAGAGGGCGCTGAACTTCTCTCCCTCGGTCTTGTAGACGACGTCCTCGGAGTCCTTGCGGACGTTGACCTGGTTGGTGGGGATCACCATGACGTCGATCTTGTAGGTCTGCGCGAACTCCTCCGCCTCGGTGTCGGCCGTTCCGGTCATGCCGGCCAGCTTCGAGTACATGCGGAAGTAGTTCTGGAACGAGATGGTGGCCAGGGTCTGGTTCTCGTTCTCGATCTTGACGCCCTCCTTGGCCTCCACCGCCTGGTGGAGCCCGTCGGACCAGCGCCGCCCCGGCATGAGCCGGCCGGTGAACTCGTCGACGATCAGCACCTCGCCCGCCTTGACCACGTAGTCCACCTCGTTGCGGTAGAGGTGGTGGGCGCGCAGGGCCTGCTCGACGTGGTGGAGGGTCTCGATGGAGTCGGGGTCGTAGAGGTTCTTCACCCCCAGCTTTCGCTCCATCTTCTCGACGCCGGCGTCGGTCATCACCACGGTGCGGTTCTTCTCGTCGACCGTGAAGTCGGCGTCGCGGATCATGGCGGGGATGACGGTGTTGACCTTGTAGTAGAGTTCGGACGACTCGTCCGACGGTCCGGAGATGATGAGCGGGGTGCGTGCCTCGTCCACCAGGATCGAGTCGACCTCGTCGACGATGGCGAAGTTGAGCTCGCGCTGGACGTAGTCGCCGAGCCGGAACTTCATGTTGTCGCGCAGGTAGTCGAAGCCGAACTCGTTGTTCTGGCCGTAGGTGATGTCGGAGGCGTAGGCGGCCTGGCGTTCCTGGTCGGTGAGCCCATGGACCACCACCCCGGTGCTGAGGCCGCAGAAGGTGTAGAGCCGCCCCATCCACTCGGCGTCGCGCCGCGCCAGGTAGTCGTTGACGGTGACGACGTGGACGCCGCGGCCGGAGAGCGCGTTGAGCACGCAGGGGAGCGTGGCCACCAGCGTCTTGCCTTCGCCGGTCTTCATCTCGGAGATCTTGCCGCCGTGGAGCACGGCGCCGCCCATGAGCTGGACGTCGAAGTGGCGCATCCCCAGCGCACGGACGCCGGCTTCGCGCACCAGCGCGAAGGTCTCCGGGATCAGGTCCTCGAGGGTGCGGCCCTGCTTGACCTCCTCCTTCCACTGCCTGGTGAGGCGGGGGAAGTCGGCATCGGCGAGCGCCTTCATGCGCGGCTCGAGCTGGTTGATCCGCGCCACCAGGGGCCGGATCTTCTTGAGCTCGCGCTCGTTCTTGGTGCCGAGCACCTGCTTCAGGACGTAGTTCAGCATGTGGGTGTTCCGACCTCGCGCAAGGGGCGGGAGAATACCGCCTTTCCCTACCCCGAAGTCATCCCAATAACCACTCCGGGGCCCTCGTCAACGCTTGGGATTTTGAATTCTGGCCCCCTCCCGTAGAGTGGCCGCCGGTGCCCCGCCTTCCGCCGCTCGCCCTCGCCGCCCTGGCCGCCCTCGCCGCCCTGGCCGCCCTGGCCGCCGGCTGCGCCGGTCACTCGCTCACGCTCCGTGAAGAGCTCGAGCGGAGCGACTTGCAGGCCAGGCTGGCCGCCCGTGGGCACGCCTGGCTTGGGCAGGGGAAGGCCCCCTTCCAGGTCGGCGCCGAGCGCTTCAACCCCGACTGCTCCGGCTTCGTCGAGGCGGTCTACGCCGCCGAGGGGGTGCCGCTGCGACGGCTGGCCGGTCAGGCGGCGCCCGGGGAGCGCTCTGGCGTGGCGGCGCTCTGGGCCGCGGCGGGTCGCTACGGCACCCGCTGGCGCGGCGGCGACTGGCCGGCGCCGGGCGACCTGATCTTCTTCGACGACACCTGGGACCGGAACGGCAACGGGGAGATCGACGACCCCTTCACCCACATGGGACTGGTCGAATGGGTCGACCAGGGCGGCACCGTCACCTTCCTGCATCGGGCCGGGTCCGGCGTGGTCCGCGGCCACCTGACGCTGGCGCGCCGTGACGCCTTCCGGGCCGACGACGGCGCCGAGCTCAACGCGCCGCTGCGGGTCCGCGTCTCCAGGGACGATCAGTCCCCGGCGCTGGCCGGCGAGCTCTTCGTGGGGTTCGGCCGGATCGAAGCGGCGCGGGACACGCCGGGGCGCTGAGGGCTCCGACCCGCCGAGTTGTTCCCCGCCGAACCCTGCTCCCGGCCAACTGCTACAGCCCACCGCTACGGCCACCGCTACGGCCCACCGCTACGGCCCACCGCTACGGCCCACCGCTACGGCCCACCGCTACGGC
>JANPOM010000538.1:0-4672 GCA_031427995.1 Anaeromyxobacter sp. | reverse complement strand
CAGGGACGCCGTTCCCCGGCACCCGCCTGCTCCTCCGGTACGGGGTCGCGCCGGGGCCATGACCGGCCCAAAGCGGACATTTCCGGCGCCCCCTATGTCAGGAGGTCTGGAGTCGGGGAGACAGGATTTGAACCTGCGACTGAGGACGCCCAGCCTTCCTGATGGCGGAGGCCGGGGATTCTGAGCGAGGACGTTGATGGACGGGGTGCCGCGCCCCTCGGGAAGGGTGACTGCGGCGAGGACGCTGGCTCAGGTGCCGGTGGGCGGGTCGAGATCGTCAGCCCACTTCTGGAAGTTGGCCGGAAGTTGGGGGTCGTAGAGGGTGGGGCGCTGCCGGGCGAACTCAACGACCTTGCGGTAGTAGGCGGCGGCCAGCTTCTTGTCGCCACGAGCTGCGGCGACCATGCCGAGGCGGTCGTAGCCGTCGTGGACCTCGGGGAAGCGAACCAGGAGGTCGTTGGCCGCGGCCTCGGCCTCGTCGAGCTTACCGGCGCGGACCATATCGACGACGGCGTTGGATGCCTCGTCAAGACCATCGTAGGGGTCGAGACTCTGCTTGGCCGCGTCGAGGAACGCAGCAGTGCGGGCGGCGGAGGCGGCTTGCCGGGTCTGAGCTGCGGCAGCGGCGACGGCCTCGTCTTTCAGCTCGCAGCAGCGCTTGTATTTCTTGCCTGAGCCGCAGGGGCAGGGATCATTGCGTCCAGTCTTGGCCATGGCGGTCGAGCGCTCCAGTGAGCAGAGGAGTCCCTTTTGTACCGAACGTTAGTCCGTGATGCGAGGTTCTACGATTTCGAGCTGGATGCTGATCGCTCGCTCCTGGCGGCAGCGAGAGCGGAGCGCTGCGTGATCTGCGGCGGCAAGCTCCACTTGGGGCACTTCGCGCGCAAGCCACGAGGCGGCCCGGCCGACCTGAGCGAGGATGCGATGCTCCGCTACAGCCTCTGCTGCGCCAACCTGGAGTGCCGCACGCGCGCGACTCCGCCGTCGCTGCGGTTCCTCGGCCGCAAAGTGTACCTGAGCGCGGTGGTGGTCGTGGTCGCCACGATGCGGCACGGGACCTCGCCGGTCAGGATGCGGAAGCTCAAGGAGTTGTTCGGCGTGAGCCGGCGGACGGTGGAGCGGTGGCGGGTCTGGTGGACGACCGCCTTCGCGGAAGGGCCATTCTGGAAGTCGGCGGCGGCCAGCTTCCTGCCGGCGGTGGAGGTGGCCAAACTGCCGTCCTCGATCCTGGAGCGCTTCCTGGGCAACGAGGAAGAGCGGCTCATCCTGCTGCTGCGGTTCCTTGGCCCGATCACCGGCGGCGCCGCCAGGGTGCACGCTCGCTGACGGGCCTCGGCGATCCGCAGAGGATGCCCCTCACGGGCCGGTCGATCGGCCGAATACGGTGCGCGCTCCTTCAAGACAGGGAGCGCGACAGTGACCAAGAGTCGAAAGCCACCAGTTCACCAGTCCTGGGCCCACCTTCGCTTCTCGGTGGTGGGGCACCTGCTTGCCTCGCCGCCGGCGAGGGGCGATCTGCGCGAAGGGCTCATGCGGCTCGCGGAGCGGACCTGGCGCCACCCGACCACCGGCGAACCGGTCCGTTTCGGAGCCTCCACGATCGAGCGCTGGTACTACCTTGCCTCCCGGGAGCGACGGGATCCGGTGACGGTGCTTCGGCGCAAGATCCGCAAGGACGCCGGTCAACAGGACTCCGTGGGCGCACCGCTGAAGGCTGCCATCCTCGGCCAGTTCGCGACGCACAAGGCCTGGAGCGCCCAGCTCCACCACGACAACCTGGTGGCGCTCGCCGAGACCAATCCCGAGGTGGGCCGGGTACCGTCCTACTCAACCTTGCGCCGCTTCCTGAAGGCCCATGGCCTCTTCAAGCGGCGGCGGCTCACCTCGCGGCGAACCGAAGGGGCGGAGCGGGCCGAGGCGCGGCTGGAGAACCGGGAGGTTCGCAGCTACGAAGCCGAGTACGTGAATGGCCTGTGGCACTGGGACTGCCACATTGGCTCCAAGAAGGTGGTGACGCCGCGCGGAGAGTTGGTGACGCCCATTCTCTTCGGCGTCCTCGACGACCGCTCCCGGATCGGCTGTCACCTTCAGTGGTACCTGCACGAGAACGCCGAGAACGTCGCCCACGGGCTATCCCAGGCGATCCAGAAGCGCGGCCTGCCCAGGTCGGCCATGAGCGACAACGGCGGGGCCATGACTGCGAAGGAGATCGAAGGGGGTCTCACTCGGCTCGGCGTCGCCCACGACACTACCCTTTCGTACAGCCCGTACCAGAACGCCAAGGTCGAGGTCTTCTGGGCCCAGGTGGAGGGCCGACTCCTCGCCATGCTCGAGGACGTCCCGGACCTCACCCTCGCCGCGCTCAATGAGGCGACCCTGGCGTGGGTGGAGCACGAGTACAACCGGAAGATCCACTCCGAGACCGGCGAGGCCCCCCTCACCCGGTTCCTGGCCGGTCCGGACGTGACCCGGCCGAGCCCGGACAGCGCGGCGCTGCGGCTCGCGTTCACCCGGTCCGAATCCAGGATGCAGCGGCGCAGCGATGGCACCGTCGTCATCGAGGGGAGCCGCTTCGAGATCCCGGGCCGCTACCGGCACCTCACCCGCGTCGGGCTCCGCTACGCCGCCTGGGACCTCACGGTGGTCCACCTGGTGGACGAGGTCACCGAGGCAGTGCTCTGCCAGCTCTACCCGCAGGACAAGACCCGCAACGCCAGCGGCCTTCGCCGCCCGTTCGACCACTCCACGGCCGACCCCCGCGCGGTGGCCCCTGCCACGGGCATCCCGCCGCTGCTCGCCAAGCTTCTCGCCATCCAGGCCGCCACCGGCCTGCCACCCGCGTACCTCCCCAAGAATGAAGGAGACGACCAGTGAACAAGAAACTCCTCTCGCTGTACGGCCTCAAGTGGAATCCCTTCGGCCCCGACGTACCGGCGGAGGCGCTCCATGTCTCTCCCCGCGTCGAGTCCTTCGCCTGGCGCATCGACCAGCTCGTCGGCGAGGGGGGCTTCGCCCTCGTGACCGGCGACCCGGGCACCGGCAAGTCGGTGACGCTCCGGCTCCTCACCGAGCGGCTCTCGGGCCAGCGCGACGTGCAGGTTGGAATCCTCTCCAGACCACAGGCCGGCCTCGCCGACTTCTACCGGGAGATGGGCGACCTCTTCGGCGTCGAACTCCACCCCCACAACCGCTGGGCGGGCTCCAAGATCCTGCGAGACCGCTGGCAGACGCACATCGACTCGGCGCTCTCCAGACCGGTGCTCCTCATCGACGAGGCACAAGAAATGCTGCTGCCAGTCCTCGCGGAGCTTCGCCTCCTCGCCTCGACGCGGCTCGACTCCCACGTGCTCCTCACGGTGGTCTTCGCCGGCGACGGCCGCCTCGTCGAGCGGTTCCGCTCCGACGAACTGCTCCCGCTCGGTAGCCGCATGCGAGTGCGGCTCACGCTCGACCGAGCCTCGCCGGAGGAGCTGGCCGCCACGCTTCGCAACTCCATGGACAAGGCTGGCGCCACCAAACTCATGACACCCGAGCTGATCACCGTCCTCTGCGACCATGCCCTCGGCAACCACCGCACCCTCATGAACCTGGCCGGTGAACTCCTCGCCGTGGCCGCCCAGCGCGACGTGCGTTACCTCGACGAGAAGCTCTTCCTCGACGCTTTCGCCAGCCCGCCGCCGGTCGCGGCCAAGGCCCGCCGCCGGTGAGCCTCCTCCCGCACCAGCCCGCTCATCGGCTTGACCTCCGAGCCGAGGAGCGGCGCTGGCTCGTCACCGGCCTCTGGGCCGAAGAGGCGGTCGGGATCATCGGAGGCGAACCCAAGTGCTGCAAGTCCTTCCTGGCGCTCGACCTCGCCGTCGCGGTGGCCGCCGGCGTTCCTTGCCTCCGTCGCTTCCCGGTGACTCGCCCTGGCAGGGTCCTGCTCTACGCCGCCGAGGACGCACTCCACATCGTCCGCCAGCGGCTGGAGGGGCTCTGCCTCGCCGCCGGCGTGCAGCTCTCCTCGCTCGATGTCCAGGTCATCACTTCGCCCACCCTGCGCCTCGACCTCGAGGCCGACCGGGCCAACCTCGACGAGACGGTGGCCAAGCTCCAGCCGCGCCTCCTCGTCCTCGACCCCTTCGTCCGGCTCCACCGCATCGATGAGAACGCCTCCGGCGAGGTGGCGCCGCTCCTGGCCTTCCTGCGCGAACTCCAGCGTCGCCATGCCGTCGCCGTCGCCCTCGTTCACCACGCCAAGAAGGGCGGTGGCCGAGCCCGCGCCGGCCAGGCCCTGCGCGGCTCGTCGGAGTTTCACGCCTGGGGTGACTCCAACCTCTACCTGCGCCGCACCGGCGAGCAGCTCACGCTCGCCGTCGAGCAGCGCGCCGCCGCGTCCTCCACTGGAATCTCCCTGCACCTCCGTAGCGAGGGTGAGGCGCTCGCGCTCGAGGTGAGCCGGGCGCCCAGTGCGCCCGCGACCCCAGCTGCGGTCCCCGTCGCCGAGCGAGTGGTGCGCACTCTGGCCGAGGCAGCGTCCCCGCTCTCCATCGCCGCGCTCCGTAAGTCGTGCCAAATCCGAACGGCGACCCTGTGCGAAGTGCTCGCAACGCTCACTGCCCAGGGCCGCGTCCGCAAGACCGACAGCGGCTTCGTGCACGCCACCGCGTAGCGTTTCCCGATTCGCGTTTCC
>JANPOM010000537.1:0-1023 GCA_031427995.1 Anaeromyxobacter sp. | reverse complement strand
AGCAAGGCACCGCCGCCTGCCAGCACGATGCCGCGGTCGGCGATGTCGCCGGCCAGCTCCGGGGGGGTCCGCTCCAGGGTGACCTTGACCGCCTCGACGATGCCGTTGATCGGCTCGGAGAGCGCCTCGCGGATCTCGCTGAACCAGTAGACCCGAGTCACCGCAATCCCGGTTATCGGACGAGAATGGTGGGTTGAATGCCTTATCCCCTCAGATCGTGCGGGTACCTTTGGAGCGCTGGAGGGGTGGGTGAGTTCCGCCTGGCTCTACTTAACTTCACCGTTTGGAGAGATTGACATGCGACTCGCTCGATTGGCCCCGCTCGTTGGCCTCGCCCTCACGACGGCCGGCTGCGCCACCTTCGTCATCAGCATCACCGGCGTACCGTCGGCCCGCCAGAAGCTCACCTGGGACCACGGCACACCCATCCTGCGAGCTGCGACTCCAGCGTGCGAGATCACGATCTATCCGGTGTTGACCACTGGGACCCAATTCCCGATGGGCGACGCCTCTCCCTTCATTCTTCGGGTGACCAATGTGTCGCAGGAGGATGTCGAGCTCTCAGAGGCGTCCATCAAGCCGCTGGTGAACAAGATCCCCGTAAGGATCGCATCGGCCAGGGAACTCGAGACGAAGTACCGGTCTATCGTGGTCAGCACCGGCAGGGTCGTCACCACCTCGTCGGCGAAGGACAAAGAGGACGGCTCCACGGCGGGCCGGTCGGTTTCCCAGGCCGAGGGGATCGGCCCCCTGCGGAGAACGACCCTCCCACCGGGTGGGGCCCTGAAGGCCTACTTCATCGTGGAGAACAACAGGCCGACCCTTTGCAACGTGCCGGACGCGCGCGGGAAGGGACACGGCGGCTCCCCGGGGCCCTGCGCCTACAGCATGGCCGTGGCCTGCGGCGCCGACCGCGAGGTCTTCAGCTTCGTGGAGGACGCCCAAGGCAAGTGACGCCCCGCCACGCCTAGAACCGCTCCACGAGTTCCTCGATGGTGATGACGCCGTGGGGGTGCTGCTGGT
>JANPOM010000536.1:0-1565 GCA_031427995.1 Anaeromyxobacter sp. | reverse complement strand
GGCTACCTGAACCTCCGCCCAGAGCAGACCAACATCTTCTTCAAGCTCATGGAGGAGCGCTACCGGAGGAAGGCCACCATCATCACCACCAACCTCGACTTCGAGGAGTGGCACAACTTCCTCGGCAACAAGGGCCTCGTCACCGCGCTTCTCAGCCGCCTCCGCCACCAGTGCCACACCGTGAAGATCGACGGGCCCTCCCTGCGCGACCAGCAGACCTGACGCCCGTCACGCCCTCCCCGGCGCCACGCTCGGCCCGACAGCCCGAGCGGTCACCGCCTCCGGCGCCACTTGTCCCGGTAGCTCGGCGGGCTCTGGATCGGCTCGTCGGGCGCCTCGGCCCTCTCGGCGATGAAGGTGCTCGAGTCGCCATCCTTGATCCTGAGCGTCCCCTTGAGCGTGCCATCCCGTGCCAGCTTCACCGAGCCGGTGCCGGACATCTCGTCGAACTCCCACGCCCCCTGCCATGTGAACGACATGCCCGCCTTGGTGGGCTTGGCCTGCACGTAGGCCAGCAGCACGAACATCCGGAGCCGGCCGCCACCTTCGGTGAGCGACAGCAGCGCCGGGCCGAGGATGTCCAGGTCGAGGCTTCGCCACTGGCTGACCTCGACGATGCGCCACCAGCCCTCATACTTCGCCGGGATCTCTTCCATGGCGGAAGGCTCTACCGCGGCCCGGCCCATCCTGGAACTGCCCTACGCCGAACCGGCGATCCTGCGCCCAGCCCGGCTCATTCCTGACGAGCAGGGGCGGGTCAGTTCTGCCGGGCGGCGAAGAGTAGGAACCGGCCACAGTCCCGAGGCCTCGGTGGTGCCGACGCCGTCGATCATCAGGCCGTTGCTGCGCTTCGACCCGCCCAACGCCTGCTCGCCGGCGACACCCGGAAAGAGATTGATCAGATCCGCGAACGTGCGCGACGTCGGCAGGCCTCGCAGGAACGGCTCGCCCAGCGTGTAGGTGACCGCGGCCGTCGTGACGTCGATGGCGGGTCTGGAGGCGTCGACGCGGGTCTCGGCGCTCAGCCCCGCGACCGCAAGTTCGGCATCGACGGTGAGCGTCGCGCCCGGCAGCAGGCGCAGGCGGTCGTGCACGACCGTCGTGAAGCCGGGTGCCGACACGCTGGCGGTGTAGTCGCCAGGCGGGAGCGGCGCCACGCGCCACTGCCCGTCGGGCCCGGTCGCGAGCGTGCGCGGCCCGCCAATGAGTTGCGGCGAGGTGACGACCACCGTGGCGTCGGCCACGATGCTGCGGGTTGCGTCCCAGACGGTGCCTCGCAGCTGCCCGTCAGGCGGCACCTGGCCGGCGGAAGGGTCAGCCAGCCAGAGCAGAACGACCAGGCCGCGGGCGACGGCACGAAGGGTCATGGGTTCATCACGCTGATCACGCCATCACGGCGAGGCCCCAAGACACTACCAGACGAAGCGGCGGTTGCGCCGTTGTCTTTGTCAGGGGGCAGGCGCAGGGCAGTTCGCGAAGACGACGCACTGCACCGTCATCGAGAAGGGCATCGCGTACTTGCCTTGAAGGGTGATGTTCGTGCTACGCCCGCTGCTCGTTTCCGT
>JANPOM010000535.1:0-3261 GCA_031427995.1 Anaeromyxobacter sp. | reverse complement strand
CGCCACCGGCGAGGAGCAGCGGCTAATCGAGGCCGCCTTCGCCGGCGGGGCCGCCAAGAAGCAGGTCGAGGCGGCGCTCGGCGCCATCCGCCAGCACCGCAAGGTGACGGCCGGCGCCATCGAGCGGGTCACGCTCGCGCTGGACGCGGTTGCGCTGGTGGTGCCGTAGGGGGGTAGGTGGACTCGGAACGGCCGGCTAGCTAGACTTCCAGTCGTGAAGGTCGTTTACGTCAGCAGGGAGTTCTTCGAGGAGCGCGCTCGCGAAAAGCAGCAGGCGCGCGATGAGGACGCCTGCGACTTGGCGGAGGGCCGCAAGAGCGCCCAGCAGTTGCGGTATGAAAACGGTGCCTTCTCTGGGGTGAAGGTCCGGTTGCGCTTGGACCTCGCCAAGTCGCTTGGCTGAAGGGCCGCCGCCGCTTCGCTTCATCGACGTTCAGCCACTGCTGCTGCGGCTCGCGGAAGTCTGTGCCGACGTCATCATCGTCGGCGGGCAGGCAGTGAACTTTTGGGCCGAACGGTACGTGGGACGGCTTCCGACCCTGGGCTCGGAAGCGCCCTTCACCAGCAAAGACCTGGACTTCTGTGGCGACCACTCCGTCGTAAAGATCTGTGCTGCTCGGCTCGACGGGACGGCCTTTGTCGCAACCATGGACGACCACGGTCCCAACACTGGTGTGGTCGTGTACCTGGACGGGCAGGGATGGAAGCGCAAGATCGATGTTCTCTATGAGCCGCTCGGGCTTCGTGCGGCAGAGGTCCAGAATCTCGCGATTCCAGCTGAACTGCTCGACGCGGATGGCCATCCGACGGGCGTTGTCTTCAGGGTGATGCACCCAGCCCATGTGCTGGAGAGTCGAGTTCACAACGTCATGCAGTTGCCTGGCTACGCCGGGCCCGAGGGGTTGAAGCAGCTTCGTGTGTCCGCGCAGTGCATCGAAGGGTTCGTCAGCGAACTGTTGGACGACGGGCTGGAGGTGCCCGCGCGTCGCGTGCTCCAGCGGGTCTTCCGCTTCTGCACCGACAATGACTTCGCCCTCGGAGCGCTAGCGAAGCATGGCATCGACCCCTTTGTGGGCGCCCTTGCCGCCCTTGAGGATCCTCGCCTCAACGCGACGTTCCGCACCAGCCAGGTCCCGCGCATGCTGCGCTCCTTGGAAGATCGCGGTCGGGGGCGTGCTGGCCCGACACGGTAGCCGACGCGGCGGCAGGTCCGGGTGGCCCTCCGCCCGGGTCTGTCTAGGCGCTTGACAGGCGACCAGCGGCTAGGCGCAGAATGGCCATCGAACAGAGCGGGAGCGTCATGGCCAAGTACGTGGTGACTTATGAGCGGGACGAGGGCGGCTGGTGGATCGCCGAGGTCCAGGGCGTCGCGGGCGTGAACAGCGACGGCCGATCCGTATCCGACGCCCGGCGCCGCGTGCGTGAGGCCTTGTCGCTCGCCATCGGAGACGCGGCCGCCGAAAGGGCCGAGTTCGTCGATGACATCAAGCTGCCGGCCGACGTTCGCCGCGTCGTCAAGCAGGCCACCGCGGCCAGGGCACGCCTCGACGAGGTCCAGTCCAAGGCGGTCGCCGCCACGGCCGCCGCCGCCAGCGTGCTGACCCGCAAGTTCGGCCTCTCGGTCCGCGATGCCGCCGAGATGCTCGGCGTCTCGCACCAGCGGATCCAGCAGCTCTCTGGCGCCAAGCGGTAGTCCTCCCATGGATCTCGTCCCGCTCCTGCAGGCCCTGATCCGGATCGACTCGACCTCGAGCCGCCCCAACGGCCCGGTGCTCGACCTGCTCGAGGGCGAGCTGAAGCCGCTCGGCTTCACCACCCGCCGCACCGGCTGGCTCGACGCCGACGGCGTGCAGAAGCAGAACCTCTGCTGCCGGCGCGGCCCCGACCTGCCGGGCGGCCTCGCCCTCATCGGCCACACCGACTGCGTCCCCTTCGATCCCGCCTGGACCGAGGCCCTCACCGCCCCGCTCCGCGACGGCCACGTGCTCGGCCGCGGCTCGGCCGACACCAAGGGGTTCCTGGCCGCCGCCGTCACCGCCGCCCGCCGCACCCGCGCTGGCGCCCACCCGCTCACGCTCCTCTTCACCGCCGACGAGGAGGTCGGCTGCCTCGGCGCCAAGCAGGCGCTCGCCGAGGGGCGCATCCACCCGCGCCACGCCATCATCGGCGAGCCGACCTCGCTCACGCCGGTCCGCGCCCACAAGGGCTACTGCGCGGTCGAGGTCGAGGTGACCGGCGTCGAAGGCCACAGCGCCTACCCGGAGGTCGGGGCCTCGGCCATCCACGCCGTCGGCCGGCTCTTCACCGAGCTGGAGCGGATCGGCGGCGAGCTCAGGGCGGTGCGCGACACCGCCTTCGACCCGCCCTTCACCACCTGGAACGTCGGCGTCATCTCCGGCGGCAAGGCCCGCAACATCATCGCCGGCAGCTGCACCTTCAGCTACGAGTGGCGCCCGCTCCCCGGCCAGGAGCCGCGCCAGGCCCTGCGGCTGCTCGAGGCGGCCTGCGGGCGGCTCACCGCCGAGAGCGGGGGCCGGCTCGAGGTCGCCATCTCGCCGCTGCGCACCGACCCGGCCGCGGTCACCTCCCCCGACGCCGAGATCGTCCGCTACCTCGAGCAGGCCAGCGGCCAGCCGAGCATCACCGTCCCCTTCGGCACCGAGCTGCCCGAGGTGATTGGCATGGGGGCCGAGGGGGTGGTCTTCGGCGCCGGCGACATCCGCGTCGCCCACCGGACCGGCGAGCACGTCGCCGTGGCCGAGCTCACCCGCTGCGCCGACATCCTGACCGGCGCCATCGAGCGTTTCTGTGGCGGAATTCCCTAGGAAAGTCATCGGTGGTGGAAAATCAACCATTGGATGGCTGAAGATCCACCACGAGGTGGCGGAAGATCCACCAGACGCAAAGGCGCATCCCCACCCTGACCGCCTGCCCCGTCGATGCCCTCTGGGAGTGACGCGGCGCCGGGACGCGACGGCCCCTGACCGGCTACAATGGCCGCCGTGCCCTCGCTCCGCTTCACCAAGTATCAGGGCCTCGGCAACGACTTCGTCGTCGTCGATGGCCCGCTCATGAGCGCGGCCCGCGCCGTCCGGCTCTGCGACCGCCGTCGCGGCATCGGCGCTGACGGCATCCTCACCTTGCTGGCGCCGCGCTACCCCGGCTCGGTCGCCACCATGCACATCTTCAACTCCGACGGCTCGGTCGCCTGCATGTGCGGCAACGGCATCCGCTGCGTGGCCCGCCACCTCGCCGACCAGT
>JANPOM010000534.1:0-2086 GCA_031427995.1 Anaeromyxobacter sp. | reverse complement strand
GCCCCGATGGTGAGGGCGCTTGCCCCGAGCACGCTCGACATGAATGCCGGAAGGAGGCTGTGGACGAGCTCGGACGAAGTGTCCATGAGGAGGCTCACCAGCCCCAGCGCCACGATCCCGAACGGGATCTTCGACCCTGCCGGCCTCGCCACGGTCACGGGGTGGCCCTGCGGGACGGCCTGGCGCCGGCGTAGCGGGCCTGGGCGCCGAGCTCCTCCTCGATGCGGAGCAGGGGGTTGTACGTAGCCACCCGCTGGCCGCGGCACGGGGCGCCGGTCTTGAGCAGCCCGGCGCTGGTGGCCACGGTGAAGTTGGCGATGAAGTCGTCCGGCGTCCCGCCGGACCGGTGGCTCACGACGGCGCCGTAACCGTCGGCGCGGGCCTCGATCATGCAGCGCAGGGTCTCGGAGAAGGTGCCGATCTGGTTCAGCTTGATGAGCACCGAGTTGCCGATGCCCCTGGCGATCCCTTCCCGCAGGATGGCGGGGTTGGTGACGAAGATGGCATTGCCCACCAGCGGGATCTGGCCCCCCAGCCGCTCGGTGAGCGCCTGCCAGCCGTCCCGGTTCTGCTCGGCCAGGCCGTCCTCGATGAGCCAGAAGGGTAACTGGCGGACCAAGTCGGCCCAGAAGTCGATCATCTGGGCGGAGGTCTTCTTGCCGGCGCCCGACTTGGAGAGCTCGTAGGCGCCGGCCTCGAAGAACTCGCTGGCGGCCAGATCGAGCGCCTGCACCACGTCCTTGCCCGGCGCGAAGCCGGCCTTCTGGATGGCCGGCAGGATCACCTCCACCGCCTCGATGTCTTGAAGACTGTACCGTGGTGCTCCAGCGCCGACAACGAGATTACCCGCAGTCCCGTTTCCGCGTGGCGCCTGTCGCTCGCCACAACTCCATCCTGGCCAGAATCATTGACGATTCTCCCCCGGCCCTAGATCCTCCTCGGTTCGATGCTTCGCCTCCTCGTGGCCCTTCTGCCGACGCTCCGCTCGGCCATGCGCTCTCGGCGCGACCTCGTGATCGACAACCTGGCGCTCCGCCAACAACTATCCACCTTCGCCAGCCGACAGCACCCCGACATCCGGCCTGCCGATCGTGCCTTCTGGATCCTTCTCCGTCGAAGTTGGAGTGGCTGGGCGGCGAGCCTCGCCATCGTCGAGCCGGACACGGTCGTGCGCTGGCATCGCGCCGGTTTCCGCATCTACTGGAACTGGCTGTCCAGGCGCGCCAAGCGTTCCGGCCGCCCTCCCCTCCCGCGCGAAGTCCGAGCCCTCATCCGCAGGATGGTCACGGAGAACTCCTGGGGCGCGCCCAGCATCCACGGGGAACTGCTCTGCCTCGGTTTCGAGGTCTCCGAGCGCAGCGTCTCGCGCTACCTGCGCTCCCTGCCTCGCACCCCCAGAGCTGGGCAGACCTGGACGACGTTCCTCCGCAACCACCGGGACGGCATCGCCGCCATGGACTTCTTCTCCGTACCCACGGTTACGTTCCGGGCCCTCCATGTGCTCTTCATCATCCGTCACGGCCGTCGCGAGGTGGCCCGCTGCGCCGTCACGACGAGCCCGACCGCCGCCTGGGTCGCGCAGCAGCTTCGCGACGCCTTCCCATTCGAGTCTGCACCGCGATTCATGATCTTCGACCGCGGCGCCACCTTCACGGACGGGGTGTTGGCGACACTGCGGTCGTTGCAGGTGGAGCCGACGCGTAAAAGCTACCGGAGCCCGTGGCAGAACGGGGTCGCCGAGCGCTTCGTCGCCACGGTTCGGCGGGAACTGCTCGACCACGTCATCGTGCTCAACGAGCACCATCTCCGCCGACTGCTCGACTCCTTCATCGACCACTACAATCAGGACCGGACCCATCTCGGCCTCAGCAAGGACACTCCGCTCGGGCGTTCGGTCGAGCACCGTCCCCCTGGCTCGACATCCAACGTCGTCAGCCTTCCCCGAGTCGGCGGCCTGCATCACCGCTACGCCTGGCGCCAGGCGGCGTAGCCGAGAATCTGGCCGACCTTCTCGTTCTGCCGAACGCTTCGCGCGATCGAACGCGAGAGTCTTGCCCGGAATTCGACTCGGCCGGCCATTCCGAAT
>JANPOM010000533.1:0-1841 GCA_031427995.1 Anaeromyxobacter sp. | reverse complement strand
CCAGCGACCGGCGTCGCGGCGGTGGTTCTTGGCCAGGTTGACGGCCACCCGCACCAGCCAGCGCTTGAAGGGGACGCCGTTGCGGCCACCCCGGGCCAGCACGCGGCGCGCCGACTCGAAGGCCTTGAGGAAGGTCCGCTGCGAGAGGTCGCGGGCGTCCTCGGGGGTGGCGGCGTAGCGCCGGACGATTGCCAGCACCAGCGGCTGGTGGCGGCGGACCAACTCGCCGAAGGCGTCCTCGTCGCCGATGAGCCAGGCGCCGAGCAGGGCGTCTTCGTCGCGCAGGTCGCCAGCCCGGCCGCCTGCGACCAGGGTCAGCCTCGGTCGTCCGGTCTCGTCGTCGCGCATGTGCATGGCCGCCATCACCCCGAGGAAGACCCCTTAGCCCTCCCCGAGGTTAAGGACTAATATCGGCCCCCTCATTCTCGCCTGATCACGGGAGCCTCTCCACCATGCTGGACCTGAAGGCCGTCGTCGCCGACTACCAAGGGGTGGAGCGCAAGCTGGCGCGCCGCGGGGAGGCGGCCGTGGCCGCGCTGGCCCCGGTCAGGCCGCTGGCGGCCCGCCGGCGCGAACTCAACCTGCAGCTCGAGAAGCAGAAGAAGGAGCAGGGCGAGGCCAACGGCCGGATCCGCGAGCTGATGAAGACCGACAAGGCGGCCGGCGAGAAGGCCCGCGCCGACCTGCGGGCGCTCGGCGACGCCGTCAAGGGGAGCGAGGCCGAGCTCGGCGAGGTGGAGGCGAGGATCCAGGCGCTGCTGCTGCTGGTCCCCAACCCGCCGCAGGAGTCGGTCCCGGCCGGGGCCGACGAGCACGGCAACCTGCAGGTCTCCGCCTGGGGTGAGAAGCCGGCGCTCGGCTTCACGCCGAAGCCGCACTGGGAGCTGGGGGAGGCGCTCGGCATCCTCGAGTGGCCACAGGCGGCCAAGCTCTCCGGCTCGCGCTTCACCATCAGCAAAGGGGTGGGGGCGCGGCTGGAGCGGGCCCTGACCGCCTTCTTCATCGACGTCCACGTCTCGCGCGGCTACACCGAGATCCTGCCGCCCTACCTGGTCAGCGCCGAGACCATGACCGGCACCGGGCAGCTGCCCAAGTTCGAGGAGGACCTCTTCAAGACCGGCGGCGAGAGCCCGCTCTACCTGATCCCCACCGCCGAGGTCCCGGTCACCAACATGCACCGGGACGAGATCTTCGAGGCCGGCGCGCTGCCCATCTCCTACTGCGCCTTCTCCCCCTGCTTCCGCGCCGAGGCCGGGGCCGCCGGGCGCGACACCCGCGGGCTGATGCGCCAGCACCAGTTCCACAAGGTCGAGCTGGTGAAGTTCGCCCCGGCCGAGAGCTCCGAGGCCGAGCACCAGAAGATGCTCGACGACGCCTGCGAGGTGCTGCGCCGGCTCGGCCTGCACCACCGGGTGGTGCTGCTCTGCGCTGGCGACATGGGCTTCTCATCCTCCAAGACCTACGACATCGAGGTCTGGTGCCCGGGCCAGGACGCCTACCGGGAGATCAGCTCGGTCTCCAACTGCGAGGAGTTCCAGGCCCGGCGCATCAAGGTCCGCTACCGCGGCGCCGACGGCAAGCCGCGGCTCTGCCACACCCTCAACGGCTCCGGGGTGGCGGTGGGGCGGGCCGTGGTGGCAATCCTCGAGCAGTGCCAGCAGGCCGATGGGACGGTGCTGGTACCGGAGGCGCTGCGCCCCTACCTCGGCGGCCTCGAGCGGATCGTCCCGCAGAAGTTCCCGCGGGGCGTGGAGCGCTGAGCGGCGGGGCCACCGGGCGGCCTTCGGGCTTGATCCCAGAACGCCCATCCTCTATACAGGGCGGCTCGAATGCCCTCCGGG
>JANPOM010000532.1:0-6237 GCA_031427995.1 Anaeromyxobacter sp. | reverse complement strand
TGCCGGGGAAGTCGAGCACCGGCTCGCCCTTGTGCAGCACCCAGACGCGGGTGCCGACCTCGCGAATCAGCTCCTGGTCGTGGGTGACGATGAGGAGCGTCCCCTCGAACTTCTGCAGCCCCTCGGAGAGCGCCGCGATCGACTGCAGGTCGAGGTGGTTGGTCGGCTCGTCGAGGACCAGCACGTTGTCCTTGAAGAGCATCAGCTTCGACATCAGCAGCCGGACCGTCTCGCCGCCGGAGAGGGTGGTGGTCGGCTTCATCCGCTCCTCCCCGGAGAAGAGCATGCGGCCGAGCAGGCCGGATATCTCCTCGTTGCTGAGCTTGTCCTCCAACTCACGGAGCCAGCCGAAGGCGGTGGTGCCGGGGCGGATCACGCCGGCCTGGTCCTGCGGAAGGTAGCCGACCTGGGCCTGGTGGCCCCACTTGACGTGGCCCTGGTCGGGCTTGAGATCGCCGGCGATCATGCGGGCCAGGGTGGTCTTGCCCACGCCGTTCTTGCCGATGATGCAGATCTTCTCTCCGCGGGTCACCAGCGCGCTGAACTCCTGGACGATCTGATCGTCGCCGTAGTGCTTGCCGATCCCCTCGACGGTGAGCGTCTGCCGGCCGCTCGGAACCTTCTGCTCGAACTTGATGAAGGGGGCGGCGATGTTCGACCGCTTCATGTCCTCGAGCTTCAGCTTCTGCATGGCGCGGACGCGGCTCTGCACCTGCGAGGCGCGGGTGCCGGCGTGGAAGCGGGCCACGAAGTCCTGGAGCTGGGCCACCTTCTTCTTCTTGTCGGCGTTCTCCGACTCGACGCGATTCCGGACTTGCCCCTTATGCCGGACCATGTCGTCGTAGCCGCCCGGGTAGAGGATGATCGCCTCGTAGTCGATGTCGGCGATGTGGGTGCAGATCGAGTTGAGGAAGTGGCGGTCGTGGCTGATGGTGATGAGCACGCCGTCGTAGTCGTGGAGGAACTTCTCCAGCCAGCGGATCGACTCGATGTCGAGGTGGTTGGTCGGCTCGTCGAGCAGCAGCCCCTGCGGCTTGCCGAAGAGGGCCTGGGCCAGCAACACGCGCAGCTTGTAGCCGCCCGCCAGGGCGCGCATGGGCTGGTCGTGGAACTCGCCGTCGACGCCGAGCCCGGAGAGCAGCGCGCCGGCGGCCGCCTCGGCCGAGTAGCCGTCCTCCTCGGCGATGATCCCCTCGAGCTCGGCCAGCCGCATGCCGTCGTCGTCGGTCATCTCCGGCTTGGCGAGCAGCTGCTCCTTCTCCGAGATGGCGGCCCAGAGCGGCCGGTTCCCCATCAGCACGGTGTCTACGACCCGGTGATCCTCGTAGCGGTAGTGATCCTGGCGGAGGATGCCGAGCCGCTTGGGGCGGAGCACGCTGCCGCTGTCCGACTCCTCGTCGCCGGCCAGGATCTTCATGAAGGTGGTCTTGCCGGCGCCGTTCGGGCCGGTCAGGCCGTAGCGATTGCCCGGCGCGAACGAGACGCTCACCTCTTCGAAGAGCTTCTTGGGGCCGAAGGCCTTGGTGACGTCCTGGACCGAGATCATTGGGGTGCGGGTTCTAGCGGAAGGGCGGGCGTTCCGGAAGTGCCGCGAAGGCCTTCATGCCCCATCCGGGGGTCGCCTACCTCCCGAACAGCTTCAAGATCCTGGGCGCCGCCTCCGAGAACTTCGCCTCTCCGTCGGGGAGCGGCCGGTCGAAGGGATCGGTGATAGTGACGCCGCCGAGGCCGCCGTCCATGCTGTTGAAGGAGACCTTCAGCTCCTTCCCGATGGCGGCGAACTTCGGCTCCCAGCCGACCGTGGTGAGCACGAAGCGGTCCTGCGGCGCCTCGAACATCGACAGGCCGGCCGCGTAGCTCTCCGGCGGGTGGGTGTCGCCGAGCAGCGCCATCAGCGTCGGCACCACGTCGGCGTGGCTGGTGGGGGCGTCCCGCCGACCCACCGGCACGTCGTCTCCCATCACCACCATGGGGACGTGGAGCTGCTGCACTGTGAGCGCCGAGCCGTGGCCGACATGCCCCTGCTCGCGCATCTCCTCGCCGTGATCGCCGGTGACGATCGCCAGCGGTGGCCGCCCTCGCTTCAGCTCGAACCAGGTGAGGAACTCGTCCACCTTGAGATCGGCCTCGTAGGCCGAGTTGCGGGCGCGGTTGAGGATCAGGTGGCCAGGCACGGCGCTGGCCTTGAGGATGCCGTCGCCGTCCCAGACCGGGGAGAACTTCGCCGCCCGCTCCGGGTAGGTGTAGTTGAAGTGGGTCCCGACGAAGAAGAAGAAGAGGAAGATCGGCTTGTCGTCGGCCTGCTCCACGAAGCGGCGCCCCTCGGCCAGCATGGCGGCGTCGGTCTGCTCGGGATTGAGGTTGCGCGGCCAGTCGGTCTCCAGCGACTGCTTCACGTCGCCGAAGACCTGCTCCCGCAGTCCCATCCAGTCGACCGAGGAGGCGGCCAGGAACTTCGACTGGTAGCCGTTGGCGGAGAAGGCGCGGAAGAGCAGCGGCTTGCGCCCGGCCCCCACCACGGCGTCGAGCTTGTGGGCCTCGAGGCCGAAGATAAGTCCGAAGACGCTGAAGTAGGTGGTGGGCGCCAGCGCGTAGTGGCGCTCGAAGACTGTGCCGCCGCGGGCGGCGCGGGCCGAGAGCAGCGGCATCACCCGCGGGTCGAGGTAGTCGGCCCGGGCGCTCTCCAGCAGGATGAAGACCACGTCCGGCTTCCTCGTGAACTTCACCGAGGCCGGATCGATGCCGGGCGGCAGCTTGACGGCGCTCTCGCCGGTGACCCCCTGGAGCGGGCTCCCCAGCACCTTGCGGCCGGTCAGCCCTTCCCAGAACTTGCCGAGGCGCACCGGCACTTGCAGCGGCAGGGCCTGACCAGCGGCGAAGACCCCGGGCCCGCCGAAGAAGGCCACGCTGCCCGAGTAGAGCCGCTCGGCGGTGGCCAGCAGGAGCAACGCCAGCGCCACCCTCCAGATCGGCCGCGACGAGCCGAAGCGGCGCAGGAACCAGGCCCCCAGCACCACCTCGCCCACCAGCCAGGCCAGGCCCTCGGCCGCCAGCCAGGCGATGTCGGACATGGGGATGCCGGTCTCGCGCAGCGCGTTCGGCTGGATGGCCACGCGCAGGAAGAAGCCGTTGATGTGGAACCCGACCGCCTGGTAGGTGCGGGCGTCGATGGCCAGCAGGATGGTGGCGAGGCCGATGAGGAACGGAAAGGTCCAGCGGTAGAGCCTGCGGGAGATCGAGAGCGGCAGCGCCACCACCCAGACGGCGAAGGCCAGCGTCACCGCCTGGACGACGAAGGCCGGGTAGAGCGGCGCGCGGTAGGGCGCGGGGACTCCGCGCAGCGCCTGCGCGATCGGTTCGGAGAAGGCGTAGAGGATGACCGGGACATGGAGCAGCGCCCAGGCGAGACCAGGCCACCTGGGGGAGAGTCCCCCGCTCGCCGTGGTCGGGGCGTCGGCGCGATCATAGGAGGCCATGCCGGGGGAACCCTAGCCAAAGTCGGGGCGGCGCGCCAACCGGCCAAGTCTACCCCCGACAGGCCCACTCGGCGCCGGCCCGGGGCGTGGTAATCAGGGAAGTTCCCCACGCCCGAGGGCCTACCCCGATGACGTCGCGCCCTTCACGCTCCCTGTTCGGCTGGCCCAGGCCCGCCACCCCAGTCCATGGCCACGAACTGGTCACCGTGGAGCTTCCGGAGCTCGGCGCCGTCCAGTTGGCCCGCTGGCTCGACCCCGAGGCGCGCCGGGCGCCGGCGACCCTCGATCCGGCGCGGATCACCGCCATGCGGGCCGAGCTGCGCCCCGGCGACGCGGCGGTGGTGATCGGCGCCGCCGCCGGTACCGAGGCGGTTGAGCTGGGGCTGGCGGTGGGACCGGATGGGGCGGTGGTGGCGCTGGAGAGCGACCGGGCCCTCTTCCCGGTGCTGGCCGCCAACGCCGCCCACAACCGCGACCGGACCAGGATCTTCCCGCACCTGCTGGCCGTGGCCACCGGGGAGCCGGAGCCGGACTTCGGCGTCGCCAGCCATGCGCTCCAGCCCTTCCTGGCCGCGCGCCACGCCGCCCAGCTTGAGCGGCTCCGCTGGGTCTCCTTTCGCTTCGACGCGCGGGGGCCCGAGCTGTTGGAGGCGCTCCGGCCGCTGGTGGCGGCGCGCCATCCCCGGCTCCGCGTCCAGGTGGGGCGGAGCGCCCGCCGCCCTCAGCGCCATGCCCTGCTGGCCTTCCTCGAGGAGTTCGGCTACCGGGTGGTGCGGTTCGCGGCCCAAGCGCCAGCGCCGGCCGAGCCGGTCACCCCGGCCAACGTCATGCGCTGGAAGCAGCTCGATCTGCTGGCCAGACCGGACGGCGGCCACGCCAGCTGAGCCTCCGGGAAATAGTGCCCGGCTCCGACGCAAGGTACCATCGCGTCAGGGGGATGCTCGATGGCCGCTCAGCCAGCACGCTCACGCCTCGGTGACGTCCTCATCGACGCGCGGGTGCTCACCCGCGAACAGCTCGACCGCGCCCTGGCGGAGCAAGGGGCCTGGGGCGGAAGGCTCGGACAGATCCTGCTCAACCTCGGGCTGCTCGACGAGCAGACGCTCGCCTCGGCCATCGCCCACCAGCTCGGGCTCCGGCTGGTCGACCTCGACCGGCTCAAGTTGCCGGAGAAGGTGAGCCAGCTGCTGCCGCTCACCGTGGCGGAGCGCTACGGCCTGATGCCGCTTGGCCGCCGCGAAGATCCGAGGCGTCTCCTGCTGGCCTGCTTCGATCCAACCATGTCCGAGGCGATCTACGAGGCGCAGAAGGCCTCCGGACTGCAGATCGAGGTCTACGTCGCCACCTCCTCCGCCATCGAGCGGGCCATCCGGCGCGTCTACTACGGCGAGGCCGCGCCCGAGGCCGTGCCGGGCTCCGGCACCTTCACGATCACCCGCAACACCCGCGATCCGTCCGAGACCGGAACGGTCACCGTGGATGTCGTCGATCGCCTGGCCGAGCTGGAGCGCGAGGTGGAGAAGCTGAAGCAGCTCGTCGACACCCTGATCCGCCCCAGGCCGCGCTAGTGCCCCGGGTGCCCCTCGACGACCTGGTCTTCGCCGCCTGCGCCCCCGGCCTCGAGCCGGTGCTGGCCGGGGAGCTGCGCGAGCTCGGGCTCGACGCCACCGAGACGCCGGGCGGCGTCGAGACCCGCGGCGAGGAGGCGGTGGCGCTCATCTGCCTCGCCTCGCGGGTCGCCGAGACGGTCCGCATCAGGGTCTACGAGGGGCGCGGCGAGGGCCATGACGCCGCCCGAGCCGAGGCGCTGCGCCGCTTCGGGACCGACGCCGACCTGCATGTCCGCCGGGCCGGTGGCAAGCTCTCGCTCTCGGTGGAGGCGGCCGGCGAACCGCTTCATCGCCGCGGCTGGCGAGCCCGCATCGGCGCCGCCCCGCTGCGCGAGACCCTGGCGGCCGCCTTGCTGCGCGTGGCCGGCTGGAACGGCGACCGCCCCTTCCTCGACCCCATGTGCGGATCGGGCACGCTGGCCATCGAGGCGGCGCTCATGGCGGCACGCCACGCCCCTGGGCTCGAACGGAGCTTCGCCTTCGAGCGCTTCCCCGGCCACGATGCCCGGCGCACGGCGCGGCTGCGCGAGCGGCTCCGCGCCGAGGCCCGGCCGGTCGCCGTTGCCATCCAGGCCTCCGACCGGAACATGGGGGTGCTCCGGCTGGCCCAGAAGAACGCCGCAGCGGCCGGCGTCGAGAGGCTGATCCGGTTCGAGCGGGCCGACGCCGCCACGGTGCTGCCGCCTCCCGGTGGGGCCGGGCTCTGCGCCGTCAACCCGCCCTTCGGCGTCCGGCTCGACGAGGACGCCGCAGGGGCCTGGCGCGCCCTCGGACAGCTGACGCTCCGGCTCCCCGGCTGGGCGCTGGCGGTGCTCGGTCCCGACCGGGGGCTGGAGCGGCTGCTCCCACTGCCGCCGCTGCGAGCCATCCCCATCCGCAACGGCGGACTGGCCTGCCAGCTGCTCTCCTTCCAGCTGTAGTGCCGCTCGCGCCCCGGGCCGGGGCAACCCACCGATCCGGACGTGGCCAGGCGCCGATAGCCCCCTGCCCACGGTACTCAGGCCCCTCCAGCCGCCTGCGCGAGCGTCACACGGTGTTTGCACTTGAGCCTTCTGGCCGACACCTCGGCCAGCTATTCAGGGTCCCGCGATGGAAGCTGATCGAGACCAACAGGGTATGCAGCAGCTGGCGGCGGCGCCTCGCGGCGGCGC
>JANPOM010000531.1:0-1376 GCA_031427995.1 Anaeromyxobacter sp. | reverse complement strand
GGGCGTTCAGCGACGGGTGGCGCCGCAGCACGGCCAGCACGGCGGGCAGGTGGACGGCGTGGAACGCGAGCAGGAGCAGGAAGGGGAGGGGCCCAGCGTCGTAGCCCACGTCGAGCCAGAGGTTGTGCGCGTAGTTCTCCGAGATGGGGAAGGCGCGGCCCCCGAGCGGGTGGAAGAAGAGCTGGGACAGCACCTCCCATAGGAGCTGCCACCGTGCCGTCGAGACCCCTTCCGTCTCGAAGCGGGCGAGGATGGTCTCGTCGCTCGCGCCGAGGACGGACCAGGCCCAGGTGGCGGCGGCCAGCGCCCCGCCGAGGAGGACCGCCAGCCGAGCCGGCTTCCTCCACCCCTCGACCTCGGGGGCGCGCAGGAAGATCCAGCCGCAGGCCGCCAGCGCCAGGCCGAGCGCCAGGAACGGCGCCCGGTTGAGGAGCAGGACATTGGCGACCAGCCCCGCTCCGGCGGCCGGCCAGGCCGCCAGCTGCCAGAGACGGGAGCGGTCCTCGCGGACGGAGAAGACCACCGCCGCCAGGAGGGCCAGGCCAGGCGAGGCGGCCGCGCCCAGCGCCGTGCCCGTGATGAGGTCGGACGGGTTCCAGGCGCTCGGCGCCGAGCGCACCGACAGCTCGGCGCCCAGCTCGAGCCCCTGGCTGACGCTCAGGTAGGCATAGGCGGTGGAGCCGAGCGCCGCGAAGACGAACGCCACCAGGGCGTTGGGGAGGAGGTCCGCGTCGCGCTCCCCCGATGCGGTCAGGCCGGCAGCGTAGGCGAGCAGGCAGATGGCGAGGTAGCCGGCCGCCCGCGCCGGCTCGTACTGCCCGTGCCCCACGGTGATGGCGTAGTAACTGACCAGGGTGGCGGCAAGGAGGCCTGCCCCCAGGAGCCCGGCGTGGCCGGGGCCGGGGAGGGGTCGCGGGCGCAGGAGCTGCCAGGTCGCGGTGGCGAGGAGAGCGCCGGCCGAGATCCAGCCGAGGTCGAGCCCGAACACGAAGGCGCCGGCGCAGAGCACGGCGAGGCTGCGGTCGCGGGACTGGCCTCCATCCTCGGGGGCGCCCGCATCGCCGGCCTGTCCGACGTCCAAGCCGGCCACGGCCAGCTGGTCCCCGCTCGCGCCCGAGGGCGGACGAGGCGCCTCATCGTCGGCGGCGGGGGGGAGCGTCACCCCGTGGAGTGTAGCTCCAGCGGAGCACCTGGCGGAGCGCGAAAGGCGTCGACCGAGTTCGACAGGGGTGGAGTCGTGCGGTATCAACGCGGCCGGCCCCGCTGACGGCCATCTTCCATGCGCGTCCTCTGGTTCACCAACATCCCGATGCCGGCGGTCGACCGGCGCACCGGCCGTCCCACGGTGGGCTCTGGGCATTGGATGAAGGTGCTCC
>JANPOM010000530.1:0-1514 GCA_031427995.1 Anaeromyxobacter sp. | reverse complement strand
GCGGTGGATGGCGCCGCTTCGGCGGCGGCCTCAATCTGATCCACCCGCGGCGCTCAGTGGGATCCACTCGCAGTCGTGGGGGATGGGGCCAGCAGCCTCAGCGAGGTGCAGGTGGCCCTGCTGCCGCGGCGGGTCGAGCGGTGGGGCCGCAGCGAGGCGGGGCAGAGCACCCGTGCGTCGTCGCGAGAGGCGGCGCCAGGCGCACCGGCTGGCCCATCGACGACCTGGTCGCCGCGGCCCGCGCCGACCGGGTCTCGTCGGTCCTCCGGCCCTACCTGGAGGCGCTGGCGTGACGCCCACGTGGGGTCGCCCCTGGTTCAGCAAGGTCAGGGGTGGTGGTATCCTCTGGCCATGGCGCGGGATCCCAGAGACTTGAAGCGGCTGGCCGACGAACTGGCGTCCCTCTCCCCCGAGGAACGGGGGCGGGTCCTGGCCGAGGTCCGCCAGCATCACACCGCACGCCCGTTACCGAAGGACTTCCGGCCGCCCGTGCTGAGGGCCAGCGGCGGCCGGTGGATCGGCGGCGACCTGCGTCGCGAAAGCCTATACGGCGACGATGGCCGCTGACCTCGTCTTCATCGACACCAACGTCCTGGTGGCCGCATCGGTCGAGGGCCACCCGAGCCACGCCGTCGCAACGGCACTGCTGGAGCGTCTCGCCAGGGAAGGTGTGCCGGCCTGCATCTCCGCCCAGGTCTGCCGCGAGTTCCTCGCGGTGCTGACGCGCGGCCCGGTGGAGGGCCGCACCTTCAGCGTCGATGAGGCCCTGGAGGTCCTCGGCGCTTGGACGGCGAGCTGCGACGTGCTGGACGACAGCGGCGCCGTCCTCCCCGAGCTGCTCGACCTGGTGCGTCGCTTCGGCGTGCGTGGCAAGCAGGTCCACGACGCCAACGTCGTCGCCACGATGCGGACCCATGGCGTCACGCGGCTCGCAACGCTCAACTGGAGCGACTTCCGGCGCTTCGACGAGCTGATTGCCCTGGCCCCCCTGGTCTCGTAGGGGCGCCAGCCCCCGGCCGCGACCGGGCCGGCCCGGCCGTTTCGCCACTCACCTCGCCCACGCCCCAACTGGGCGGTCGCCTTGGCTTGCGCCGAAGTTGCCATGAATCCTGTACGTATGTCAGGAGACATTGATATGGCATCCAGCAAGAAACAGCCATCCACTCCTTCTCGACCCCTTCTCGACCACCGAGAAGCTGATGCAGACCTTCCGCATGCCGCGGGAGCTGGTGGTCTTCCTCCGCAACCAGGCCGATGAGCGGGGCGTGGACCTGACTGCCTACTGGATTCCGAGAAGACCGAAGCTAGAACGGGTGCACGAACAGCCCGCTCCGCAGCTTCGGCTCGAACTCGGACTCAGAGTATAGCATCCATTTCACCGGGTTTCACTGGGGCGCAAGGGGTTGAATTCACTGCACCTGCCTCAGGGCAAGGTTCGTACCAAGTCACTTCCAGTGCGTATGGCCTGCAGGCGAGAACTGCTGGGGAACTGCGTGCCGGCGGCGAGGTCGAGT
>JANPOM010000529.1:0-1069 GCA_031427995.1 Anaeromyxobacter sp. | reverse complement strand
CGCTAAACAGGTAGATGCCTGACATTGGTGCGTTGCTGGCGATCGCGGACGGCTTCACCGGGGCCATGTGACTGAGTTGTAAGAACTTGGGGTGGAGCTCCTCCACTACCTTGAGAAAGCTCGAGTGAACGTGCGGGGCCTGCTGTTCGGCGGGGATGGGGCCGGCATTGGCAAGCACTGGCGGATTGGCGGCCGTCACCACAACTCCGGGCCGAGGTAGGACGTAGACAATCGAGAGTGAAGCGCCCAAACCCTTGGGGGCATGCGTGATCAGTTAACGGAAGCCTTGGCAGCACGTGCGTTCCGAGGTTTACCTGGGGTGACCTTCCAGCCGCGCATCTGGTCGAGGATGGCGGGCTGCGGCGCCAGTTGGGGTCGGTCTCCCGGCTGAAGAGCTCGGCCAGCGTGGCCCATTCCTGCTCGGCGGGGCGGCCGGAGAGTGCCATGGCGCGGGCGACGGAGACGGCGCAGAAGGACACCATCCTCGCGAGAGCCTGCGCGTGAATCGGCGGCTTCATGCGTTCCGTGCCGGCGCGAGGCGGCGGCGCCTCGGCGAGGCGGTGCTGGTGAGCCAGCAGGCAGATCATGATCGAGGCGACCCTCGAGGCGTCCAGCAGGGCGCGCACGGCGGGCCCGGTTCGCGCGCCGATCTCGTCGAGGCGCAGGCAGGACTTGTCGAGCTTGTTGTCACTCTCGACCTCCCAGCGGACCCGGTAGAGGTCGGCGACCGAGCGCGCCGCGATGCGCGGCGGCAGGCTGGAGAGGAAGAAGCAGTAGCCCTTCTCGGTCGGGACACCGACGAGTCGGCAGCGCACCTCGCGCGAGCCACGGCCAACGCGGACGTCGGAGTCGATGACCTTCCCGTTCAGCGCGAGCGACTCGGCGTCGAGGAGCACGCGAGGTCGAGCCCGGGGACGAAGGCGCCGCTCAGCTCGCCGCGGGCCACGTGGTCCACCTTGGGCTTCCAGTTCTCCTTGAGCCGGATGACGTAGTGGACGCCGTGGCGTTCGCAGGCCTGGAGCAGATCGAGGCTGGCGTAGCCGAGATCGGCCAGCAGGCCGAGGCCGCG
>JANPOM010000528.1:0-1143 GCA_031427995.1 Anaeromyxobacter sp. | reverse complement strand
GGCGGCCGCCCTCCATGCCTTCTTGGCCGAGGACGCCGAGGCAAGGTGGCGGGTGGCTCGGGACTACCCGGCGGTGGCGCGCCGGCACTTCGATCTGCAGGCCGGCGTGGACGCCTACGTCAGGATCTACCGTGGGGGGTGAGGGCGGGCCGGCCGGGTTGAGCGCGACGACTCGCGCGAAGGAGGCAGTGGTTTGGGGTGCGCTGCCTGGAGCGGCTCCGGGCCCAGGTCCATGACGCCGGAGCGGCGCTGACGGCGATCCTCGTCGCCGACGGGAGCTCGGACGGGACCGCCACGGCCGTGCGCGCGCAGTACCCCGAGGTGCGCGTGGTAGAGGGCTCGGGGCAGCTCTACTGGAACGGCGGCATGCGCCTGGCGATCGAAGTGGCCCGGCGCGAGGATCCGGACTACTACCTGCTCCTCAACGACGACACCCACCTGCTCGCCGGCGCCCTGGCCGGGCTGCTCACCGCCCACCGGCTGCTCGCGGCAGCGGGGCAGGCACCCTGCCTGGTGGTGGGCTCGACGCAGGATCCCGAAACCGGGGAGCAGAGCTACGGCGGCTGGCGCCGCGGCGGCTGGCTCAACCCCGCCAGGATCCAGATGGTAGCGCCCGGCCCCGCCGCACAGCGCTGCGACACCATGAACGGCAACTGCGTGCTCGTTCCGCGGGACGTCCTCCAGCGCGTCGGCAACCTCGACGACACCTTCACCCATCGCATGGGTGACCTGGACTACGGCTACCGCGCGGGCCAGGCCAGGTGCTCGCTATGGGTGGCCCCGGGCTATGTCGGAGAGTGCGTGGCCAACTCCGGCAAGGGGTTGTGGGTGGACCCCTCGCTACCGGCCCGGGAGCAGTGGCGGCGGGCGCTGGGACCGAAGGGCCTCCCGCCTCGCGAGTGGCTGGTCTTCACGTACAGGCACTTCGGGCCGGTCTGGCCCGCGGCCTTCGCCTGGCCCTATCTGAAGATCTGGTGGTTGGCGCTGCGGCGCCGCCTCACCCCCGGCGCTGGCCCGGGGTAGCGTTCCAATACGCAGGGATCTACTCGCGCCCGGGCGGCCGCACCTCAGTGAGCCGTCAGACGGTCAGCGTAACGAAGTAGTCGCGCGCGATCGGTTCGACGGTCGCCGACCGCACCGGCA
>JANPOM010000527.1:0-1838 GCA_031427995.1 Anaeromyxobacter sp. | reverse complement strand
TTCGACCAACCGCAAGATCGTGGCCTGTTCTGCAATCTCAACACGCCGGAAGACCTGGCGCGCGCCGAGCGCGATGTTGATCTGCCTGTAATACCGTCAGCCACAGATGAACACAGATAGATGCAGGATCGCGCAGGATGGCTGGCGGCGGCGTCGGGGCAGGTGCCGTGCACCTGGAAGACCGTGACCCGGAGTGACTTCGACGCGCCAGTGCCGGGGCTCCGCTGGCGCAACGGCGATTCGGGCAAGCAGGAGATGGTCACCTACGAGGGGCGAGGCGCCTGGTACCAGGGGTCGGACTGGAACCAGCTCTTCGTTCCGGCCGGCGAGTCGCGGCCGGACGTCTTCGCGGTCACCGCCAGCTTCTTCGCGCCGAGGGTGCCGGGACAGGGCGTCGGCGTGGGGTTCCACGTCTACGGCGATCCGGGTGGCACCATGGACCACCGGTCGAGCGACCTGCACCATGGCCGCGGCCTCGCCCTGATCGAGGCTCCGAACGGCGCCGTCCGCTACGAGTGGGGGATCGTCGGCGGTCGAAATACCACCCAGGTGGTGGCCAAGGGGACGCTGCCGGGCACCATCTCGGGCAAGTGGCACACCCTTCGGATCGAGGGTTCGCGCTCCCGGTGCTGGATCCGGGCCCTGCTCGACGGCGCCCCGATGGCCTTCGAGGTCGGCGCCTGCGACCTCGCGGGCCGCGACGTCGTCCTGACCGGGTTCTGGCGCGACACCTACGTCCCGGCCGACGTGCGCTGGCGCGACTTCGGCGTCTTCGAGGGCGAGGCGAGCTGCCAGTAGGCGGGGCGGCGGCTGGCGGCCTGAACCGGCGCGGCGCGCACGCTTGTCGTGGAGTCACGGGACACCGCGGCGCGTCAGCTTCCCCCGTCCAGGTCGTCAAACCATGAAGGGGCGCATCTCGTGCCCTGCGCCGCCTTCGGGCGATCGTCGGGAGAGCAGATGCGTCAGAGCTTCTGGGTGGCGTTGGTCGTCGCGGTCTCCTGGTTGGCGTCCGGGTGCGCAGAGGTCAAGCCCGACTGCCTCGGCGCCGCGGTGGTCTGCGGCGGCACCTGCGCCGAGCTCAAGTCCGACAACCTGAACTGCGGCGGCTGCGGCACGGTCTGCGCCGCCGGCAAGGTCTGCTCCAGCGGCGCCTGCGCGGTGACCTGCGCGGCCGGCGAGGTCAACTGCGGCGGGAGCTGCGTCGATCCGCTGACCGACCGGATCCACTGCGGCGCCACGGCGACCTGCAGTGGAGCGGCGGCCGGCACGGCCTGCGGTGATGGCGAGGTCTGCTCCGCCGGCGGGTGCGGGCTCACCTGCCAGGCCGGGCTCCTCGACTGCAACGGGAAGTGCGTCGATCCGCAGACCGACCGGGCGTTCTGCGGGGCGTCGGGGACATGCTCCGGGGTGACGGCCGGCGTGGCCTGTGGTTCTGGCGAAATCTGCACGGCGGGTGCCTGCGTGCCGAGTTGCCTCGCCGGCCAGGTGCTCTGCGGGGGGAGGTGCGTCGACTCAATGGCAGACCGGGCCTTCTGCGGCGCCTCCGGCGACTGTGCCGGGGCCAATCACGGTGTCGCCTGCGAGGCGGGCCAGGTCTGCTCGGCGGGGGCCTGCGCACTCTCCTGCCAGGCCGGGCTCACCAACTGCGGAGGCGAGTGCGCCAACGCCCTCACCGACAACCGGAACTGCGGCGGCTGCGGTGTGACCTGTGGGTCGGGGCAGGTCTGCTCCAACGGTGCCTGCGCGGTGACCTGCGCGGCGGGCCAGGTGAACTGCGGCGGGAAGTGCGTCGACCCGCTGGCCGATCGGTCCTACTGCGGAGCCTCTGGTAGCTGCAC
>JANPOM010000526.1:0-1431 GCA_031427995.1 Anaeromyxobacter sp. | reverse complement strand
CACCGCGGCGGGGCTGCGGATCCGGGCCGGCCTGGACAGGCGAACCTACGAGAAGGGGATCGCGGTCACCCCCGAGGAGATGGCCTCGGTCAATCTCCAGCGCGCTCGCGTGCGCGGAGAGTGGAGCTATCTCATTGCACCTGGGAACCAACAATGAGCCTCGTTTCGGATCGACTATTTACCCGCGGGCCCTTAGCGGCGATATCTAGTTCACGCCGAGCCTGAGTAGCTCGGCGCGGACCTAGCGAGCGGCGTGCAGCGAGGCCGCACCCGTGCCGCCGTCGAGCCGCGCCAGGGGTCGGCGGTCTCCTCCAACATCGGCGGCACGGTGGCGTGGACGGCGCGGCCGCAGACCTCGCAGCGCACCGGATCGCCGGGCTTCGCGTCCGGTACCGGGCGCCAGCTTCCGGGGCAATCTGTCGAGGTGAAGCCCATGGTCGACGCGAGAGTATCAGGGCACCGAGGGCGTCGGTTGGTCTGCTACCATCCGTTCTGGCCATGGGGAGGGCCAACTTGTGAACAACCGCTTGGCAGCCATCGCGTTCGCTTTCGGTTCATTGCTTCCGGCCTACTCCAGCGCGACGGTGTTGGAGTGCCGCGTGACGAGGAAACTCGACTCCGAACGGGTTTACTCCGAGGAGCATCTCAAGAAGGCGAACTTCAAGGTGCTCATCGAGGAAACCACCACCGGCGCAAAAGTGTCTCGCTGCGATATGTCTCCCTCGCTAGGGAGGGAATCCTGCGACGCCTACGATGTGGATCGCATTGAGTTCGACGAGAGGGTGCACCTCAAGAAGTTCTACGTCTTCCGCAATCAGTTGGACGTCCAGGTTTTCAGCGACTTGACCTTCGTTGAGAACAACGGACGCGGCGGCATTGCGTTCGGGACGTGCAAGGCCAAGAGCCCGTAGCGGCTGGCCTTGCCGCCCACACCGTCCCCCGCAACGCTGCGCTGTCGTCGTCCAAGTGGATCACCGGGTCGCCGGGCTGCACGTCGGGCACCGGGCGCCATGAGCCGGGGCGGTCTGCCGAGGTCACATCCATGGACGGAGCGCGCCGCCTTCGACGAAGATCACCGAAATTGAACCGCGTCGCCTATGCACTTCACAGACCCGAAGCAGTTGTTCCTCCAGTCCGTCCCTGAGTTCTTCTGACAGACCACGTTCACAACTGCGTCAGCCTCAAGAGTGGCGGCCTGGAGCCTCACGCCCTCCATCGCCTCTTCGTACCCAATGTCATACGTTGAGTATCGGTCCCGGTGACATGACAGCCCCTCAACGGTTCCGAGCATAGCAACTGGCCTGTCGGCTTCCCCCTTGATTCAGTTTTCAAAGGAGATGATGAACTAAACACATTCAAGCGCAAATCTTTTAAAGATTATGGAAGTTGGTTGGATGGTCAAGAAGTTTCCAAGGAGGAACTACAAGATGT
>JANPOM010000525.1:0-2455 GCA_031427995.1 Anaeromyxobacter sp. | reverse complement strand
GAAGCCGGCGCCGGTAACCCCTGGTGCCATGGAGAAGCGGCGCCACCCTTCAGGGATGGCGCCGCCGAGTGTAGCCCGGGCCGGCCGTGGCCGGAACGGTTTCGACCTAGAAGACGGCGTCGGCCGAGAGCTGAACGACGGCGCCGACGGGGTCGCCCGCGAGCCAGGTGTAGCCGTGACCGGCATCGATGTTGGCAACGCACGGAGCGGGCGGCTTTCCTGTGGCGGCGGCACCGGTGGCCAGGATGACCGGCTGCCAGAGGGCATCGGCAGCGTTGTTCGCGTCACCGTCGATATCGCTGACGGCGCAAGCAGCCAGGGACGTCCCGAAAGGAGCTGCGCCGCCGGCGACGGCGGCGTCGTACTGGGCGTAGGTGGAGCCCTGGACGACCCAGTCGATGGTCTGGGCGATGGCGAGGTCGGCGGCGACCCAGGCGGCCTTCGAGGTGCTTGGAACGGCGGCAGCGACGGGCACTGGGGCGGTGAACTCCCAGTACTGGCCGGTGGTGGGGTTCCCGGGGACGATCTGGCGCTCGGACTGGCGCAGCGCCTCCTGGGCCTTGAAGATCGCGCCGACGTTGGTCTTGCGCTCGGCCGCCTTGGAGCGGAGCTGGTAGCGCATGAAGTTGGGGATGGCGATTGCGGCGAGGATGCCGATGATGGCGACGACGATCATCAGTTCTATGAGGGTGAAGCCCTTGCTCTGCTTCTTCATGTGGTCTCCGTGGGGCGGGCCGCCTTCAAGCGACGCCGCTGTGGGTGAGTTCCGGTCCAGCGTCCACCGGGCCGTCCTGGGTGGATGCCTTAGCAGGAGGGATGCCAACCCGCGAACTTCCGTACCGCGTTGATCTTCCACGGTGTCGGCGCTTTGCCGACATGGGCGCCTGACCGAAAAGGGCAGCCGTGGTCCGCCCAGGTGACGAGGAGTGTCAGCCAGCAGCGCCCGCGAACAGGCCTTTGACAGGACCCGGTGCTCCGCCACATCATCCCACCGCGATGATCCTCAAGACGACAGGACTCACCAAGATCTTCGACACCGGCCTCGGCAAGAAGGTGGCCGCGGTGGAGGAGCTCGACCTCGAGGTGGCGGCCGGGGAGATCTTCGGCTTCGTCGGGCCGAACGGAGCCGGCAAGACCACCACCATCAAGATGCTGATGGGGCTGATCTTTCCGACCCGCGGCAGGGCCACCATCTTCGACGAGCCGATCCCGAGCCAGGCCGCCAAGGCCCGCCTCGGCTACCTGCCCGAGCACCCGGCCTTCCACGACTTCCTCACCGGGGTGGAGGCGATGCGCTTCTTCGCCACCCTCTCCGGCCTACCGCGCGCGGAACAGCCGGCGCGCATCGACGAGCTGCTCGGCCTGGTGGGGCTCTCCGACGCCGCCGGCCGCCAGCTCCGCAAGTACTCGAAGGGGATGCAGCAGCGGCTCGGCATCGCCCAGGCGCTCCTCTCCAGGCCGGCGCTGGTGGTGCTCGACGAGCCCATGAGCGGCCTCGATCCCATCGGCCGGCGCGAGGTGCGGGACCTGATCCTGGAGCTCCGGCGACGCGGCACCACCGTCTTCTTCTCCACCCACATCCTCCCCGACGTGGAGACGCTCTGCGACCGCGTCGGCGTCATCGTGCAGGGGCGGCTGCGCGACGTGGGGCGGCTCGGCGAGCTGCTCTCGGCGCGCATCACCAGCGTGGAGCTGACCGCGACGCTGCCGGCCGGCCGTCGCGAGCCGCTGGAAAGAGGCCGGGTCATCGCGCGGGAGGGCGAGCGGGTCACGGCGGTCTTCGACGACCCGGACGCGGCCGACGCCGCGGTGGCCGCGGTGCTAGCGGCCGGCGGGCGGCTGGTGGCGCTCACCCCGCACCGCGAGACCCTGGAGGACTTCTTCCTGCGGCGGCTCGGTGAGGGTGGCGGCGCCCGCGAGGCCACCCGGGCGACCGGGTAGCGCGTGTCGATCACAGCCGGCAGGATCTCGGGCCACGGGGAATGTCAGTGAGGCGCCCGACGGCTCACGGGTCGTTTCTCGTCGCTCTCGCAGCTATCCTGATGGTCGCCGTCTGGGCGAGGATCAGCGTCTACCCGGTGGTGCTGGGCACCGGGGAGCTCGTTCCGCGAATCGACGGCGACTCCCACTATCACCTCGACCGCACGCTCGACGCGGTCGCTCATTTTCCGCGGGTGCGCCACTTCGACCCGCTCATGAACTGGCCGACAGGGGCCTTCTGTCCCTGGGCCGACGGCTTCGACCTCGCAGGGGCCGGCTTTGCGCTCATCATGGCTGGTCGCGATCCGCTGCGCACGCCCATCGCCGTCGCCCTCTGGCCGGTGGTAGTGGGGCTCCTCTCGGTCTGGGCGACGGTGCGGCCAAAGCGCATTTGTATTTACGTTTGATAAAATAGTTGGGCTTGTGTAAACCTGTATGGTATCTGATGCAAAACCCATACAACCTTGCGGACTGG
>JANPOM010000524.1:0-1039 GCA_031427995.1 Anaeromyxobacter sp. | reverse complement strand
GGTCTCGGCCGCGCTCCAGACGCCGGCCACGCGGTGCGTCACCTTCACCCAGGAAGAGGCCGACACGCCGTAGGCGACCCACGGGGTCCCGTCGGGCGCGAGCGCCAGGCTGGTGAGGTACCCGGTGCCCACGGTCTCGATGGTCCAGGCGGCGCCCTTGGTGGCGTACTTCACGGTGCCGTCGACGGCCAGGTAGGCCAGGTGGGGGCGGCCAGCGGCGTCGAGCGCCAGCGTGCTCCACACCCCCGAGCCGACGGTGGCGTCCACCGTCTCGTAGCTCCAGGTCGCCCCGACGAGGCGCGCCAGCTGGAGCTTCTGGAGGTCGTAGTCGAAGAAGCTGACGACCGGCCGGTCGGCGGCGTCGAAGGCCAGCGAGGTCCCGTGGAAGCCGGCGTAGCGCGCCGGGTTGGACGAGGTGATCGACCAGGCCCCGGCGCCGGACCGGGTGGCGTACTTCATCCCGAAGTTGTCGCCGCCGTAGAAGCTGATGGCCGGGGCGCCTGCGCTGGTCAGCGCCAGCGAGAGCGAGGGGTTGCGGCCGCCGACAACCGTCGACTCGACGACCTCGACGTGCCACGCCGAGCCGTCGTTCCAGGCGTAGCGGATCCCGCCCGCGGCACCGGCGTTGTCGCACTGGTAGGCGAGGCGAGGCCGGTCCTGGGCGTCGAGGACCAGCGAGATCTCCTCGTCGGCGTTGACGGTCCCGGGGACGAGCGCCACCGACCAGGCGCCGCCGACCAGCGAGCCATAGAAGACCTGGTAGGGGTTGCTGCCGCGGTCGATGAAGGCCACCTTCGGCTTGCCGGCGCTGTCGAGGGCGATCGAGATCGACCGGACCGAGCTGCCGGACTTCACGGTCGTCACCGCCCAGCCGCCGCCGCTCGGGGTGCCGCCGCTGCCGCCACCGCCGCCGCAGGCGCTCGCCAGCAGACCCACCGCAACCCAGGCCCACAGCCGCATCATGGAGCTCATCGTCATCCCCCTTGGTCCGACGGATCGTCGGGTGGCGCCAGTCTAGCAGGCGAGCGGCCTCGCAACC
>JANPOM010000523.1:0-1321 GCA_031427995.1 Anaeromyxobacter sp. | reverse complement strand
GCCACGAAGGAGAAGCCGGTCTGCTGCGTCGAGATGGCCCGCTCGTTCAGGTACTCCTTGCCGTCCACCTTGAAGGTGAGCGGGCGCCAGCGGTAGGGGAGGGTGTAAGGGCCGGCCCCCACGTCGCGGGTCATGTCGAGCGAGGTCCCTTCGAAGTGGTCGCGCATCAGCGCCATGACGTCCTGGGCGCCGAGCTTCCTGTCGACCTTGATCCAGAGCGGGAGCGGCGGGGCGGCCGGGTCGCCGAGGATCATCGACTCGGGCAGCTGGGCCGAGGGGGCGGCGCGGCGGAAGACGCTCCAGACCCGTGAGTCGCAGAAGCGCCGGGCGCCAAAGTCGGCCGGGGCGTAGCTGTCGGCGAAGCTGAACTCCGCGTCGGCGCCCTTGAACCAGCCCTGCTCGCGGGCGAAGGAGATGACGTCGGGGGCGTAGAGGGTGTCGCGGTCCTTGAGCGGGAAGGTCCGGATGCGGGCGGCGTTGGCGTGGGCGGTGATGTGGCCGTCGGGCACGCGGCGGGCCACCCAGACCGCCCCCTTCTTCCCCTCGCCCTTGCCGATGATCTCGAGCAGCCAGGCCTCGGTCGGGTCGGAGATGGAGATCGACTCGCCGGTCGAGGCGTAGCCGTGCTCGGCCACCAGGCTGGTGATGACGGTGACCGCCTCGCGCGCGGTGCGCGACCGCTCCAGGGCGATGTACATGAGCGAGCCGTAGTCGAGGATGCCAGCTGGCTTGGAGAGTTCCTTGCGGCCGGTGAAGGTCGACTCGCCGATGGCCACCTGGTGCTCGTTGATGTTGCCGACGCGGGCGAAGGTGAGCGGCGCTTCGGGGATGGCGCCGAGCCGCTTGCCGGTGTCCCACTCGATGATCTCGCGCAGCGCGCCGGGGGCGTGCAGGCCGGCGGCGCGGAAGTAGAGCTCGCCGTAGAGGGTGTGCGAGTCGGCCAGGTAGGTGAGGAAGGTCGAGCCGTCGGTGGTGGCGCCGCGGGTGACGAGGGCGCTGGTGCAGGGGAGGGCGGCGGAGGGCGCCAAGGCGATGGCCAGGGCGGCGGCTGCGAGGCGGGGGGAGAGCGAGGACATGGGCAGGGAGAGTACCCCAATCGCGACGGCGCCCAGTCGCGACGGCGCCGGCATCTGGTGGCGCCGCCGCAAGACACGAGAAGGATCTCGGAGCCACGGCAGCGTTCGCATGCAGGGGTCGCGGTCGAGGTGGGTCTGAAGTTGCAAGGTTCCGATCATCGATCGAGAAGCGTTGCGAGCGGTGAGCGGGTGCGGTCGCTTCCGAGCCGGCTCGGGCGGCGTCGATCACCGCTCGAAAGGCGCAG
>JANPOM010000522.1:0-1903 GCA_031427995.1 Anaeromyxobacter sp. | reverse complement strand
TGGCGCGCCATCGCCTCATTCAGCGTGACGCCTCCAGCCACCTCGGCGAGCACCGCCTTGATCACCACCTCGTTCCGGGTGGCCTGATCGACCCGCCGCTCCCACGACTCGGCGGAGATCCGAGACTTCACGCGTTGCAGCTGCGGGCTGGTCGGCTCGTTCACAGAGACGGTAGATCACCCCGTGCGCCGGTCGTCAACCCCGCGCCGCGACGCAGGCCAAAGAGATCGCCTGAAACCGCCGGCTTCCTTTCACTATCAGGATGTGTTGGACGACGTTCCCCACAGGCCGTATTCCCTGTCGGAGAACGGGAGAGCGGACCAGGAGGCGTCCTGTGTCGTTACCGGCGGTCGCATCGGCACCGCTGACCACGATGTCCACGTCTCTCCCCAGCCGGAGGAGGAACAGGAGGAGCCGCTCCGTCGAGAAGCGGGTCAGCCGCCCGCGCAGGAGCTCCGAGACCTTGGGCTGGTCGATGCCGAGGACTTTGGCCGCGGCTGTCTGGGTGAGGCGGCGCGCCCGAAGTGCCTGGGCGATGATCGCGGCGAGCTCGGACTTGGCGAGCGCCTCTGAGGGCTCGGTGACCTGAAGGTCCTCGAACAAGTTGTCGCTGCTCTTGGTGAAGCTAGGCTTGGCGCTCCTGGTCATGGCTTCTTCCTTCCTTCCTGCTCCCGCTTGGCCTTGTCTATCTGCTCGGCGTCGCCGAGTCGCTTCCGGATGAGCAGGAGGGCTGCGAGGAGGCGAAGCATCGAGCCGGGGAGAATCCTGGGCCCGGGCCGAATCGTCAATGGGTTCAGCCAGGACGGAGTTATGGCGAGCGACAAGCGAGGCCCAATTGCATCGGCATGCACATGCATGTACTATCTTCGTATGAGGACGACTGTCGAGATCAGCGACGAACAGCGGGCACAACTCTTGAAGCTCGCCGCCCAGCGCGGTGAGAAGGGGTTCTCCTCGCTCATCCGAGAGGCGCTGGACCTCTACATGAAACAGCACCGGGCGCGGCGCGAGGCGGTCGCCAACGCGCTCCGGGTCAAGGGAAGCTTCTCCGACGAGGAGGCAGACGCTCTCCAGGAGTCGGTTGGGAAGCTGCGCGAGGTGTGGCGGTGATCATCGCCGACACCGACGTCCTCATCGACTTCCTGCGCGGGCGAGGTGGTGCGGCGAAGCGGGTCGCACTCGAACTCGAGACGAGGTCCTTCGGTACCACCGCGATCACTGCGTTCGAGCTTCGGTCGGGTGCCCACACCCCGAATCAGAGGAAAGGGATCGACACGCTCCTCGACGCCATGACGCTCCTCTCTTTCGGTGCCGAGGAAGCTCGAATCGCGGCGGATCTCCGTCAACAGCTCGAGAGCCAAGGCCAGGCGATTGGGATGGCCGATTACATGATCGCCGCGGTGTGCATCGCCAACGACGGGGTTCTGCTCACTCGGAACCGCAAGCATTTCGAGCGCGTTGAGGGACTCAAGCTCTCCGCGGTCACTGGCGAGTGACCCTGGGCGTCCTCTCATCCGCCATGGTCACGCCCGGGCGCAAGCATGAAGGAATCCCACGAGTGTCTTTGTCGGCTCGTAGGAAGGCGCCGATGTCCTTGCTCCGGACGAACCGGATACCGGTGAAGACCTGGAAGGGCAGGATGCCGCTCGCGAGCAGCCTGTACGCCTTGGAGCGGCTGAACCCGGTGGCGCGCACCAGGTCAGCGACCGTGCACCAGTCCTCGTTGGCCGGGGGGCAAGCGTCGCACTGCGACTGGACATACGCTTCCAGGTCCTCCGGCCGGACGCGGCGCACCGAGCCGAACAAGACCCAGCGCAACACACCCGCGTTGATCGCAGCATGAACGGTCGCCACGCTGACACCGAGCTGCTTGGCGACCGCGCTCACTGGGAGGAGATGCTCG
>JANPOM010000521.1:0-1273 GCA_031427995.1 Anaeromyxobacter sp. | reverse complement strand
GGCCGGGGAGGCCCGCATCGACAAGCCGGGCCAGCAAGTGGACGAGGCGCTTCCGCTCCGCATCAAGGAGGGCGCCGGACCCCAGCGCTACGTCTCGCGCGGCGCGCTCAAGCTGGAGAAGGCGCTGGAGATCTTCCCGGTGAATCCGGCTGGCCTCACTTGCGCCGACCTCGGCGCCTCGACCGGCGGCTTCACCGATCTGCTGCTGCAGCGGGGCGCGGCCCGGGTCCACGCCGTCGACGTCGGCTACGGCCAGCTCCACGGCCGGATCCGCGCCGACCCGCGGGTGGTGGTGCGCGAGCGGGAGAACGCCCGATCCCTCACCGCCGAGGCGCTCGGCGGTCAGGTCGATCTGGTGGTCGGCGATCTCTCCTTCATCTCGCTCAGGCTGGTCCTGCCGGCGGTGCGGGCCATCTTGAAGCCGGGGGGCTGGGCGCTCTTGCTGGTGAAGCCGCAATTCGAGGTGGGGAAGGGAGAGGTCGGGAAGGGGGGCGTGGTGCGCGAGGACTCGAAGCGGCTGGCGGCGCTGGAGGCCGTCTCGGCCGCCGCCCGGGAGCTCGGCTTCGAGGTGATGGGCCACGTCGAGAGCCCGATCCAGGGTCCGGCCGGGAACCGGGAGTGGCTGCTGGGGCTGCGGCGCTGAGCGGCCCGATTGCCGCTCCCGGTGAACTGGGGTAACTGACAGCGCATGTCCCCCACCGCGCTGGGCGAGCCGCGGCCCCCGGCGCGGGTCAGCATCGTCACCATCAACCGCAACGACGCGGCCGGCTTGAAGCGCACGCTCCGGGCGCTCCGGGCGCTGCGGGTTCTCCACCCGATCGAGCAGGTCATCGTCGACGGCGCCTCCACCGACGGATCGCTCCAGGTCATCGCCGAGGAGGCCCCGCCGGGACCCGGCACGGTGGTGGTCTCCGAGCCCGACGACGGCATCTACCAGGCCATGAACAAGGGCTGGCGGCTGGCGCACGGCGGGCACGTGGCCTTCGTCAACTCCGGTGACGAGGTGATCCCGGAGACCTTCGGCGCCTACCTCGACTTCGCCGCGGCGGGCGAGGCCGACGTCTACTACGCCCGGACCATCGTCCGCGACCCCCAGGGCGGCGCCACCCGCGTCCACGAGCGGCACAGCCACCAGCTCGACCGCGACACCATCCCGCACCTCACCACGCTGACCCGCCGCGCCCTGCTGGAGCGGAACGGCGGCTTCGACGAGCAGTACCGCATCTGCGCCGACCGTGACCTCTTCATCCGGCTGCGGCGCGCCGGCTCCAGC
>JANPOM010000520.1:0-1916 GCA_031427995.1 Anaeromyxobacter sp. | reverse complement strand
GACAACGAGCGGTTCCGCCGGCTCCATCACGCGCGAAACTACTCGAACACATTCAAGGCACATCGAGACTACTCACTGGCCCACAATGGGCGCTTCCAGGCCGGCGGCACCAACGAGATCACTGCGCGGCGCCTCCACGCGTGCTTCCAGGCGCTGGAGCGCGGCGAGACCTGGGAGGCGGCTATCGCTCAGGCCATGCAGGCTTGCCCGCGGTGAGGAAGTGCACGATGCCATTTGCCCGAGCGGCTGAACCTGTCACCGAACCCGGCGGCGGTGGCGGTCTCAACCCGCATGTCAGGCGGCCTGGCCTCGTTCGAAGACGTTGTCGTTGTGCCAGCGGAGCAGTTCGACGCCTGGGTGGTCGGCGCGCTGCGATGGGAGGTGGATCGGCTTGCCGTCTCGCTCGTAGTAGACCTTCCCGTTTTCGAACTCCTCCTTCAGCCGCCGGCTCACCACGAAGCGCAGGTCGGGCGTCACCGTGACGTATCCGCGGTCGAAGAGCCGGTGCACGTCGGCGCGAAGCAGGAGGCCGTTCGACACATTGTGCGGGCCGTTCTCTTCGAACGGGCGGATGTGAGCCGCCTCCAGGACCGGTAGGGAGTGCTCGCCGGTAACGGCGCAGGCCTTGCCGTATGCGCTGGTGACGGCCACGCGGAACGTGCCCTGCCCAAGCCGGGGCAGCACGACCTGGGGGGCGCCATAGCGCGGCCCGGCGATTGCGGCGACAGGGTCAACGGGCTCGGCGGCCATGACCACCGGCTGAAATTGCCGAGCGCCAGCGGCGCGTTCCAGGCACTGCTGCCAGACGCGGAGCCCCTCCCCTGAACTCAGATCGTACCCGGCGCCGGATACGGCCTGCGGTGACCAGTTGCTTGGCTGCGGCACCCAGTCCCCGTCCGCGAAGAAGATGGGTTGCGAGAGCATGATGCAGCCGACCTGGTAGCGGCGGAGCGGATCATTCGGCTGGCCGGTTCGGTAGTGCTCGATTCGCCGGCACATCTCGTCGAAGGTGGTCGCGCCGTTCCGCTCATCGAAAGCGTCCCAGGCGAGCCTCGCGGTGACCTGCTCGTACCGGGCAAACAGCCCGAAACCGCCGATGGCGTTGTGGGGGCTCTTTAGCTTGAAGAGGAGCGGCTCCCCGGGCGCAAGCGCAGCGAACCCACGGCCCGACGGGCGCCAGAAGTTCACCTCGTCGAGCGGCTGCCGCGCGCGGAGGAAGGTGAACCAGTCGAAGTCGGTGGGGAAGAGGTAGCCGCGCACGTTCCAAGTAGCCTACACCGGGCGATGGACCGGCGGTCGCTATGAACGGGCGCTTGACCTGCCCCCGTCACTGGACGGACCGTCGGGCTAGTTCGGTTGAGCTGACGACCCGCCGAGGAACCCGACGTAAAGCTTCGGCGGCGCCCGCTCGTGGGTCTGGGTGAGGCGGGCGTGCTTGAGGGTCTTCAGCATGGCGTCGGCGCTGACGGCCACGACGGAATGACCGCGGCGGCAGGCGACGTGGCCGAGCGCGTGGGCGAGGAAGGTCTTGCCGACGCCGACGTTGCCAACGATGGCGACGTGGTTGTGGGCCTCGAGGAATCGCAGCGAGGCCAGCTCGTTGAGCAGCGCACGGTCGTATTGGACCTTTGACGTGTTGTCCCACCGCTCCAGCTGCGCCTCCATGTCGAGGCGGGGCCGGTAGGGCTCTGCCCCTGGTCACGGCCCCGTTCCGACCGCGTCTGGACAAGTTATACATATGCGTATAGCTTGTGCACCATGGTCGATCGCCCTGCCGGCCAGCTCGCCTTCGTCCCGCCAGAGCTCCCCGCGCTCCTGCGTGGGTTGAACAGCTGGTGGAGCCCACCGCACCTGGTCCGGCCCGCCGTGCCGGCCTTCCGGCGCCGCCAGACGCGCCTGCTCTCGGAGCGGCTTCG
>JANPOM010000519.1:0-37897 GCA_031427995.1 Anaeromyxobacter sp. | reverse complement strand
TCGGTGCTCCCGAGGCTGCGCGAGCCCGCGAGGAGGAGGCCCACCGGGCCGAGCGGGCGGCGGCGGCGCGGGTCGGCGCGGCCATCGCCGACGAGCTCGACGCGGCGCGGGGCGAGGTGGCCGAGCTGCTGGCCGCGCTGCAGGCCCAGCCCTCGGTCAAGAAGGCGAGCGAGGCGGTGGCGCAGCTGGAGGCCTGGAAGGCGCAGGTGGCCGGGGCCACGAAGCGGGCCGCGGCGCAGGCCGAGACCGCGGCCGAGGCGCTGCCGGGCGGCGAGCTGAAGCCCGGCGTCAGGGTCCGGATCGCCTCGCTCGGCCAGGAGGGCGAGGTGCTCTCGGTCGACGGCAGGCAGGCGCTGGTGCAGGCCGGGGCGCTCAAGGTGCGCCGGCCGCTGGCCGACCTGGTGGCGCTGACCGGCTCGGCGCGGCAGGCCAAGCTCGGAATGAGCGCGGCCGCGCGGCTGGCCCGCGCCGAGGAGGCCCGCCCCGACACGGTCCGGCTCGAGGAGCGGCGGCTAGACGTCCGGGGGCTGCGCGTCGAGGAACTGCGGCGGGAGGTGGAGCGGTTCCTCGACCGGCTCTACGCCGACGGAGAGCCGCAGTGCCTCATCCTCCACGGCCATGGGACCGGCGCGCTCAAGCTGGCGCTGCGGGAGGCGCTCTCGACCTCGCCCTACGTGGCCGCCCACCGCCGGGGCGACCAGCACGAGGGCGGCGACGCGGTAACCATCGTGACACTGGCTCGCTGAAGGCCGACTTCGGGGCGGCGCACTTGCCGCGCTCAGTCGACCCCTCGTGATCTCCATGCCTTGCGCGCCCCGGCGCAAGACTTGCCGCGTCGCGTCGTCGGATTTGCACAGACCCGAATGAGCCGTGTGCTACCGTGCCGCTCCCCCTCCCGGGTTCCCTACAGTTTTTCACCCCGGGTCAACCAGCTTCGCGTTTCTGGAGGATCCGAATGACCGTTTCGAAGACGTTCCTGGCGGGCGTGCTCGCGCTTTCGCTCCCGTTCGCCGCACCTGCCCAGACTGCCCCCGCCGCCGCCCCCGCCGCCCCTGCCGCCCCCGCCGCCGACGCCGTGAAGTTCACGCCGTACGGCTTCCTGCTCGCCAACGCCTTCTTCACCGGCGGCTCGATGACCGACCAGGACTACCCCGGCCAGGCCACCGCTGCCATCCAGGGCGGCTCGATCCTCTTCTCCGGCCGGCAGTCGCGCATCGGCTTCAAGATGTCCACCAAGGACGACTGGTCGGGCGCCGACCTCGCCGGCACGCTCGAGTTCGACTTCAGCGGCGGCCACGCCTCGGCCGTCTCCACCGCCTGGTACAACGCCGTGATGCGGCTCCGGATGGCCTCGATGACCGCCACCTGGAAGACCGACGCCGGGAACCTCTCGGTGCTGGCGGGCCAGGATGTCGGCATCGTCAACACCCTCTTCGCCGAGAGCATCGCCTGGGTGGCCAAGCCGCTCTTCTGGCAGGCCGGCAACATCTGGCGCCGCTCCCCCCAGTTCCGCCTCGGCTGGGCCAACACCTACGGTGACTACGGCATGAGCGCCGCGGTGGCCATCCTCTCCCCGGCCACGACCCAGGGCGTCAGCGGCCCCGGCACCACCCCCGCCGTCGACATGGGCGCCGGCAACCAGTCGCGCATGCCGAACATCGAGGTCCGCCTCGCCGGCACCGGCAAGTTCGGCGAAGGCATCACCGCCGCCGTCGGCCTCGGCTACCACCAGAACACCCGCCGCCTCAACTACGCCACGGCCAACCAGAAGGACGTGACCGGCAGCCTGATCGGCGTCGACTTCGACCTCGGCCTGACCAAGTACCTGCAGGTCAAGGGCGAGTTCTACACCGGCTCCGGTTCCGACGACACCTACAACGCCATCGCCGCCTCCACCTACGGCGCCGGCCTCAACGTCAAGCCGCTCGAGTCGTCCGGCTACTGGGTCCAGGCCATCGGCAAGCCCATGCCCTGGCTCAACATCACCCTCGGCCTCGGCCACGGTGAGGCCGACAAGACCAACTCGGGCGCCAACGCCCGCATCAACAGCGACCAGCTGGCCGCCGGCGTGATCGTCAACGCCGGCAAGGCCTGGCGCTTCGGCATCGAGTACGCCCAGGTGGAGACCGAGTTCCGTGGCGCCACCGCGACGGCAGCCACCACCAAGCAGGACGCCACGCAGATCGGCATCTCCTCACAGCTGAAGTTCTAGCCACCCGCTTAGACCGAGGGGCGCCCGTGGCCTTTGGGCGTGGGCGCCCTTCGCCTTTGCAGGTTATCGTCCCTGTTTCCACCGCTTCGAAGGAGCCCACCATGCGTCTCGTTTCCCGTGTCCTCTCCGCCACCGTCGCCGCGGCGCTCGCCCTCCCCGGGCTGGCCGGCGCCGCCCCCATCAAGATCGGCTTCATCAACACCATCACCGGCCCGCAGGCCCCCATCGGCGAGAACCTGACCAACGGCATGGAGCTGGCGGTCGAGGATCTCAAGAAGAAGGGGTACGACATCCAGGTCATCAAGCAGGACGACACCGGCAAGCCCGACAAGGCCATCAGCGCCATCGAGCAATTGGCCACCGGCGACGAGGTCTCGGTGGTGGTCGGCCCGTACACCTCCGCCTGCGCCGCCGCGGTGGCCAAGCAGGCCGAGCAGTACCAGGTCCCGCAGGTCATCCCGGCCGCCTCCAAGGAGGACATCACCCGCCAGGGTTACAAGTGGGTCTACCGGCTCAACGCCCCCGGCCACGTCTATGCCAAGTCGCTCATCGACGCGGCCCTCTCCTTCGGCAAGCCCAAGACGGTGGCCTTCATCTACGAGTCGACCGACTTCGGCTCCTCCCTCTCCAAGGTGGGCAAGGAGTACGCCCTCGCCAAGGGCCTCACGGTGGTGGCCGACGAGGGCTACCAGGCCGGCTCGCCCGACTACCGCTCCACCCTCGCCAAGGTGAAGGCCACCAACCCCGACCTGGTCTTCATGGTCTCCTACGTGGCCGACGCCATCCTGCTGATGCGGCAGTCACGAGAGGTGGGGCTCAAGCCGCAGGCCTTCCTCGGCGGCGGCGCCGGCTTCGACACCTACCAGTTCGAGAAGGAGGCCGAGATCTCCACCAACGTCTTCTCGGTCACCCAGTGGACCCCCGACTCCAGCAAGGCCTCGGAGGAGTTCGCGGCCCGCTACCAGGCCAAGCACGGCAAGCGCCCCACCTACCACGCGGCCTGCGCCTACGCGGCCATGCAGGTGGCCGGTGAGGCGGCGGTGAAGGCCGGCGGCGACCGGGCCAAGACCCGCCAGGCCCTGGCCGACGGCTCCTGGAGCACCATCATGGGAACCGTCGACTTCAAGGAGTGGGATGGCTTCAACAACCAGAACGTGGTCCTGATGCCGGTCACCCAGTACCAGGGCGGCAAGTCGCTGACCGTCTACCCCGCCAACCTGGCCAAGGCCAAGGCCGTCTACCCGTTCCCCGGCTGGAAGTAGCGCCGTAGCCGCGATGAGGCCCAGATGACCGTCTTCTTTCAGTCCCTGCTGTCGGGCATCCTGGTGGGCGGCGTCTACGCCCTCATCGGCATCGGCCTGACCATCATCTTCGGCGTGATGCGGGTCATCAACTTCGCCCATGGCGACCTGTTGATGCTCGGCATGTACGTCACCTGGGGCCTCTTCACCCTCTTCAACATCGACCCGTACCTGTCGCTGCTGGTCACCGCGCCGGTGCTCTTCCTCTGGGGCGCGCTGCTGCAGAAGGTCTTCATCAACCGGGTGCTCAACGCGCTGCCGCAGAACCAGATCCTGCTCACCATCGGCATGGGTCTGGTGATGAGCAACGCCATCATGCTCGGCTTCACCTCCGACTACCGGATCCTCACCACCAGCTACTCGTCCTCCTCGTTCCAGCTCTTCGGCCTCTCGGTCTCGCAGCCGCTGCTCTACTCGTTCCTGGTAACGGTGGCCATCACCGGCGCCCTCTTCTGGTTCCTGCAGACCACCGACACCGGGCAGGCCATCCGCGCCACCGCCCAGGATCGCGACGCCGCCCAGCTCATGGGCATCAACGTGAAGCGGATGTCGGTGCTGGCCTTCGGGCTGGGAACGGCGCTGGCCGGCATCGCCGGCGCGCTGCTGGCCCCCACCTACTACGTCTTCCCGCAGGTGGGCGGTCCCTTCACGCTCAAGGCCTTCGTGGTGGTGGTGCTGGGCGGCATGGGGAGCATCGTCGGCGCCACGCTGGGGGGAGTCCTCATCGGCGTCACCGAGTCGTTATCGGCGGTCTACGTGGCCAGCGGCCTGAAGGAGCTGGTGGTCTACGTCCTCTTCCTCCTGGTCCTCCTCTTCCGCCCCTCCGGCCTGCTCGGGAAGTCGCGGACCTGATGCGCTCGCTCCTCTCCTCGCACCGCGCCCCGCGTGGCTTCTCGGCACCGGCCTTCCTCGCCTACCTGGCGGTCATCCTGCTGGTGGCGCTGGTCCCGCAGTTCTCTCGCAAGCCGACCCTGCTCCACCTCTGGATCATGGTCTTCCTGGCCATCGCCCAGGGCTCGGCCTGGAACGTGGTCGGAGGCTTCGCCGGGCAGTACTCGGTGGGGCACGCCGCCTACTTCGGCATCGGCGCCTACATCACCATGCTGCTGCTGGAACTCCACCAGGTGGCCCCCTGGTACGGCATCGCCGCGGCCGTGGCCGGCTCGGTGGTCCTCTCGGTGGTCATCGGCAGCATCACCTTCCGGCTGCGCGGCCCCTACTTCGTGCTGGCCTCGATCTCGATGGCCGAGATCATCCGGCTGGCGGCGCTCCACTTCAAGGAGATCACCCGCGGCGCCGAGGGGATCCTGCTCAACAGCATCCCGCCGCTCGAGACCCCCTGGTTCACGGTCCGGTTCATCGGCAAGGTGCCCTTCTTCTACGCCTCGCTCGCGCTGGCGGTGATCGTCATCTCGGTCAACTGGTTCGTCAAGCACACCAAGCTCGGCTACACCTTCCAGGCCATCCGCGAGGATCAGGACGCCGCCCACAGCCTCGGCATCAACCCCACCCTCCACAAGAACCTGGCGCTGATGATCTCGGCCGCCTTCACCGCCAGCGCCGGCGGCCTCTTCGCTCTCTACGTCCGCTTCATCGACCCCAACATCGCCTTCGGCATCGACGTCTCGGTGCAGATGGTGCTGATCTGCATCATCGGCGGAATCGGCACCATCGTCGGCCCGGTGGTCGGCTCGGTGGTGCTGGTGCTCCTCTCCGAGACGCTCCGCAACCCGAAGTGGCTGGTCCAGCTGGGACTGCTGGGCAACGAGTCGGCGCTGGTGGCCTTCATCGAGGCTCGCCTCTCCAACGCCCACGTGCTCTTCTACGGGGTGCTGGTGGTGCTGGTGGTCCTCTTCGCCCCCGAGGGCTTCATCGGCCTGTTCCGGGACGCCGTCGCCCGCGTCAAGAAGCGGCTGGCCGAGAGGCGCCCGCCTCCCAGTCAACCCGCGGCGGCGGCCTGAGCGAGACGGAGACCCCCATGCCCGCCCTCCTCCAGATCAAGAACGTCTCCAAGCACTTCGGCGGCCTGGCCGCCAACTCCGACGTCAGCTTCGACGTCGGTCCCGGCGAGATCGTCGGGCTGATCGGCCCCAACGGCGCCGGCAAGACCACCCTCTTCAACTGCATCACCGGCTACTATCCGCCCACCAAGGGCGAGGTGCTCTTCAAGGGAGGCCGCATCAACGGCCTCCAGCCCGACGCGGTCTGCCGGCTCGGCATGGTCCGGACCTGGCAGAAGGTGCGGCCGCTGGCCAAGATGACGGTGCTCGACAACGTCATGGTCGGGGCGCTGGCCCGCACCCACTCCCTCAAGGTGGCGCGGGGGGTGGCGCATGAGAAGCTCAAGGTGGTCCGGCTCGATCACAAGGCCGCCTTCCTGGCCGGCGGCCTCCCCATCGGTGAGCGCAAGAAGCTGGAGGTGGCGCGCGCCCTGGCCACCCGGCCCGAGATGCTGCTGCTCGACGAGGTCATGGGCGGCCTCAACCAGGCCGAGTCGGAGGAGATCATCCTGCTCATCCTGGAGCTGAAGAGGCTCGGGCTCACCCAGGTGGTGATCGAGCACGACATGAAGGCCATCATGCGGCTCTCGGATCGTATCGTCTGCCTCAACTCGGGCGAGAAACTGGCCGAGGGGACGCCAAACCAGGTGGCCACCAACAGGGAGGTCATCACCGCGTACCTCGGAGAGGCCGTCGATGCTTGAGATCAGGCAGCTCACCTACGCCTACGGCGACCTGCAGGTGCTCTGGGGCGTCGACCTCACCGTCAACCAGGGCGAGATCGTCACCGTGGTCGGCGCCAACGGCGCCGGCAAGTCGACCATCCTGCGCAACGTCTCCCGCCTGCTCAGGCCGGCCGGCGGCTCGATCTCCTTCAACGGCGCGGACCTGTCCCGGCTCCAGCCCCACCAGGTGGTGGCCGAGGGGCTGGTTCAGGTGCCCGAGGCGCGGCGCATCTTCCCCGAGCTGACGGTGGTGGAGAACCTGCGCATGGGCTCCTACCTGCCGGCCAACCGGCCCGACCGGGCCCGCAACATGGAGCGGGCCTTCACGCTCTTCCCGCGGTTGGCGGAGCGGCGCAAGCAGCTGGGCGGCACCATGTCTGGCGGCGAGCAACAGATGCTGGCCATCGCCCGCGGCCTGATGTCCAACCCGAAGCTGCTGCTCCTCGACGAGCCGAGCCTGGGGCTCTCCCCGCTCTTCGTGAAGAACATCTTCGACATCATCAAGGAGATCAACAAGCAGGGGACCACCATCCTGCTGGTGGAGCAGAACGTCTACCAGTCGCTCAAGATCTCCTCGCGCGCCTACGTGCTCGAGACCGGCCGGGTGGTCATGACCGGCACCGGCGCCGACCTGCTCGGCAACGACCACGTCCGCAAGGCCTTCATGGGGATCTGAGAGCGCCACCCCTGCCGCGGAGCAGGCCCGCCCGGGCACGCCGCTCCCGTCACCAGAACATCCGCGCCGCGGCGTAGAGCCCGACGCCGATCGCCACCCAGCGCATCGCCGCCGGCTGCAGCCGCTGCGCGAGGTGCGCCCCGCCCCAGCCGCCCAGCCCGGCCGCCACCGCCATCAGCGCCGCCTCCGGCAGCCGGGCCGCGCCGGCGCCCAGGAAGACCAGCGCCGCCACCCCGTTGATGAGGAAGGAGAAGAGCACCTTCAGGGCGTTGGCGTGCTGCATGCTGGAGCGGAGCAGGATCCCCATGGCCGCCAGCATGAGGATCCCCATGCCGGCGCCGAAGTAGCCGCCGTAGATGGCCACCGCCAGCTGGATGATCCAGGCCGCCGCCGGGTGGTCGCTCCCCGGCACCCTGGCCAGCACCCGCTTCAGCGGCCCCTGCAGCGCCAGCAGGACGCAAGCGAAGACGATGAGCCAGGGCACCACCGCCGCGAAGATCCTCTCTGGCAGCCAGAGGACCAGGAATGATCCCAGCACACCGCCGATCAGCGAAGGCACCGCCAGCGCGAGCGCCAGCTTCTTCTCGTCGCCGAGGTGGCGACGGTAGGCCCAGGCGCCAGAGAGCTGGCCGGGCCAGAGCGCCACCGTGTTGGTGGCGTTGGCGGCCACCGGGCTGACGCCGATGGCCAGAAGTGCCGGGAAGGTGAGGAGCGTCCCACCTCCGGCGATGGCGTTGACGACGCCGGCGCCGGTGGCGGCCGCGGCCAGCAGGGCGGCGTCGGCGAGGTTCATGGAGCCCGTCTACCGCCGGCCACGCCCACCGCCACGTCCACCGCCGCGCCCGGCCTTGCCGCCCTTGCTCCCCTTGCCGCCCGCGCCTCCCTGGCCGCTCTTGCCGCCCGCGCCGCCGTGGCCACCCCTGCCACCCTTGCCACCGTGGTCCGGCTTGCCGCCCTTCTTGCCGCCGCCGGTCCGGCCACCGCCCTGCCCCTTCGGCGCCGCGCCGCGCCCGACGCTGCGCCCGGTCGGCTTGGCCCCGCGCGCTCCGCCGCCGTCGCGGTGGCCCGGCTTGCCGCCATGACCACCCTTGGCCCCGCCGTCCAGCAGCCGCTTCCGCCCGGCCGGCCGTGTCCCTCCCTGCAGCTTCGGGTCCTCCTTGGGCATATCGGAGACCAGCGCCAGGTCGATGCGCCGGCGCTCGATGCTCACGTCGGCCACCTGCACCTCGACCGGATCGCCGACGCGGAAGGCCCGCCCGGTGCCGTGGTCGATGAGAGCGTGGTGGACCGGGTCGAGGTCGAACATCCCGGGGAGGGTCTCGGCCCGGACCAGCCCCTCGACGAAGAAGGGGGTGAGCTCCACGAAAAGCCCCGGCTCGGCCACCGCCGCCACCGTCCCTGGGTAGCGGTTCCCCACCTTGTCCTTCATGAAGAGCGCCGCGTAGTAGGAGGCGATCTCGCGCTCCGCCTCCATGGCCGCCCGCTCGCGCTCGCTGGAGCGCGAGGCCAGCTCGGCCAGCTCCTCCACGGTGCTGAGCCGCCCCGGCTGCCCGTCACGGCGCGCCCACTCCTCGCGCAGCCTCCGGTGGACCACCAGGTCGGGGTAGCGGCGGATGGGCGAGGTGAAGTGGAGGTAGTGATCGGCGGCGAGGCCGAAGTGGCCGTCGTCCTCGGGCGAGTAGACCGCCTGCATCATGGCGCGAAGCAGCAGCGTGTTGAGGGCCCGCTGCTGCGGGTGGCCCTGCAGCCGCGTCAGCAACTCGTCGAGCGAACGCGGATCGAGGGTGCCTTCCGGCACCGCGAAGCCGTGGGCCTGGGCCAGCTCGATGAAGCCGCGCAGCTTCTCCTCGTCGGGCGTGCCGTGAATCCGGTAGATGGTCGGCAGCTGGCGCGAGGAGAACCAGAGCGCCACCGCCTCGTTGGCGGCCAGCATGAACTCCTCGACGACGCGATGGGCCCGGTTGCGCGGCCGCTTCTCGATGCCGCTGACCTGGCCGGCCTCATCGACCAGGATCTTGGCCTCGGGGAGGTCGAAGTCGATGGCCCCGCGCCTCCGCCTCATCGCGGTCAGCTGCTCCTGCAACTCGCCCATCAGCTCGAACTGGGGGCGGAAGCGCTCGCGGTCGGGCACCTGTTGCCCGTCGAGCACTTGCGCCACCTCGGTGTAGGTGCAGCGGGCGGCGCTCCTCATCACCGCCTGGTAGATCTCCACGCCCAGGGGCTCGCCGCGCCGGCCGATGGTCATGTCGGCCACCATGCAGAGCCGCTCGACGTCGGGCATGAGCGAGCAGATGCCGTTGCTGAGCCGCTCCGGCAGCATGGGCAGCACCTGCATGGGGAAGTAGACGCTGGTGCCGCGCCGCACCGCCTCGTCGTCGATCGCCGAGCCGACCTTGACGTAGTGCGAGACGTCGGCGATCGCCACCACCAGCCGCCAGGCGGCGCCGCCCTTCCCTTCCGGAAGCCGCTCCAGGTAGACGGCGTCGTCGAAGTCGCGGGCGTCCTCGCCGTCGATGGTGACCAGAGCCAGGCCGGTCAGGTCGCGGCGCCCCGCCCTGTCCTCGGGCCGGACCTGGTCCGGCACCGTCGACGCCTCGGCCAGCACCGCCTCGGGGAACACGTCGGCGAACCCCTTGGCGTAGGCCACCGCCAGCACCTCGACCCGCGGCTCGCCGGGGCGTCCGATCACCTCGACAACCTCGCCCGCGAGCGGACCGGTGCCGGGGGCCAGCGCCACCTTGACGACGTCGCCTTCGGTGGCCAGCTTCGAGTCGGGGACCGGCACCTCGAACCCGAGCGTGATGTCGCTCGGCACCACCGAGGCGCCTCGACGCCCAGCCCGGTAGGTGCCGATCAGGTAACGCCGCCTCCGCTCCACCACCTCGATGAGCCGGCCGGCCGAGCGGCCGCCGCGCCCTGGCACCACCTCGACGCGCACCACGTCTCCGTCCAGCGCCCGGGTGGCCTCGCCGGGCGGAAGGAAGATGTCCTCGCCGGCTCGATCGAGCCGGGCCACGAAGCCGAAGCCGTCGCGGTGGCGGGTCAACGTGCCGAGCAGGCCGCTGGCGCCCCGTCCACCTCCACCCGGGGGGCCATGCCCAGGTCGGCCTGCCCTGACCGGGGACCGCCCGCCGGCGCCGCCGCCGGCCGCCGCGCCGGAGAGTGCGTAGCGCTTGCCGTCGTGGGTCACCTGGCCATCCTTCACCAGGTCGCGCAGCATCCGCTTGGTTTCGGTCTCGTCGCCATGGTGGAGCTCCGCCTTCTGCAGCAGCTCCTTCACTCCGGCCGGGCGGCCGGTGGCGCGGAGGGCGGAGAGGAGCGCGTCACGGCGGCGCTCACGCCTGTTCTGGTCGGTCATTCGTTGGCGCGCAGTCTACACGCTACCCCCGCCGCGGGCGACGCCGCCCGGCCCCCGGGGGGGACGGCGCCCGCCCCCGGTGCTATGGATCGGGGCGTGCCGAGAGCGCCCGCTTCGATAGCGCCACCCGCCTTGACCCCGGCCGAAGCCCTCGACCGAATCCTGGCGCAGGCGCGGCGGCTGGCGCCGCTCGATCCGGAGCGAGTCCCGCTCGCCGAGGCGGCCGGGCGCACGCTGGCCGAGCCGTTGCGCGCCCGCACCCCGCTCCCGCCCTTCGCCGCGTCCACCATGGACGGCTTCGCCTGCCGGGCCGCCGACCTCGCGGCCCCTGGAGCCCGGCTTCGAATGGCCGGCACGGTGGCGGCTGGCCACCCGTGGCGCGCCACCCTGCGCCCCGGCACCTGCCTGCGGATCTTCACCGGCGCTCCACTGCCGCGCGGCGCCGACTGCATCGAGATGCAGGAGCGGGTAGCGGTGCGCGGCGGCCTGGCCCGCTTCGAGCGGGCCGGTGAGGCGGGGCGGTTCGTGCGCCGGGCCGGCAGCGACGTGGCCCGCGGAGCGGTGGCGCTGGCGATCGGCGCCCGGCTCGACCCGGGCGCCATCGGGCTGGCCGCCGCCCTTGGCAGGACCCGCCTCTCCGTGGTGCGGCGCCCCCGGGTGGCGATCCTGGCCACCGGCGACGAGCTGGTGACGCTGGGGCGGCGCCCCGGCCCCGGCCAGATCATCGAGTCGAACGCCTACGCGCTGGCCGCCGCGGTCCGCGAGGCCGGCGGCGAGCCCCGGCTCCTCGGCATCGCCCGGGACCAGCCGGCCGCCCTGGGCCGGGCCATCCAGCGCGGCCGCGGCGCCGACCTGCTGCTCACCATCGGCGGGGTCTCGGTCGGCGAGCGCGACCTGGTACGCGGCGCGTTGACCGAGGCCGGCGCCCGGCTCGACTTCTGGCGGGTGGCCATCCGGCCCGGCAAGCCGCTGCTCTTCGGCCGGCTCGGCCGGACGCTGATCTTCGGCCTGCCTGGCAACCCGGCCAGCGCCCTGGTCGGCTTCGAACTCTTCGTCCGGCCGGCCCTGCGAGCCCTGGCGGGCCTGGCCGGGAGCGGCCGGGTGGTGATCCGCGCCCGGCTCGACGCGGCCCATCAGAAGCCCGCGGAACTGCTGGCCTGCCTCCGCTGCCGGGTGGTGCGGCGCGATGAAGCGCCCTGGGTGGTAGCCCACCGGACGCAGGTGAGCGGAGACCTCACCTCTGCGGCCGATGTGGGTGCGCTGGCTCTCCTCCCCGCCGGGCGGTCGCACCTCCCGCGTGGAACGGCGGTCGATGCCATCCTGCTCGCCCCCGTCGAGGAGCAGTCGCCGTGGAGCGGCACCGGAACTCGGGCTCTCCGTGCTGCGTCCAGCCGTTCTCATGGCCTGGCGTGATGGGCCGGTTTCGCCTCGCCCGGCTGGCTTCACTTGAAGTACCGCGCTGGCCAGGACCCCTCCGATCGTGGGACAGCAATCCTCCTCTCGAAGTGCTATTCCCCGCGGTGCGGTCGCACCTGCGGTGCAGGGGACCGGGAAATCCACGCCTCACGAGAAAGAAGGAACACCAGACCATGGCCAGTCTCGCTGACAAGTTCGCCGGCAACCTCAAGTCGGAGCGCATGCGCCGCAAGCTCTCGCAGGAGGCGCTCGCCCGCAAGGCGGGCCTCTCGGTCTCCTACATCTCGATGCTGGAGCGCGGACAGCGGACTCCGCCCCTGGAGACCCTGGAGCAGCTGGCCAAGGCGCTCTCCGTCAACCCGCTCCACCTGCTCGGCTAGTTCCCTCGATCCGCCGGGCGGCACGCCGTCTGGCGTGCATCGCCCGGTCGGATCGACTATCTTTCCGCGTCCACTTTCGACAGACGCGAGGCGACGCATGGCCCGGATGGTGATGTGCAAGAAGCTGGGACGGGAACTCCCGGCGATGACCTTCAAGCCGTTTCCCAACCAGCTCGGTCAGCGGGTCTTCGACCAGGTCTCCCAGGAGGCCTGGCAGATGTGGCTCGAGCACTTCAAGATGATCATGAACGAGTACCGGCTCTCGCCGGCCGACCCCCGCACGCCCCAGATCCTCTACGGGCAGTGCGAGCAGTTCTTCTTCGGGCCAGGCGCCGAGGCGCCGCCGGAGTTCAAGCCGCAGTAGGCACCATCGGCGAGCTCCGGGGCGGCATCGGCGAGCTCAGGAAATGAGGCGGGCGGCCAGTCACCTGGCCGCCCGCTTTCATCTCAACTGGTGGACCCGACCGGGATCGAACCGGTGACCTCCTGAATGCCATTCAGGCGCGCTCCCAGCTGCGCCACGAGCCCAAGGTCTATGTTCCCCCACCCGCAGGGAGGGCGGTTATTAGCGCGCTCCCGCCGCTCGCGTCAAGCCCGTTCGTGGCCTGGCCCGCCACTCCGGCGGAGGTGTCGATTCGCGGCGTCACCGAGGTGTCCCTCCACGGCACGCCGCTCGACGCCAGCCCCCGACCCGGCGCAAACTCCGTGAGGCGCCGGCAGGTTGGAGCGCCGGGCCGCCGGGGTGCCAACTGGCACCGAGGTTGCTCTCCCTGGTGACCGGAGGATTGCCATGCGCATCACCGCCATCCCGCTCGCGCTGATCCTGGCCACCCCTGCGCTCGGCGCCGGGCAGGACCGCGCCCGCCCGCCACCACCGCCGGCCTCGGCCCGCCCCGAGCCGGCCGAACCGGGGCCGGCCCCCGCGGCGGTGGCTCCGTCGCCCCGCCCACCGCGCCCTCCCCCTTCCGACCCGTCGCCGCCTCGCCCGCCGCCGCCAGGTCCGGGCCGGCCTCCACCGCCGGCAGGCCCGGGAGCAGGCCCCGGAGGCTGGGGCCCGCCGTCGCCGGTCTACTACCCGCCTTCCTTCTGGTGGGGCTCCTCGTGGGGCTGGGGCTACTACCCGCTCTACCCGGAGATGGTCCCGGTGTACGGCCTCTCGACCATGCCACCGGACCGGCGGGTGGCCGCCACCATGCGCGCCACCGGCGCCTTCGGCTCGCGCGACACCGGGATGGCCGGCCTGGCCTTCGCCGTCGACGGCCAGGATGCCGGCTTCGACATGGGGTTCGACGCCTTCTCTCCCAGCAGCGGCGGCGTCATGTACGGCGGGCTGTACGGTTCGCCCAGCTCCTACGGCTTCGGGACGGCCCACTTCGCCTACCCGCTGCTGCAGGGTGCGAACTACCGGATCCGGCTCGAGGCGGGCGGCTCCTGGCTCACGGTGCCGTCCTCGTCCTGGGGCGGCTCTACCGAAACCTTCGGCTTCGACGGCGGAGTCTCCGCCCACCTTGGCCTGCTCGGCCCGCTCGGCTTCGAGGGGCACGCACTCATCACGCCCTTCCCCATCCAGGTCATCGACCTTCGGGCGGCGGCGGCGGTTCGCGGTGGCCCGCTCTCGCTCACCTTCGGCTACCGGGTCATCGACATCGAAGCCGACTCGCGCACCGGGCCGGCGGCCCGCTTCGAGGGGCCGGAGATCGGGCTCGGGCTGATCTTCTAGCCAGGCTACTTCTTGGTGGTCTTCTTGGCGGCCGCCTGACGGGCCTTGCGCGCCTTCCACTGCTGACGGCGGCGGGACTTCATGCGGAGGTGCTTGCTCTTCGAGTTGGCCATGTTTTCTCCACTGGAGACCGGGTCTGGAAATCGGGGGGCTACTCCTAGCACGCCGGGGGTGACGGGTGAAAGCCGGGCGGCTCCCCGGCCGTCCTGGCCGCCTGGCCAGGGGGCGCCTGGGTGACCCCGGCAAGCCGGGCCGTGACCGGATCGCTCACCATCACCTTGCCGTCCACCACCTGGGTGTCGGCCAGCACGTCGCCGTAGCGCAGGCCAAGCGGCTCGCGCCAGGCCCGCCAGGCCTCGACCGCCACCACCGGCAGGCCGACCAGCACGAAGACCGGCCAGAGCAGGGGCAGGGCCCAGCAGAGCGCGACCACGGCGAAGGGGGCGTTTCGCTGCAGCGACTCGGTGAAGGTGGCCGAGACCCGCCGCGCCGGCACCACCACCCGCACGCCGAAGAGCCGCTTGCCGGGGGACTGGCCGTGGAGAAGTCCATCCGCCACCGCGAGGTAGCCGGCGGCCAGCAACGGCCCGACCACGAAGGGCGCCGCCAGCCCCAGCACCAGCGCCACGCTGAAGTCGAAGCCGCGGGCAAGGCCGCGCAGCGTCAGGTCGGCCTTGGCGTAGGGCGGCACCGGCGCGCGGCGCGGATCGGGGGCGTTCACTTCCGCCGTCCCTTCCGTGCCGGGGTCCGGCGCACGAAGAAGAGGTAGGCCAGCGCCGGACGGTGCGAGCCCTCGCGGGTCACGAAGTGGATCGACTCGAAGCTCCACCCTTCGGCGGCGCGCAGGTTGAGCGCCTCCTCCAGGACCTGGTCGCCGACCGGCGACACCTCCACCACCCGGTAGGTGCCTTCACCCACGCTCACCGCCTGGCCCCGGTCAGCATGGCGGCCACGTCGCGCGCACCGTAAGTGAGGATGAAGTCGGCCCCGGCGCGCCGGCAGCAGAGCAGCGTCTCCAGCATGACCCGGTCGCCGTCGATCCAGCCGCGCTCGGCGGCGGCCTTGATCATCGCGTACTCACCGCTCACGTGGTAGGCGCTCACCGGCACGTCGAAGCGGTCGCGGATCTGCCGGACGATGTCGAGGTAGGGGACGGCCGGCTTGACCATCACCATGTCGGCGCCCTCCTCGATGTCGAGCGCCACCTCGCGGAGCGCCTCGCGCCCGTTGGCCGGGTCCATCTGGTAGCCCTTGCGGTCCTTCGGTACCCCGGGCGCCTCCACCGGCGCGCTCTCGGCGGCGTCGCGGAACGGGCCGTAGAAGGCCCCGGCGAACTTGGCGGCGTAGGAGAGGATGGGGACGTCACCGTAGCCGGCGGCGTCGAGCCCCTGGCGGATGGCCGCCACCCGCCCGTCCATCATGTCGGAGGGGGCCACCAGGTCGGCGCCGGCCCTGGCGTGGGCCACGGCCTCCCTGGCCAGCAGCGGGAGCGTCAGGTCGTTGTCGACGCCCATTTCCTGCCCGGGCCCGCCGGCCACCGGCGTCTTGAGGATGCCGCAGTGGCCGTGGTCGGTGTACTCGCACATGCAGACATCGGTCATGACCAGGAGGCCGGGGACCGACTTCTTCAGGGCCCGGACGGCGCGCGGGATGACGCCGTCGTCGGCCCAGGCCTCGCTGCCGCTGGCGTCCTTCTTCTCCGGGATGCCGAAGAGAATGACCGAGCGGACCCCGGCCTCGTATCCGGCCTGCGCCTCGGCCACCAGCTCGTCGACCGAGGTCTGGAAGACCCCGGGCATGCTCTTCACGGCGTTGCGCACCTTCGTCCCCGGGACGGCGAAGAGCGGCCAGACCAGGTCGTCGGGGGCCAGCACCGTCTCGCGGACCAGGCGGCGCAGCGCCTCGGTGCGGCGCAGGCGGCGAGGGCGTTGCTGAGGAAAGGGCATGGCTAGGATATCTAGCCCAACCAGACGCGGCGGGAAAGGCGGGAGCGCCCCCCGGGACCGTGGCGAAGTGCCACCCGGCGGCTGGCACTATGGTGGCTGGCGCGGGTCGATGGCCCGCATCACCAGCCCGCTCGGCAGGCGGGGGGCGAAGAGCGTGCTCTTCTGCGGCATGGTTTCGCCGGCGTCGCCCACCGCCTCGACCTGCCACATGGGGGTCGGGTTGAGGAGGAAGCCGAGCTGGTGCTCGCCGGAGAGGACACGGTTGACCGCCTCGCCGGCGTCGCGGACGTAGGTGAGGTTCTCCTCGTTCTCCTGCGAGCGCGGCGAGAGGCCGAGCAGGGACTGGAAGAGCACGGCGTGGAGCACCGTGACGTCGAGGGCCCGCAGCGTCCGGTTGGCCGGGAGCGCGGTGTCGGAGAAGTCGGCGTCGTCGCGCAGGGTGAGGATGCGGGCACGCTGGTCCTCGGCCGAGACCATCAGGAAGGAGGTGGCCTTGCCGGCGTGCTCTCCGAGCCGGGCCACCGCCCAGGCCCGCCCCACCGCCTTGCGCAGGCTCTCCTCCACCAGCTGGACCTGGAAGTACTTCTCCAGGCGCGGCAGGAGGGCCGCCAGCGAGTGCTCCTTGAGCCCGAAGAGCAGCCGGTGGGTCGGGTAGATGACCAGCCCCGGATCGCTCATGGGACAGAGGAACATGAGGACGTAGTGGTGGCCGCCGCCCTCGGGGAGCGAAGGGTGCTCCGCCTGCAGGAGGCGCCGGTAGAGAAGCGCGGTCTCGTAGCGGTGGTGGCCATCGGCGATGATGATGCGCTGGTTCCGCACCAGCGCCTGGATCCGCTCGACCAGCGCCGGCTCCCCGGTGCGCCAGACCCGGTGGTGGACGCCGTCGTCGGAGTCGGTCTCGGCCACCGGCTCGCCCTGCATGGCCTGCCCCAGCGTCGCGGCCGTGGCGCCGGCGTCGTCGGCGTAGAGGCCGAGCAGCGGCGAGAGGTTGGCCTTGACGGTCTGGAGGTTGGCGAGCCGATCGGCCTTGGGACCCACCAGCGTCTTCTCGTGCGGGACGATGATCCCCTCCGAGAACTCGTGGAGCCGGACCGCCGCCATGAAGCCGCGCCGGATCAGCTGGCGGCCATCGGGGGCCCAGAAGCTCTGCTCCAGCGGGTAGATGGCCGGGGCCGGGTCGGTGGCCAGCGTGCCGTCGGCCTGCCAGGCCTGCCAGGCCTCGGCGGCGCGTGTGTACTTGTTGAAGGCCGGCGTGTCACCGGGCCGATCGTCACCCAGCGTGATGTGGACGACGTTGGAGGAGCTGCGGCGCAGCAGCTCGTCGCGCAGCGCCGGGGAGATCTGATCGTAGGGCGGCGCCAGCAGCTGGCCGAGCGGCCGGCCGCGGGTGGCGGTGTAGCGGATGCCGCGGAACGGGACGATCTCGGCCATCGGGCGGGGGACGCTAGAACAGGCCTCGCGCCGGCGCAAGGCTTCCTCTACGCCACCCCGTGACCGGCAACCGCGAGCAGCGCCTCGAGCGGCACCGCCCCGGCCCGCAGCAGCGTGAGCCGATGCTCCGCCACCTCCACCACCGTGCTGGGCGGCCCGCCCGGCGTGCCCCCTCCGTCGAGCAGGCCGTCGAGCCGCGCCCGCAGCGCCGGGTCGAGTTCCTCGGGGGTGACGGGGGGTGGCTGGCCCGACCGGTTGGCGCTGGTCGCCACCAGCGCGCCGCCGGCCGCCCGGGCCAGCGCCGCCGCCAGCTCGCCGCTGGTGACACGAACGCCCACCGAGGTGCCGCCGGCGAGGATGGCCGGATGGAGGCCTGGACGGGCCGGGAGCACCAAGGTGAGCGGCCCCGGCCAGAAGGCGGCCGCCAGCCGGTAGGCCAGCGGCGAGAAGCAGGCCACCACCTCGAGCTGGGCCAGGACGGCACCCAACAGCGGCAGCGGCTTGCCGTCCGGCCGCTCCTTGGCCCTGACCAGCCGCTCCACCGCTTCGCCGCAGGAGGCGAGCGCGCCCAGCCCGTAGAAAGTCTCGGTCGGGTAGGCGATCACTCCGCCGCGCCGCAGCGTGGCGGCCGCCTCGGCCACCCGCGCCGCCAGCAGGGCGGCCGGACCGGCCGCGCCACTCACGAGGTCCGGCGCACCGCCAGCGCCCCGGCCGCGAGAAAGATCGCGTTGGGCAGCCAGGCCGCCAGCATCGACGGCAGCCGCCCGGAGAGTCCCAGCCCGAGACAGACCGCCTGGGCAGCCCAGAGCGCCAGCGAGATACCTACCGCCTCGAGCAGGGCCGTGGCGAGGTGGCCGCGGCGGTTTCGCCGGAGCGCCAGCCCCACCGCCAGCAGCGCCCCGGAGACGGCCGCGAACGGGTAGGCGACCCGGTTGGCCCGCTCGAGGGCGAAGTCCGCGAAGGGCTGGCCGAGCCGCCGCCGAAGCTCGATCTGCTCGCCCAGCACCGGGAGCGACATCTGCGAGGGGCGGCCCGGCCGCAGGTCGAAGGAGCCAGGCGGCTCCTCGAAACGGACCAGGCGCGACTCGGCCTTCGCGAAGGTCCCGCCCCGCGACGAGAAGGTCCGCTCCTCGACGTCGGCCAGCCTCCAGGCGCCGCCCTCGGCCGGCTCCATCTTCCCTGCGTCGATGCGCCGGGTGAGCTGGAACTCGTCGCTCAACTCCAGCACCGTGACCCGCTCGAAGCCGCCGCCGGGCAGGACCCCGCGCAGGTGGTAGACGTGCCGGCCATCGGCTCCGCGGAACCAGCGCTTGGGCTGCTGCGTCGCCTGCCAGCGCCGGTAGGCACCGCCGCGCGCGAAGCGGGTCACCTGGATCTCCTCGGCGCGCTGGGCCGCCTTGACACCCCAGACCTCGTGGAACAGCACCGACCCCAGCGAGGCCAGCCCCACAGCCGCCAGCACCGGCCCGGCCATGCGCCAAGGGCCGAGGCCGACCGACCGCATCGCGACCCACTCGCGGGTCTGGCGCAGGCCGCTCACGGCGATGGTGGCGCCGAGCAACAGCGCCGCGGGAGCCACCAGGTGGGCCACCACCGCCGCCTTGTTGGCGTAGAGCTCGAGCGCCGCCAGGAACCAACCCGGTCCGGCGAAGCCACCGGCGTTTTCGACGATGTCCACGGCCATGAAGATGGTGATGACGCCGCTGAAGGCGGCCAGGGAGGCGAGCCAGGTCTTCATGCCGATGTAGCGGGGCAGGATCACCGGACCACCCCGGGGCCGCGCCGATCCAGCACCCAGCAGAGCCCCAGCCCCACCGCGATCATCACCGCGTTGCCGACCTGGAGCGCCAGCGCGGGCGGGAGCGTCCCGCGCTGCGCCAGCACCTCGCCGGCCCGCAGCAGCAGGTACTGGGCCAGCACCGCGCCGATGCTGGCGCCGATGGCCGCGGCCCGCCCCCCACGCCGCATGGCGGCCAGGGGCACCGCCATGAGCGCGAAGGCGATCACCGCCAACGGCGCCGCCAGCCGGCGGTGGTAGGCCGCCTGAAAGGCCCGGGCCTGCGCCGGGGTCCGCACCTGGCCGGGTGCCGACGCCTCGGCCAACTCGGCCTGCGTCATCTCCTTGGTCGAGCCGGAGAGCGCGTTGCGGTCGGTGAGCGCGGTGCCGACCCCCAGGGTCAACCCGGCGGTGCGAAAGGTGGCGCGCACGTACTCCTCGCCGCCTGCCTCCTCGCGGTGGAGCTCACCCTGCGCCAGGACCAGCCGCATCTCCTCCTCGGAGCCGACCGGCTCGAGCTTGCCGCGCTTGGCCAGGGCCAGCACCGGGGCCGACGGGTCGGAGCGGTCGCTGATGAGCACGTCTCCCCAGCCGTCCGGGCCGACCCGCGCGGCGAAGACGGTGTAGCCAGGGATCTCCTCGAAGAAGGTGCCGGCACGGACGTTGGCGGTCAGGTTGCGCTTGATGAGCTCGTTGAAGCGCAGCCGCGCCTCGCGCAGCCCGGCCGGCTCCACCGAGACCGAGAACCAGAGGCCGATGGCGGCCACCACCGCCCCGATGGCCAGCGGCACCCGCACCAGCCTGGCCGGCGAGAGGCCGGCGGCGCCGATGGCCATCACCTCGCGGTCCTCGGCCAGCCGCCCGACGCCAACGATGGCGCCGAGCAGGAAGGAGACCGGCATGACGAAGCCGAGCAGGTGGGGGAGCAGCGAAGCGACGATTCCGGCGATGTCGAGCGCGGTGACGCCGGCGCCGAAAAGGATGTCGGCCCGCGCCAGGATCTGCGTCATGAGCAGGAGCTGGGTCAGGAAGAGCAGCGCCGCCAGGAAGGGCAGCAGGATCTCCTTGGCGAGGTAGCGCTCCAGCAGCCCCATGCACTACTTCAGCTTCGCTTGCAGCGCCGCGTCCTTGGCCTCGACGTCGCTGGCCATCCGGACGCGGGCGGAGCGGACCCTCTCCGCCAGCGCCGGGTCGCCGCGAGCGATGATGCGCGCCGCCAGCAGGCCGGCATTGCGGGCCCCACCCTTGCCGATGGCCAGGGTCCCGACCGGCACCCCGGCCGGCATCTGTACCGTCGCCAGCAGCGCGTCGAGCCCCTTCAGGTCGCTCGACGCCAGCGGCACCCCCAGCACCGGCAGCTCGCTCTCGGCCGCCACCACGCCGGCCAGGTGGGCCGCCGCGCCGGCGCCGCAGATGATCACCTGGATGCCGCGCCCGGCCGCCTCGCGGGCCAGCGTGCCGGTCCGCGCCGGGGTCCGGTGGGCGCTGGAGACGTGGACCTCGACCCCGATGCCGAGCTCGTCGAGCGCCTTCTTCGCCTCTGACATCACCTCCCAGTCGGAGTCGGATCCCATGAGGATGAGCACCCTGGTGGTCATGCGCTACCCCCGATGTCCTTGCGGAACTGCATGCCGCGGAACGAGACCGTGCCGACCGCCGCGTAGGCCCGCTTCATGGCCTCGGCGTGGCTGGCGCCGAGCGCGCAGACGGTCAGCACCCGTCCACCCGCCGTGACCACCTGCCCGTCCGGCCCGGCCGCGGTCCCGGCCTGGAAGAGCTGCTGGTCGGCCGCCAGCTCGGTGTCGAGGCCGCGAATGGGGTCGCCGCTGGTGACCTTGCCCGGGTAGCCCTCGGCCGCGACCACCACGCCGATCGAGGCGCGTGGGTCGAAGTCGAGGGTGACGCCGGAGAGGTCGCCGCGGGCCACCGCCAGCAAGGCCGGCACCAGGTCGCCTCGCAGCCGCATCAGGATGGGCTGGGTCTCGGGGTCGCCGAGCCGGGCGTTGAACTCGAGGACCCGGGGCCCCTTCGGCGTCAGCATCAGGCCGGCGTACAGGGCGCCACGGAAGGGGTGGCCTCGCCTCGCCAGCTCGCGCACCGCTGGCAGGAGCACGGTCCGCTCGATCTCGGCCAGCAGCGCGTCGGAGACCGTGGGCGTGGGGCAGAAGGCCCCCATGCCGCCGGTGTTGGGGCCGCCATCGCCGTCGAAGATCCGCTTGTGGTCCTGGGCGGCCGGCAGCATCCGCACCCGCGAACCATCGGTGAAGGCGATGCAGGAGGCCTCGGGGCCGGTCAGCTTCTCCTCGAGCAGCAAGGTGGCCCCGGCGGCGCCGTGGATGCGCTCCACCAGGATCTCGCGGATGGCCTCCTCGGCCTGGTCCAGCGAGGCGCAGACCACCACGCCCTTGCCGGCGGCGAGGCCGTCGGCCTTGACCACCACCTGCCCGCCGCGCTGACGGGCCCAGGCCAGCGCGCCGTCCGGCTCGGTGAAGGTGGCGTACTCAGCGGTCGGGATCCCGGCCGCCACCATCACTTCCTTGGCGAAGGCCTTGGAGCCCTCGATGCGGGCGGCGCCGGCGCTGGGGCCGAAGGCGAGGATGCCGGCGGCCTCGAGCCGATCGACGAGGCCGGCCACCAGCGGCGCCTCCGGGCCGACCACCACCAGATCGATCTTCTCGCGGACGGCGAAGGCGGTCAGTCCCTCGAGGTCGTCGGCCTTGAGCGGGACCAGCGTGGCCAGCCGGCCGAGGCCGGGGTTGCCGGGCGCCGCGAAAAGGGCGCGGACCAGCGGAGACTGGGAGAGCTTCCAGGCCAAGGCGTGCTCACGGCCGCCCGAGCCGACGACGAGGATGCGCATGCGGGCTGGAACTTACCTCATTCCCGGCACCGGTGCGGAGAGCTTGCTTCGGGTGTCGGGTCGGCGGTAGGGCAGGAGCATGGCCACCTCCTCGACCAGCCCGAAGCCGATCCTCTACCAGGTGCGCGCCCTCCCCGGCGGACACTTCGACCGCCTGGCCTCCCGCTTCGAGCTTCGCGGCGGGGGGCCGAGCCCGGCGCCACGCCCCGCCCTGCTCGAGGCGGCGCGCCACGCCGAGGTGCTGGTGACCAGTTACATCGACCGGGTCGACGAGCCGCTCCTGGCCGGCCTGCCGCGGCTGCGCCACCTCGCCTCCTACGGGGTTGGCGTCGACCACCTCGACCTCGAGGCTTGCCGCCGGCGCGGCCTGCTGGTCACCAACACGCCCGGCGTGGTCACCGAGGCGACGGCCGAGCACGCCATCGCGCTGATGCTGGCCGCCTCGCGGCGGGTCGTCGAAGGCGACCGGCTAATCCGGCGCGGCGGCTGGACCGCGGTCGACCCGGCGCTGCTGCTCGGCGGCGGCCTCGACGGAAAACTGCTGGGGCTGATCGGCTTCGGCCGCATCGGACAGGCCGTGGCCCGGCGCGCCGCCGGGCTCGGGCTTCGGCTCGCCTACACCTCGCCGCGAGAGGTCCCCTTCCCCGGAGCCCGTCGCATGCCGCTGGAGGCGCTGCTGGCCGAGGCCGACCTGGTGTCGCTCCACCTGCCGCGCACGCCGGCCACCGAGGGGCTGCTCTCGCGGGAGCGGCTGGCGCTACTCAAGCCGGGGGCCATCCTCGTCAACACCGCCCGCGGGGCGGTGGTCGACGACGCGGCGCTGGCCGAGGCGCTCCGCAGCGGCCGGCTCGCAGCCGCCGGCCTCGACGTCTACCGCGACGAGCCGAATGTGCCACCGGCCTACCTCGAGCTCGAGAACGTGGTCCTGACGCCGCACCTCGGCTCGGGGACGCGAGAGACGAGGAGCGCCATGGCCCTCATGGTGGTCGAGGAGATCGAGCGGGTGGCGCGCGGGGAGCCGGCGCGGCACACCGTCTAAACTGAAGTTCCGCGGCGAGAGAACGCAACCTCGCATTTCCTCAGCTTTTCGTTGATCGCTACATGTCTACAATGCCGCCGGAACTTGCCTTGCGCCTCATTTTCTGATCCACTGGCCGTGAACGAATCGCAGGATTCCCAGTGTAGCCAGAACAGCCGCAGCGACCTGGCCCAAATCCACTGAGAGAACGATCGGCTGCGCGATTACCAATTCGGGACTTCAGTCTAAACTGGCGCGGAGGCAGCGGCGCCGCGGCAGGGATCGGGCCAGACGCATTCAGCCGGCGCTGCGCCAGAGCTGTGCCAGGCCGAGCGCCAGGAAGGCGATGGCCGAGAGTCCGCCCAGGGTGCGTGATGCGCGCGGCCCGAGCCGCCCCACGGAGCCGAAGACCAGCACCGTGGCCGCGTTGGTGGCGGTGAGAGAGAGGTAGAACCCGCCCAGGAAGGCGAACGGCTGGTCTGCCGCGCCTCGCACCGTGCCGGCCAGGATGGGCCCGCCCACCAGGCTCCAGAAGATCCAGGCGTTCGGGTTGAGCAGGTTGACCAGCACCGCCCGCCAGAAGCCTCCCGGCTGCGGCGCCGCGGCCCGGCCGCCGGCCTCCACCGCGCCGGGCCGCTCTCGCCAGAGGCCGCGCAGCGTCGCGACGCCGAGGAAGATCAGCAGGGCCCCGCCGGCCGCCGAGAGCAGTCGCAGCAGGCCGCCGGGCAGGCCGGTCAGGGCGAAGAGGCAGGCGGCGATGACCGGCGGATCCGAGACCAGCGGCACCAGTGAGAGATGCAGGGCACGGCGCGGGCCGAGCCGTGCCGCCCGCTCCAGCAGCAGCGCCTGGAACGGGCCGGGCGAGGCCGAGGCGGAGAAGCCGAGGGCCAGCCCCTGGGCGAGGAGTGCGGCGAACAGGTCGGGCCCGCGCGTCAGTGCCGGAAGTGCCTCAGCCCGGTCGCCACCATGGCGATCCCGGCGGCGTCGGCGGCCGCCACCACCTCGGCGTCGCGCATGGAGCCGCCCGGCTGGATGATGGCGGTGGCGCCGGCCTTGATGATCTCCTCGACGCCGTCGGCGAACGGGAAGAAGGCGTCGGAGCCGACGCAGGAGCCGCGCACCGGCAACTGGGCCTTCATCACCGCGGTCTTGACCGACTCGACGCGGCTGGTCTGGCCGCCGCCGATGGCCACGGTCCGGTCCCCGCTGGCGAAGACGATGGCGTTCGACTTGACGTGCTTCACCACCTTCCAGGCGAAGAGCAGGTTCCTCCACTCCGCCTCGGTCGGGGCCCGCCTGGTCATCACCTTGCAGTCCTCGCGCCGAACCGCGCCGAGGTCGCGGTCCATCACCAGCAGGCCACCGGTGATGGAGCGGAGCTCGCGGGCCTCCTCGGGGCGGCGGCGCCAGGTGCCGCCCGGCTGGCCGAGGCGGGGCGACTCGAGCAGCCGCAGGTTCTTCTTGGCGCCGAGCAGGGCCCGGGCCGCGGGCTCGTAGGCCGGGGCGATGACGCACTCGAGGAAGAGATCGGTCAGCTCCCTGGCCGCCGCCTCGTCGACCGGGCGGTTGAGGGCCACGATGCCGCCGAAGGCGCTGACCGGGTCGCAGGCCCGGGCGCGGGCGAAGGCCTCGGCCAGCGTGGCTCCCAGCGACACGCCGCAGGGGGTGTTGTGCTTGATGATGACGGCGGCCGTCTCGTCGAACTCCTTCAGGTTGGCGAGCGCCGCGTCGAGGTCGAGGAGGTTGTTGTAGGAGAGCTCCTTGCCCTGGAGGATCGCGGCGAAGGCCACGGTCGGCTCCTCCGGCTCGCGCCCGGCCCGGTAGAGGGCGCCGGCCTGGTGCGGGTTCTCTCCGTAGCGGAGGTCCTGGACCTTGGTGAATACCGCGCCCAGGGTGCCCGGGAAGTGGAGCGGCGCCGCGTCGGTGCTGCCGCGCGCGGTCAGGTACTCGCTGATGGCGGCGTCGTAGGCGGCGGTGTGGGCGAAGGCCTTCTTCATCAGGTCGAAGCGGGTGGGGCCGGAGAGGGCCTGGCCGGCCTCAAGCTCGGCGGCGACCCGCGGGTAGTCGGCCGGGTCGACCACCACGCCGACGTGGCCCGAGTTCTTGGCCGCGCTGCGGACCATGGCCGGGCCGCCAATGTCGATCTCCTCGACGCACTCGTCGAAGGCCTTGCCGGCCGCCACCGCCTCGCGGAAGGGGTAGAGGTTGACCACCACCAGGTCGATGGGCGGGATGTCCCGGGCCTTGACGTCGGCCTCGTCGGAGGCCAGCCCGCGCCGGTAGAGGATGCCGCCGTGGACGCGGGGGTGGAGCGTCTTGACCCGCCCGCCGAGGATCTCCGGGGCCTGGGTGAAGTCTCCCACCGAGGTGACCGGGACTCCGGCCTCGGCCAGGGCTTTCTGGGTGCCGCCGGTGGAGAGCAGCTCGACGCCGAGGGCGGCGAGGCGCTTCGCGAAGGGGATGAGACCGGTCTTGTCGGAGACCGAAAGCAGCGCGCGGCGGACCATGGATTCCTCCCGGGAAGGAGGCCCCGTTTACCAGCCGCGTGCGGGGGATTCAAGGAGGATGCGCGGCGCGCCCGCGGCAGGCGGGCGCACCCCAAGGGCGCCGGCCCCGCCGTTCAGTGGCCGTCGCGACCGCCCAGGACCGGGTCGTTGGCGCGGGGTTCGTCGTCGACCATGGACCGGAGCTTGAGCAGCCCGCGGGTCTCGACCTGGCGGATCCTCTCCCGGGTCAGGTTCATGATGGCCCCGACCTCCTCGAGCGTGATTCCGCCACGGTCGGCCACGTCGAGGGCGCAGGTCTCGCCCATCTCCCAGACCTCCTTGTCCGGGAAGTTGAGCTTGATCGACCCGGTGGTCGGGTTGACGTCCAGGTAGAGGTGGTGCTTGCAGGAGATGAACATGCAGGGGCGCGGCCCCGTGGCGCACTCGGCCCGCGCGTGCGGGCGGTTGAGTTCGATCTCCCGCATCACCCCGTCGAGTTCCGGGTCGAGCACCCCGGACTGGCGCTGCCGGCGCAGGTCGCGCGCGATCTCCTTGCGCGACATGGTCTTGGACCGCTGGCGCACCCCGTCGACTTCGCCCTGGTCCGGCCCCATCACCGGTTCCTGCACTTCACTGCGCTTGGCCTCGCTCATCCCCGCCCCCCCCCATCCACCACCGTTGCGCCACGAGCGGCGCCCACTGTCACATGCCGACGAGCGCGGCCCCCGCGCCCGGGCCACGTGATCCGGCGGCCTCCGCCGCCCCGATCGTCGTGACCGCACCGCCCACCCTCTCCAGCCTCCGAAACACCGCGCGCGCCTCGCGCTCGGCCCTGCCCAGCTCCGCCTCGAACTGCCGCTTGCGCGGGTGCGCCCTCGCCTTGACTGCGATGGCCGCCACCAGCTCGGCCAGCCCCTGCTCGACGTCCTCGATGCGGTTCCGAACCGCCACGAAGCTGCCGCGAATGTCGGCGACCGTGTAGCCCTCGGCCATCATCCGCTTGATGAGCGCGATGCGGCGCACCACCGCCACCGGGTAGAGCCCGGTCGAGCCGGAGTGCTTGCCCTTGCGCCCCACCCTCCGGCTGCGCGGCAGGAGCCCGAGCTGGACGTACTTCCGGAACGTCGAGGCCGATAGCCGCGCCCCGCGCGCCTCGAAGAGGCGGACCACTTCACCGGCCGTGATCCCTCCCGAGCGCTCGCGCTCCAGCCGTCCCATCTCGTCGTCGCTCAGGAAATCCATTGGATCCATCGCTTGAAAATCTCAGTTGGAAAACTTGATTTCAAAGATAGTGGATTGAGTGGAGTTCGTCAACCGGCAACCGTGCCTCCGGCCCCAGAGGGGCGGCACGGGTGTGCCGTGATGAAGGGAGGTGCGTGCGCGACGCCGCGACGACGGACCAGCGCTGCAGCCGGGACGCGACCTCAACGGCGCGACCTCAACGGCGCGACCTTGGCTACGCGCCTCAGCGTCTCAGCGTCTCGGCGCGGGGCGCCAGGGCTGGCGACGCCCCGCCACCACGGCGACCTCGAGCTCGGCTGCGCGACCTCGGCGACGCGACTCAGCGCCTCAGCGTTTCAGCGCGGGGCGCCAGAGCTGGCGACGCCCAGCCACCACGGCGATCTCGAACTCGGCGGCGCCGAGCGCCGGGTGCTCGGCGCGCAGCCGGTGCGTGCCGGCGCTCAGCCTCAGCTCCTGGGGCGTCTCGCCGACGGTGACGCCATCGACCTGGATCACCGCCCAGGGGACGACGTGGACCCGCACCAGTCCCTCGCCACGCCCGGCCAGCGCGGCCTCCTCGCCGGGCAGGGTCCAGAGGCCGTAGCCGGCGCTGGGTGGTTCGCCCACCACCACGTCCGCGGCGCCACTGGCCTGGTCCGGCCGCACCGCCAGCCGGTGCCAGCCCCAGGCCGCCAGCACCGCCGCCGCCAGCAGCACCGTCATCGCCCTCCGGCGGCGCAGCCGCCCGGACCGGGCCAGCACGGTGGCCTCCATGGCGGCGACCTGGGGCGGCGGTGCCGGGGGTGGCGGACCCGGCGACGGGGTCGGGCGCAACGCGGTCGGCTCGGCAGCCATGGCTGGAAGGCCGCCGTCGGGCCAGAGCCGCAGCATCAGGTCGCGCAGGTCGTGCTCGGAGTCATGGCGCGCCAGCTCGAGCCACTGCGCCGCCAGCGCCGCCCGCAGCGCCTCGGCCGAGCCGGTCCGCCGCGCCGGGTCGCGCTCCAGCGCGCCGAGGATGACGGCGTCTAGGGCCGGCGTGATGGCCTCGTTCCAGGCCGAGGGCGGACCGACCGGAGCGGCGTCGAGCAGGGCCGCCAGCGTGGCCGCCTGGTTCTCGCGGGCGAAGAGCCGCCGTCCAGCGCAGAGTTCCCAGAGCACCACGCCGAGGGCGAAGACGTCGGCCCGACCGTCGAGCGGCTGGCCTCGCGCCTGCTCAGGCGCCATGTAGGCGAGCTTCCCCTTCACGGTGCCCGGGTCGGTCAGGTCGAGCCGGCTGGTGGCCCGGGCGATGCCGAAGTCGGCCAGCTTCACCTCGCCCTCGTAGGAGACCAGGATGTTGTGGGGGGAGACGTCGCGATGGACCAGGCCGACCATCTGGCCGTCGACGACGAGGCGGTGCGCGTGTGCCAGCGCCTTGGCCACGTCGACGCCGACCTGGACGGCGCGGGCCAGGCCGGGGCGCACCCCCAGCTCGCGGCAGCGCTCCATGACCCGGCCCAGATCGCGGCCTCGCACCAGCTCCATGACCAGCGCGAAGCGCCCGCCCTGCTCCACCAGCTCGATGACCTGCACCAGGTTGGCGTGGTTGAGCCGGGACGCCAGGCGCGCCTCCTCCACCAGCATGCTGGCGAAGTCACCGGCGGCGCCCGGAGCGCCGCGCACCAGCTTGAGCGCCACCTCGCGGCGCACCCCAGCGGGCCCGTCGGCTTCGGCGCGCCAGATCTCGGCCATCCCGCCCGAGGCGAGTGGTGAGATGAGCCTGTACCTGCCGAAGGACTCCACGGTGAGTCGAGCCTACCGCGCCCGGGCGCGCCGTGGGCAGGCGTGTTAACCAGATGCGGTGATCGCCGCCCTGCTCCCGCTCTCCCTCGCCGCCACAGATCCCCGGCTCGCCGTCCTCGACGCCATCAGGCAGGAGCTGGAGCGCGGCCCGGCGCTACCCTCCCCCTGGCAGATCCACCCGGCCCTGGAGGCCCATCCATGAGCGCGCTGCGGCTGCCCCGCCTCGCCGACCTGTTGCTGCGCTCGCGCCGCGAGGCGCTGGCCGCCTTCACGCTCAACGGCTGGCGGGCCTGGTCCGAGCCGGTCGCGCTCGACGCCGAGCTGCGTCGGCTTCTCAACCTCGACCTCTCCGAGCCGGACCTGGCCTTCACGATGGGTGACTCGGTGCTGGCGGTGGCCCGCCTCGAGACCGATCTCGACGGGCGGGTGACGCAGGTCGAGCTGGTGGCGGCCGAGCCAGCCCGCCCCGCCCTGGTGGCGGCGCAGCTGCTCTCCGGCACCCCGGGTGAGCCACGCACCGGCGGCGGCGCCGCGGCGCGGGAGTGGATCTGGGGGCCCGAGTCGGGGTCGACGGCCAGCGTGGGCGGCGAGCCGGTCCGGCTCTGGATCTGCGCCGAGCAGGCCTACGGGGACCGGCTCTGGCTGGTCGCCTCGGTGGTGCGGCGCCCCAGCGACCCCGACGAGGAGTGAGCGGCCGGCTCGGCGACGGGCCACCTCGGCCCCGCTACTCACCGTGCCGCCACCCCTGCCAGAGCACGTAGCGCCGGAAGTCGGCGCCGAAGTCGGCCTCGGCGAGCCCGAAGCTCTCCTGGAAGGCGCGCGAGAAGACCGCGCCGCCCCGCATCCGCTCCAGGGTCTCCCGCACCCGCCCCTCGCCGTAGCGCTCCACCAGGAAGCTGAAGGCGTGGTGGGCGGCGCCGTAGACCACCTCCGAACGCTCCTGGTAGAGCGGCTCGGGATCGCCGAGCGGGTCGCCCTCGGAGCGCTGGCCCCGGGCCAGTCGGACCCGGGCCGCGCCGCGCCCGGCCTCGCCGTCGCCGGCCCCGTCGGCCGCCAGCCCCTGCTCGTAGAAGCTCCAGAGCCCCTCCAGCGAGCCGCGCCGGGCCCCCTGCCCGGCGGTGACGCTGGCCATCCCCTCGCGGAACCAGAGCGGGATCCCCTTGAGCGACCAGGTCCACTCGGCGGCGGCGCGCTGGTACATGACGCAATGGGTGAGCTCGTGGGTGAGCAGCTCGACCACCTGGGCGTCGCTGGCGCCAAAGATCCTCCAGGTTGACGGCGACTGCAGGTCGATGGTGCCGTAGCGGGCCCAGGCGCGCAGCCACTCGTAGCCGGGGCGGCGGGCCGCCGCCTCCAGCCCGGCGTGGGTCGGGTGGATGGTGATGGTGATCGGCGCGTCGAGCCCGCCCCAGCGGGCCGTGCGCGGCAGGGCCACGGCGACGGCCCGGGCCACCTGCCGGGCGGCGCGGGCGTCCTCGGGCCAGGAGACCAGCTCGACCCGGGCCTCGCCGACGTGGATGGTCTCGCGGCGCGGGGTCGCCTCCCCGGAGAGGCGCGGCGCGCAGCCGGCGGCCAGCGCGAGGAGCAGGATCGGGAGGAGACGCACGGCTTGGTCCTACCTTCCCCGGGCGTCACGGGGCAAGCCCGGCCAGCTCGAGCAGCAGCGGCGCCACCCCGGTCAGGTCCTCGACCGCCTCGACGCGGGCGGCGGCAGGGCCGAAGCCGAGCACCGGGACGCGGGCCAGGGTGTGGTTTCGCGTGCCGAGATCCTCGAGGTTGCCGTGGTCACTCGTCACCACGAGTGATTGTTCCGGCCCCAGCCCGGCCACCAGCGTCCGCAGGAAGCGGTCGAGCCGGGTGAGGGCGTCGAGCCCCCGCTCCATGGAGCGGGCGTGGCCGGCCTGGTCGGTCTCGAAGAACTCGAAGGCGGCGAAGTCGGCCCCGACCGCGAGGCCGAGGAAGATCTCGGCCGCCTCCTCGGGGGTGCGCCGCGGCAGCCGCAGCCCCAGCTCCTCGGCCCGCCGCGCCGTCAGGTCGTGGGTGAGCCCCCGCCCGGCCCGGGCGTCGGCGAAGGTGCGGAAAGCGCCGCCGCCGGCGGCGAAGGCCACGGTGGTCGCCGAGGCGCGAACGCGCCGGGGCAAGCTGAACTCAGGCTCGCCCTCGACCGGGAAGCCTAGCGCGCGCAGGTAGGCGACCGGGTAGGCGTTGGCGAAGACCGCCCGCCGGCCCGCCTCGGCCAGCCGCCGGTAGATGGAGCGCCGCTCCAGCAGCTCCCGCAGCCGCGGGTTGGGGAAGCCGAGCAGGTGCTTGCCGAGGAGCACCGGCGCATTTTCACCGGTGAGGATGGTGGTCTGACCGGTCGCCGACTGGGGGCGCCCCTCCACCCCGAGCCGGGCGTCGGCCAGCCCGGCCCGGCCCCCGCCGGGGAGCGGCGCGCCGCTCCCGTCCTCGAAGCGCGAGAGCAGGAACGGTTCGCGGGCCAGCGGGTTGACGGCCGGGTCCGGCCGCCCGGCGCCGACGCCGTCGACGAAGACGAAGAGGACCGACATCAGTTCCCCGCCTCATGCGAGACGCCTCGCTTCGGTCGCGGCTCTCTCGTCACGTGATCTCGCCTGGGGTGGGGCACTGGACGGGAACATAACCGCCCCTGCTTTCTGTCGCCGCCGGAGGGCGCCCGGGGATATCCTCCCAGCGCCGCCGCCCCGCGGCCCGAGACCGAACCCGACCGCACCCATGCCCCGCCTCCCCGATCCGCGCTTCAGCCCAGACTGCACCATCCTGGTGGACGGCCGCGCCGTGCCGGCCCGCGCCGGAGAGCCGATCGCCACCGCCCTGGTCTCGGCGGGGCGACCGCTGCTGGCGCGGAGCGCCAAGTACCATCGTCCTCGCGGCCCCTTCTGCCTCGCCGGCAGCTGCCACTCCTGCCTGGTGCGCGTCGACGGCCTGCCCAACCTGCGCGCCTGCCAGACCCCCTGCTCCGACGGGCTGGTGGTCGAGACCCAGCACGCCCTGCCGACCGCTGGCCATGACCTGCTCGGCCTCATCGACCTCGCCACCCCCGGCGGCCTCGACCACCACCACCTCGGCACCTCGAGCCTGCTGGTCAACCGGGCCATGGTCGCCTTCTCCCGCCGGCTGGCCGGGATGGGCCGCCTCCCCGACGCAGCCCATCCCTCGCCGGCGACGCCGCGGGAGGAGACCTTCGACGCGCTGGTGATCGGCGCTGGACCGGCCGGGCTCGGCGCCGCCGAGGCGCTAGCGGAGGCCGGCCGCCGGGTCCTGCTGGCCGACGCCGAGCCGCGCCCCGGCGGGCGGCTCCGCTGCCGGTACCAGCTGCCAGGGGAGCCGCCGCTCACGCAGGCGAGCCGGGTCGAGGCGCGGGTGGTGGCCGCGGGTGGCGAACTTGCGCTCGACGCCCCGGTGCTCGGCCTCTGGCGCGACGGCGGCTCGGTGCTGGCGCTGGTCCACCAGCGCGGCGCGCCGGCCCGGCCGCGGCTCATCCGGCCCACCCGCGTGCTGCTCTGCGCCGGCGGTACGGCGGTGCCGGCCGGGATCGAGGACGGCGATCGGCCCGGCATCTTCTGGGGACGCGGGCTGGCGGTGGCCCTTGCCGAGCACGGCACCGTGCCGGGCCGGCGCGTGGCGGTGCTGGGGCGCGGCCAGGAGGCCGAGGCGCTCGCGGCGCGGCTCAGCGGCGCGGGAATGTCGGTGGCGCGCCTGGAGCAGGCGGCCCGCGCCCTGGGGCGAGCCCGGGTCCGGGCCCTGGCCGACGGCCGGGGAGGCGAGATCCCCTGCGACACGGTGGCGGTGGTCCAGCCGCCGGCGCCGGCCACCGATCTGGCCCGGCTGCTCGGCGCCCCGGTCGCCTTCGACGCCGCCGCCCAGGCCTTCGCCGTCCTCGCCGACGCCGCCGGACGCACCGCGGTGCCCCAGCTCTTCGCGGCCGGCGAGGTGACCGGCGCCGTGGACGCCGCCACCGCCGCCGAGGCGGGACGCCGCGCCGGAGAGGCCGCCCGTGGGTAAGACCCTGCTCTGCGCCTGCGAGGACGTCTCGCTCGAGGAGGTGCGCCGCGCCTTCGCCGGCGGCCACCGCGACATGGAGTCGGTGAAGCGCTACACCGGCTTCGGCACCGGCCCCTGCCAGGGGAAGAGCTGTCTCACGCTGGTGGCGCGCGAGCTGCTCCGGCTCGGCGCCACGCCGGGCGAGATCGCCCCCTTCACGGCCCGTCCGCCCAGCCAACCAACCACCCTCGCCACCCTGGCCGCCCTCGATCCGGCCGGGCTACCGGCCGGCGCCGAGGGGGTCCCGCCCGAGGCGCCGCCCCGCCCGCCCGGACCAGGTGCGCTGCTGCCGCTCCCGGAGCGGGCCGAGGTGGTGGTCATCGGCGGCGGCATCCTCGGCTTGTCGCTGGCCTACGAGTTGGCCAGGCGCGGGCGGCGCGACGTGCTGGTGCTCGATCAGGCCTACCTGAACGCCGGCGCCTCGGGGCGCAACGGCGGCGGGGTGCGGGCACAGTGGTCGACGCCCGACATGGTGAAGCTGGCGCTCCGCTCGCTGGCGCTCTGCCGCCGCTTCGCCGTCGACCTCGGCATCAACGTCTGGTTCCGGCCTGGCGGTTACCTCTTCCTCGCTCCCGACCATGCCCAGGTGGCCCGGCTGGAGCGGAACGCCGCCCTCCACGCCCAGCACGGCATGCGGACCCGGCTGCTCTCGCCGGTCGAGGCGCTCGAGGTGGTCCCCCACCTCGACCCCTCGCGCTTCGTGGCCGCCTCCTGGAACCCCGACGACGGCGTGGTCTTCCCCTGGCCATTCCTCTGGGGCTACGCCACCCAGGCCGAGGCACTGGGGGTCAAGGTCCGCACCTTCGCCCGCGTCACCGGGCTGCGGGCCGCCGGCGCCAGGCTCACCCACGTGGAGACCGATCGCGGCGCGGTGGCCTGCGAGCTGGTCGTCAACGCCGCCGGGGCCTGGTCGAAGCAGGTGGCGGCGCTGGCCGGCGTGGTCACCCCGAACCGGCCCACCCGCCACGAGATCCTGGTGGGCGAGCCGCTCGAGCCATTCCTCGACCCGCTGGTCTCGCTGCTCGGCACCGGCCTCTACTTCTCGCAGTCGCAGCGCGGCGAGTTGGTGGGCGGCATGGGCGACCCGGCCGAGCCGGAGGGGATCTCCCAGGGCTCCTCGCTCCGCTTCCTGGCCCGCTTCGCCCGCACCTCGACCCAGCTGATGCCCCGGCTCTCGGGCGTCAAGGTGGTCCGGCAGTGGGCCGGCTGCTACGACGTCACCCCGGACAACAACCCCATCCTCGGACCGGCCGGCTTCGCCAACTTCCACCAGCTCCACGGCTTCGTCGGCCACGGCTTCATGATGGCCCCGGCCATGGCCGAGCTCTACGCCGACTGGCTCACCGGCCGCGGCAAGCACGAGCTCTTCGACCGCTTCTCGCTGGCCCGCTTCTCCCGCCAGGGCGCCGCCGTGCGCGAAGACTTCATCATCGGTTAGACTGCCGCCATGCCACTCGGAAAGACCATCGCCTTCCTCGGCGCCGGCAACATGGCGGAGGCCCTCATGAGGGGGCTGCTGCGCGCCCACGTCGCCGCCCCAAGTGAGATCATCTGCACCGACAAGCGCGGCGAGCGCGGCCCGGAGCTGACCCACAAGTACGGGGTCCGCTTCGAGAAGGAGAACCTGGTCGCGGTGCGCCAGGCCTCCATCGTGGTGCTCTCGGTCAAGCCACAGGCGATGAACAGGCTGCTGGAGGAGATCAAGCCGGCCCTCGACGAGTCGAAGCTGGTCATCTCCATCGCCGCCGGCGTTCCCATCGAGGCCATCGAGCGCAAGGTCGGCCACGGCATCCGCATCATCCGCACCATGCCCAACACCCCGGCGCTGGTCGGGGCAGGGGCCACCGCGCTGGCGGCCGGCGAGCACGCCACCGAGGCCGACCTGGTCCAGGCCAAGGCGCTCTTCGAGGCGGTCGGCATGGCGGTGGTGGTGGAGGAGCCGCTGCTGGACGCCGTCACCGGGCTCTCCGGCTCGGGGCCGGCCTACATCTTCCTGATCATCGAGGCGCTGGCCGACGGAGGCGTCAAGGCCGGCCTGGCCCGCGACCAGGCCCAGGAGCTGGCGGCGCAGACCGTGCTCGGCTCGGCCAAGCTTCTCATCGAGACCGGCGAGCACCCGGGCCGGCTCAAGGACCAGGTCACCAGCCCGGGCGGCACCGCCATCGCCGGCCTCCACACCCTCGAGGCCGGAGGGCTGCGCACCACCTTGATGGACGCCGTCGAGGTCGCCACCAACCGCTCACGCGAGCTTGGCAAGAAGTTCCTGGAGAAGGAGTGATGATGCGCCGCCTCGCCGCTTTCGCCGCCCTGGCCGTGGCCGCGGCCGGCTGCTCTCCGCTCGCCGTGGTGCCCGACGCCGATCGGGCCCGGACCCACGCCGCGCTGGAGGGACAGCCGCGCTGGCTGCGGGTCTCGCTCTCGGTCTCGCCGCTCTTCGGCGACCGGTCCCGCCTGCTGCTGCTCGATGCCCCGCCCGCCGAGGTCGACCTGCTGCGGGCCACCGACGGCTCGATCATCCCGCCCCCGGCCGCCGAGCGGATCCTGCCCCCGGGCACGCCGGTCCGGGTCGAGAAGGTCGAGTTCCCCACCGGCCTGGTCATCGCCACCCGCGCCGTGATGTCACCGCGGTACCACCCCTGGGTCTACCTGCGGCTGGCCGGCGAGGATCGGCCCGGCATCCTGGTCCTCTCCCACTCCAGCGTCAGCTCCGACGCCATCATCGAGGAGGTCGATGGGCTGCTGACGCGCGACGACCCGTCCCGCCTGCTGGCCGGGTTTCCGCAGGAGCAGCGCGCCGCCATCGGCCGCAAGGAGCTGGTCGAGGGGATGAGCCCGCGGGCCGTGGAGATGGCCTGGGGGGTCCCCGAGAAGGTCAAGATCGACCGGCCGGCGGTGACCGAGGAGTGGACCTGGCCGGGGGGGAAGCGTCGCGCCTGGTTCCAGGACGAGAAGCTGCTGCGCTGGGCGCGCTGAGCGAAGCAGCCCAGCAGGCGCCGGCCCGCAGCTGGCGCACCAGCCCGGCCTCGTCGCCGACCGGCTCGCGCAGCAGCGTGGCGGCCGTCCCCATCTCGTCGAGCGAGGTGAGCGCGCCCGAGCCACCCACGCAGGGCAGGCCGAGGTGGTCGGCCGCCTCGACCGCCAGGTCGTTGGCGCCGTGGCGGGAGCGGCCGTGCAGCCCCTCCAGCGCCGCCAGCCCGTCGAGCGAGAAGACGGCGTCGGCGATGGCCGGCGGCAGCGTCTTGTCGTAAGGGTGGGCCGCCACCACGGCGGCCCCAAGGGTCACGGCCCGGGCCAGCGTGGCGACGGCCGGCCGCGGGCCCGGGCCGAAGAGCTCGGCCACCGGGGCCAGGCTCCCCGGGTCGTCGAAGAAGCAGAGGAAGCGCCCGGTGGCGGTGGAGAGGCTCAGGCCCACCAGCGCCACCAGCCCGGTCTCGGCGCCGGCGGCCCGCACCTCGGCCAGCCCATCCAGCGTGTCGAGATCGGTGAAGACCACGCCGTCGAGCCCGAGGGCACGGGCCCGGACCAGCACCTCGAGCGGGCCAAGCGTGCCGCCGGGCGTCCGGGCGGTATGGACATGCAGATCGATGAGCATGGAGTGCGGATTTTGACACACCCTCCCCCCGCGGGGATACTCGCGCCGTGACCTTTACCGCCGTCAAGGTCTTCTCCGCCACCAAGGCCAGGGAGCGCGAAGAGCTGGGTGAGACCATCACCCGGTGGCTCCGCGCCAACGCGGACCTCGAAGTGGTCGACAAGGTGGTATCCCAGTCTTCCGACGACGAGTTCCACTGCCTCTCCATCGTCCTCTTCTACCGACAGCGAGCCTGAGTCCCCGGGCCCGCGCCCGGAGTGAACCATGCGGCTCAAGCAACGCCCCGAAGACTTCGTGGTCACCGAGTCCTGGCGATTCGACGACGATCCGCAGGGCCCCTGGCGCGTCTATCTGATGGACAAGCAGAAGCTCACCACCTTCGAGGCGGTGGAGCGGATCTGCTCACGCTTCAAGGTGCCGCGCGCCGAGGTGAGCTACTGCGGCCTGAAGGACAAGCAGGGCCGGACCACCCAGCTGGTGGCGGTCAAGGGGCGCGAGGTCGAGCTGCAGGACACCGACCTTCGCCTCAAGCTGATGGGACGATCGCGCCACGCCCTCTCGGCCAGGAACACCACCTCCAACCGCTTCGCCGTCACCGTCCGTGACCTCTCCAGCGACGACGTGGCCAGGCTGCCGGCCGCGGTGGCCGAGGTGCAGCGGCTCGGGGTCGTCAACTACTTCGACTCGCAGCGCTTCGGCCCCTTGAAGCACGGCCAGGGCTTCATCGTGAAGGAGCTGATGCGCGGCGACTTCGAGGCCGCGCTCAAGAACGTCATCGCCCACCCCAGCGAGCTCGACGCCAGCGGCGACGCCAGGGTGAAGCAGTTCTGGAAGGAGAACTGGGGCGACTGGACGCGGCACAACCCGAACCCCGGCGCCGAGAAGTACCAGGCGGTCATCAAGTGGCTCAAGAAGAACCCGGCCGACTTCCGCGGCGCCATGCTGCGCACCGAGCCGCGCTGGCGGGCCCTGCAGGTCTTCACCTACCAGTCCTGGCTCTGGAACGAGGGGGTCCGCCAGTTCCTCCGCGACGTGGTCGGCATCCAGCGGCTGGTCTCGATCCGCTACCAGGCCGGCTCGCTGGTATTCCCCCGCGAGCTGGACGGGGAGACGGCGCGCCGCCTCGACCGCATGACCTTCCCGCTGCTCGGCCCGGACTCGGCCTTCACCGATCCGCAGGTCGAGAAGGCGGCCATGGCGCCGCTGCTGCGCGAGGAGATGTCCCTGGCCTCGCTGGCGGTGCCGAAGACGCCTGAGATCCACTTCGACCACGAGGAGCGGCCGCTGCTCTCCCACCCCGGCCGCCTCACCGTGGGTGACACCCGCCCCGACGACCTGAACGACGGCCGCTTCAAGGTCAACGTCGCCTTCACGCTGCCCCCGGGGGCCTACGCCACGCTGGTGGTGAAGCGGCTCTTCTGGTGGACGCTGGAGCCGGGGGCCCGCAAGAAGGAGGAGGCTGCGGAGAAGGCCCTGGCCTCCATCCCGCGCCCGAAGAAGACCCAGCAGCAGATGCACACCGAGCGCAAGGAGACCGGCTTCCTGGCCCGCAAGAAGGCGGCCAAGGCGGCCAAGGCGGCCGCGCGAGAGGCGGCGGTCAAGGCGCCCCGGGCGCCGAAGGTGGCCGGGAATCGGGCGAAGAGCAAGAAGGGCTGAACGTTCGCGGGGTGGACTCGACGCGCCGTCAGGCCCGTCGACCGGGTCGCGTTGCCAGGCGGCGCGACGAACCGCGGCGGGGATCTTCTCGCGAGGTCCGGTGCGGCGCGGTGGGGGGCTCCACCAGGATGAGCGCGAGCGGTGGCGAACGCTCCCGCACCGCAGCCGCGGTGTTCCCTGGCGCCTTCCCACTAGTGCCCCGACCCAGGCATACTGACCACTGCGAGCGCCGATCCTCTCGCTGCGGCAGGCGGCCTCGTCGGTCCGCTGCTCAGAGTAGC
>JANPOM010000518.1:0-2546 GCA_031427995.1 Anaeromyxobacter sp. | reverse complement strand
CGCCTCGCCACCCGCCTCGCCACCATCCTGAAGGGCAAGCACAAGCCCATCTACACGCCGTCGCTCGACACCGGCGACTTCGTGGTGGTGGTGAACGCCGACAAGGTCCGCTTCACCGGCAAGAAGGAGACCGACAAGGTCTACTTCACCCACACCATGCACCCGGGTGGCGAGAAGCTGACGCCGCCGATCAAGCTGCGTGAGAAGCACCCGACGGGCCCACTCGTCAACGCCGTCAAGCGCATGCTGCCCCGCAGCGCGCTGGGCCGGCAGATGATGACCAAGCTGAAGGTCTACGCGGGCGAGACCCACCCGCACGCCGCTCAGAAGCCGCAGACGCTCGTCCTTTCGAAGTGAGGAACTGATGGCTACCCAGGTCCAGATCAACGTCGGCCGCCGCAAGGAGTCCGTGGCGCGGGTTCGCCTCGTCCCCGGCACCGGCAACGTCACCATCAACGGCCGGCCCATGGACGAGTACTTCGGCCGTGAGACCTCCAAGATGATCCTGATCGAGCCGCTCAAGCTGGTGGACCAGCTCGGCAAGGTCGATGTCCTGGTCACCGCCCACGGCGGCGGCCTCTCCGGCCAGGCCGGCGCCATCCGCCACGGCATCAGCCGGGCCCTGGTCGAGCTCAACGCCGAGTTCCGGCCGGTCCTGAAGAAGGCCGGCTTCCTGACCCGCGACGCCCGCGCCGTCGAGCGCAAGAAGTACGGCCGCCCCGGCGCCCGCAAGCGCTTCCAGTTCTCGAAGCGCTAGCCGCTTCACCGGGCTTCGGCTCGCTCGCGACGGCCGGCACCCCAGGGTGTCCGGCCGTTCGCCGTTCCTGGGCCCGCCGGGCGGGGCGGCATGGTCCGGTCCGGCGGCCGGCGCCGGCATTGGACCGTGCCGGATCCCGGTGTTACCCTCGTGGCTCGATGGAACTGAACGAGATCCTGCAGGTCGCCCTCCGCGCCGGCGCCAGCGACATCCACCTCAAGGCCGGCCTTCCGCCCATGTTCCGGGTGGACGGCGGGCTGGTGCCGCTCAAGGACGCCCGCCGGCTGCCGCCCGAGGAGGTCCAGCGGATGGCGCTCGGCATCATGAACGAGTACCAGCGCGAGAAGTACAAGCAGACCAATGAGGTGGACCTGGCCTACGGCGTGCCCGGGCTGGGGCGTTTCCGTGTCAACATCTTCCAGCAGCGCGGCACCATCGGCGTGGTGCTCCGCGTCATCCCCTTCAAGATCCAGTCGATCGAGCAGCTCATGCTGCCCAAGATCCTGGAGAAGATCTCCGGCGAGCAGCGCGGCCTGGTGCTGGTCACCGGCACCACCGGCTCCGGCAAGTCGACCACGCTGGCGGCGATGGTCGACCACGTCAACGCCACCGAGACCTGCCACATCATGACCATCGAGGATCCCATCGAGTTCCTCATCCGCGACAAGCGATCGATCGTGAACCAGCGCGAGGTCGGCGTAGACACCATGAGCTTCGGGCAGGCGCTCAAGAGCGCCCTGCGCCAGGATCCGGACGTCATCCTGGTGGGCGAGATGCGCGACCTGGAGACCATCGAGACGGCGCTCACCGCCGCCGAGACCGGCCACCTGGTGATGTCTACGCTCCACACCCTCGACGCCACCGAGACCATCAACCGCATCATCTCCGCCTTCCCCCCCTACCAGCAGAAGCAGGTGAGGCTGCAGCTCGGCTCGGTCCTGCGCGGTGTCATCTCGCAGCGCCTGGTCCCGCGCGCCGACGGCAAGGGGCGCGTGCCGGCCATCGAGGTGTTGCTCTGCACCAGCCGCGTCCGCGAGATGATCGAGGACAAGGACCGCACCAAGGAGATCCCCGACGCCATCTCGCAGGGGCACGTCAGCTACGGGATGCAGACCTTCGACCAGTCGTTGATGTCCCTGCTCAAGTCGAACCTGATCACCTACGACGAGGCGCTCCGCCAGGCCAGCAACCCCGACGACTTCGCGCTGCGGGTCTCCGGCATCAGCAGCACCAGCGACTCGAAGTGGGAGGGGTTCGAGACCAGGGCCGAGCCGCTTCCGCCGGCCACCGCCGCGTCGCGCCCGCAGGCGCGCCCCACCCCCGGGCCGCCGGTCCAGCCCGGCATCGCGCTGGGGCGGGTCCAGCCGGCCAAGGCGGCGGTACCCGAGACCCCGGCCAGCGGTGGCCCCGGTGGCGACGACGACTTCCAGATCGAGCGGTTCTAGGCGAAAGCGCCCCCCGGTGAAGTCCGAGGCGCCGCCGCTCCAGCGCGCCCGGGACGTGGCGGTGCGCTACCTGGCGGCCTCCGCCCGCACCGAGCGCCAGGTGCGCGCCCGGCTCGAGAAGGACGAGCTTGCCGAGCAGGCCGACGCCGTGATCGCGTGGCTGCGCGAGCTGCGCTACCTCGACGACGACGCCTTCGCCCGCGGCCGGGCCCGCTCGCTAGTCGTCTCCGGACGCATCGGCCCGCGCACCGCCGAGCGCCGGCTGCTCCAGGCCGGGATCGGCGCCGGGGCCGCCCAGGCGGCGGTGGCCGGGGCCCTGGCCGAGGAGGCGCCGGGGGGCGAGG
>JANPOM010000517.1:0-1382 GCA_031427995.1 Anaeromyxobacter sp. | reverse complement strand
CCTCTGGCTGCTGGAGCTGGCCACTGGCTACCGCACCGGCCACGAGCTGATCATCTACGCGCTCCCGCTGGCCGGTCTCGGGCTCGGCTGGTTCCAGCAGAGGTACGGCCAGGCGGTCAAGGCCGGCAACAGCCTGGTCATCGACACCATCCACGACGATGGCCCGGAGATCCCGGTCCGCATGGCGCCGCTGGTCCTCGGCGGCACGGTGCTGACGCACCTCTTCGGCGGCAGCGCCGGGCGCGAGGGCACCGCCGTGCAGATGGGGGCCAGCCTCACCGACTGGCTCTCGCACCGGCTCCGGCTCTCGGCGCCGCAGCGCCGGCAACGGCTGGCCGCCGGCGTGGCGGGCGGCTTCGGCTCGGTCTTCGGGACGCCCATCGCGGGCGCGCTCTTCGGCCTCGAGTTCGTGGTGCTGGGGCGGATCGAGTATGGGGCGCTGGTGCCGGCGCTGGCGGCGTCGCTGGTGGGCGACCTGGTCACCCGCCGGCTCGGCATCGTCCACACCGCCTACCCGGCGGCGCCTCGGCTCGCCCTGGACCTGCCGCTGCTCGGGACCTGGGTGATCTTCGCCGTGGTCATGGCGCTGGCGGCGGCGATCTTCATCGAGCTGACCCACGGGCTGAGGCGGGCCGCCGAGCAGCGCCTCACCTGGGCGCCGGCGCGCCTCTTCCTCGGCGGCGTGGTGGTGGTGCTGCTCTGGAAGGTGGCCGGCACCTCCGACTATCTCGGCCTCGGCATACCCGGCATCCTGCGCGCCTTCACCGACCCGGCGCTGCCGGCCTCGGCCTTCGCCTGGAAGCTGCTCTTCACGGCGGTCACCATCGGCTTCGGCTTCCTCGGCGGCGAGGTGACGCCCCTCTTCTTCATCGGGGCGGCGCTCGGCAACCTCATGGGGCGGCTGCTCGGGCTGCCGCTCGAGCTGGCCGCCGGCGTCGGCATGGCGGCCGTCTTCGCCGCCGCCTCCAACACGCCGCTGGCCCTCTCCATCATGGCGCTCGAGCTGCTCGGCGCCGGGGCCTTCCCGCACGTGGTGGTGGTCTGCGTGGTCGCCTGGGTGGTCTCGGGCAGGCGCAGCATCTACCCGGCGCAGCTCCGGCGTGGCGGCGTCTCCTCGTAGCAGGCCCGGGCCGGCCGCGTTAGCATCCACCAATGTCCAACCCCAGCGCGCCGAACCCCTCCCGCCGGCAGTTCCTCCGGCTCGCCGCCCTCGCGCCCCTCACCGCCGCCGGCTGCGCCTCGCTCGGCGCCGGCCCGGCCCGCCAGCCCTCGGCCGGCCCCTCCACCCCGGCCGCCGCCGGCGATCCGCTCGCCGCGCTCCGCGCCGTGCCGCTCGACAACCGGGTCGAGCCGGCGCTGATCTTCCGGGCCCTGGGCGGCCG
>JANPOM010000516.1:0-3465 GCA_031427995.1 Anaeromyxobacter sp. | reverse complement strand
CTCCAGTGACGCGTGCGACACGGCTCTACCAGTTCAGCGGGTAGGAAGACGCCCCAGGGCCGCACCGCGCCGCGTACCGCGCATTTCCCTTTGCCCTTGGTCACTGTCCGTGCCAGCGTCGACGGCATGTTCGGCGCAATGAAGGCAAGGCTGGCAACGTTTCAGCGAAACCTCACCCACGCCACGGAGGACCAGCCGCTCCACAAGCTGGCGCTCGCCGTCGTCGTCCTTCTCGATGTCTTCATCTTGATTTCGATCTTCGACGGCCTCGAGGTCCATACGCGGCAGCTGGCGTCACCCGACAAGCGCGTTCCCGCGCTCTGCCGCGAAGTGGTGATCGACCGCGTCTGGACGCGAGATACCCGCCTGGACCGCCTCACGGAGAGCGTCGCGTCGCGGCGTCCCTCCGACGGCGAACCGGAGGCCCCGAACCGCGTCATGCACCCGACGTGCGAGCGCATCGTTGCGCCGATCTCCGCGATCGCCGCCCAGGAGGAGCTCGGCACGGCGTTCGACGCCCGCCTCCGGCTCACCCGGGAGCTCCGCGACGCCGAGAGGGAACTGGCTCGCCAGAAGGGCGCGTACGACACCCAGCTCCTTGAGGCGCTGGCGCGCCCCACCGCGCAGCGGCCGGACGTCGAGTCCATCCAGGCGGCGGTCCAGGAGCGGACGGTCGTTATCGAGGCGGCCCGCACCCGTCTCGCCGTGCTGAACGCCCGCCTCGACGCAGCCGAGCCGGTGAAGGCCCTCTGGATGCGGCTCGACTCGGCGCAGGACGTCGAGCGGACCGCCCTCGCGGCCGACCTGCGCCGGATGGAGTTCTGGTTTCCGCTGAAGCGCCTGGTGATGCAGCTCCTCTTCCTGCTCCCGCTGCTCGCCGCCTTCGGAGTGTGGCATGCCCGGAGCGCGAGGATGGGGCGCGGCCTCCAGGCGTTGGTCTCGGCGCACCTGTGCGTCATCGCTTCGATTCCGGTCCTCTTCCGGATCGTCGAGGCAGTCTACGAGATCCTTCCGAAGCGGCTTCTGAAGCGGATGATCGAGCTGCTCGAGTCCATGAAGCTCGTCGCGCTCTGGCACTACCTCGTGATGGCCCTGGCCGTAGCGTTCGCGCTCGGGGCGGTCCTGTTGATCCAGCGGCGGCTCCTCTCGCGGGAACGGCTGCTCGAGAAGCGGATCGCCAAGGGGCAATGCCAGCAGTGCGGGAAGGGCCTGCCCGCCGGCGCGCGGGCGTGCCCGTCCTGCGGCTTTGGGCAGTACCGCGCCTGTTCGAAGTGTGGCGGCCCAACGCCGGTGCACGCGCGACACTGTACGGCGTGCGGTGTGCTGGCGGACCCCTGAGTCGGCGGTCACTCCGGGCGGTGACCACACCCGCGCGCTCCTGGGCGAGTGACGTAGGCGGCAGCGAACCTTCGAAAGCAGGGAGCGTGGAAGGCGACTTCTACTCTTGGTACGGTTTCGCAGGATGAGGCGACTTGCCAAGATTGCCGGAGCGCTGCTCCTGGTGCTCGTTGTCGGGGCCGGGGGACTCGCTGCCTGGGGCTGGTACGAACTCCGGGCGAACGGGGCGCGTATCCGGGAGGCGTACGCTTCCGGACTCGCCCGAGTTCGTCCGGCCTTCATGGAGGATCAGGAACTCGCTTGCACTCATCCCATCCTCGCGCCCGCTGGACGCGCTAGCGACGCCGGGCCGACCATGAATCCGCGGATCGGCTGGGACGGCGATCCACAACGGATGGCCCAGTGGCTCACGCGGCTTCCGGGGCGCCCCCCGCCGCTCGTCCTCGACCAGGCCCTGGCGGCACGTATCCCGAAGGAGTGGTGGGCCACGCCACCGGGAGTCTGGAAGGGGCTCGACTTCTCTTGGCTAGCGGCGCTGACCCCCTTCGATCACTGGGACGTCGAGTCCAACAGTCCTTGGGCCGATGCGGCTGCCACCTCCTGGCCGAACGGCTTTCCCGAGTTCTTTGAACTAACCCCCTGGGTGAAACTCAGGCTCGCCAAGGGATTGAGGGAGAAGCAAGCCGCCGAGGCTGTGGCCGAGGTGGAGCACCTGGTCACTCTGTTGCTCTCGACCGAAACCCTCCTCGGTGCTGTGCAAGGGCTCCAGGTGCTGGTGCTCGTCGACGAGGCTATGGCATCACTGGAGCGGCGGGGAGAGACCCCGCCGCCATCGGCGAACAGGCTGGACAGCGCGACTCGAGGCCGCGCCCTTCGGGCAACCATGGCCGCCCGGGACTACCTGCTTGCCGAGTCGCCTGTGCTCTACCGCGGTGAGGCGGAGCGGATCGTGGTTGGCCGCTGCGCGGCGCTGAACGAGGCGCTCCATGCCGCGCTGGCGCGCCGAGAGGCCGGAGGGCACGAGCGTACGGTGCCCTTTCACTGGCTCCCGCTTGACGGGCACGTTGCGAGCAGCTGCAGGCTGACGTGGGTGCGGCGTGCCTTGGCCGCTGGAACTCCCTCGCCAGGGGCGGGCGAAGGCGCCTACTGCGAATGGGTACCACCCGAGGGGATAGCTCCGTGCCACGTGGCTCAGTCCATCCCCTTCGTCCAGTCGCTGGTGCGGGATGTCGCTCTCGAGCTCCTGACGCAGATGACCCTGGCCAACGCATCCACCGGCGCATGGTATGCAGACCGCAAGACGGCGGAAGAGCGCTGCAGCGAGCCGGCGAAGTGAGCCATGTCTCGGGCTCCTCGGCCCGCCTGGAGGGCCGCTAGCGAAGGAGGCCTCGGCGAAAGCGAATCTGCAACGGGCCCAACTTAGAAGGTTGTTACACCGGCGTTACACGGCCTCCCCGCGCTCACCGATTCCCCTTGGGAATCCGGGGCCCAGGCCACCTCGTCTCCAGGCCTGAAAATCCCCGTGTCCCTGGTTCGATTCCGGGTCCAGGCAGTTTCATCTCGTCCGGCATCTTGGGCCCGCTTGAACGCACGTTCTCGCGGGGCCTCTTGTTTTCGGGGGGCGCCACGGCGCTTCGCGGTCAGGCCGCCGGTCAGCTCGGCGGAGGCGCCAGCGCCAGAATCGGTCCGAATCCGCATGGCGCCGTTACACCGGCGGTACAGCGCATGGAGCCAGTGGACTCCCTGGACCCAGGGCGCCCAAGGGCGCGGGAACTGGCGGGCTCGGGGGGAGCGACACGAGGACTGAAAGACCTCGGGTCGCTCGCGAACCCTACCCGGCTTGACGCGTGTATCCAGAAGGATACACTTGCCATGTGTTCACGGTCCAGCAGACCGAAGAGTTCCGGCGGTGGCTCGGGGAGCCATGAAGAAGAAGACCACCAAGCCGACCCGCAAGCTGCTGCCCTTCGATGCTGCGCGGTACCTCTTCGGCGGCGGTCAGGAACTGATCCAGTCCCGGCGGTTTGTGGGATCCAGTCGCGGTTGCTGGGGATGAGGTTGGCGGCGCCGGCGAAGCGCGCTGGTCCGGCCGCCGCGGAGGTTGCGCAGTCGCGGCTCCAGCGAGGC
>JANPOM010000515.1:0-3272 GCA_031427995.1 Anaeromyxobacter sp. | reverse complement strand
CGAGGATGTCCGCCAGATACAGCGCGGGATCACGAGACATCTACGGCCTCGCCCTCGACCTGCGGCGCTTGGCAGAAGTAGGCCGGTAGCGCTCTGGAGAAGTAGTCCACCCTGGTTTCAGGGACCGGAGGCGCGATTCGGCGCAGCAGGCCGTTCATCGCAGAGGCTGTAGGTGTTGGTGCTTGATGTTGGGGAGGGCGCTCTCGCTAGAGAGCGCGCAGCTCCGCAAGCCCTCGTGTCGGCAGGCAGGTGGTAGCTGGCTTACACCGTGATGCTCAGCGCCTTTGGCTTCGGCTTCGGCGACGTGGCTTCGCCAGTGGCCCGTAGATCAACTGACCATGCTCGGTGGCGGTCCAGTAGGCCTCAAGCTCGGCACCGCGGGTCCGCCAGATGACTTCCTGGAGCTTGCCGCAGAAGTCGATCAGCCATGCCGCAGTGGCGATGTCGAGCGGCGGCAAGTGCATCGTGATGGACGGTGGTCTGTCGGGCGTCGTCACTGAGGGCCTCAAGGTTGCGCTGGTTCAGCCCTGCAACTCCCGCAGCGAGGGGCCTTTGATGGTGATGGTGTGACACTGGTGACGCAGACGGTTCAGCAGGGCATCGACGAGGTGCTTGTTGACGAGGAAGGTGTGCCACTGCTCGTAGTCGAGGTTGGTGGTGATGATGGTAGGGCGGCGACGGTACCGCTCCTCCATCAACTTGAAGAAGATGTTGGTCTGCTCTGGCTTGAGGTTGAGGTATCCCATCTCGTCGATGACAAGGACGTCGAGTCGCGCGAGGTGCTTCAGCATCTTCCGTGTCGAGCGATCAGCGAGCGACGCATACATCTCGTCGAAGAGGTCCTGCGCCTTGATGAAGGCGCCCCGGTAGCCGTTCTGCAAAGCCTTGAGCAACAAGGCGGAGGCCAGTCCCGTCTTCCCTACGCCAGTGGGGCCGACGAAGACGATGTTCTCGGCCTTTGGGACGAAGTCGAGCTCGGCCAGGGTGCGAATCTGTCGCTGGCTCACCCCGGGCTGCTTCTTGAAGGGGAAGGACTCGAGCGTCCATTGCTCGGGCATCCCGGCGCTCTTGATGCGCCAGGTGAGCGCGTTCTCCTGGCGGAACTCCCACTCGGCGCGCAGCAGGCGCGCCAGCAGTTTCTGGACGGGCAGGCCGGCTTCGTCGGCCTTGCGCAGTTCGTCGTCGAGGATTTCGGCGACGCGTTTTAGCCGCAGGCTCTTCAGCAGCTGCTCGAGGTCGTCATTCATCGTCGTCCTCGGGGTCGCCCGAGGTGGGCAGGACGAAATAGTCGTGCGCGATCTTCCGAAGCACCATTCGCTCCAGGCGCTCCAGGTCGCAGAGGCCGTACTGCTCGGCCCCGGCGACGGCGGCCATGAAGGGCTCGCGCGGGTAGTCGTGGACCATCGATAGCAGGCGCCGCAGCGGTGCCCGGCGGCCCCCGGTGTGCTTCTTCAACAGCGTGAGGTACCCGGCGAGCCGAGGCTCCATTTCCAGGAGCGTCGCCTCCTCCTGGGGCGGCAGTTGCTTTGGCCGGCCTTCGCCGCGCGGAGGACGGTGGGTCGGATCCGTCACCCGGGTGTCGAGGGGGCCGGGGACCCGCACATGGGCTGCCACGACCCTCGGGCCGTCGAAGAGTTCCACCCGACTCAACGTCTCTCGGGCCTCGAGCTGCCTGCCGGTGAGGCGGTACGGCGCCGAGTAGCGGATACGGTTGATGTGGACGTAGCCCTCGGCATCCACGGTGCGCACGTGCAACTGGTAGACGTCGGGCACGTGCAGCGGCATCGGCTTGAGGTGCGGCCTCTCGACAGCGAAGAGCTCTCGCCGGCTGGCGTGCAGCTTGTTCGAGTGCAGGGCGTTCCACTCGTCGCACTTGGCTCGCGCCTGGCGATTCAAGTCAGCCCAGTCTTTGAAGTCACCGCCGGTGAGGAAGGCCTTGTCAATGCGATGGAAGGGCCCCTCCACTCGTGCCGAGCGGTTGGCGTCGCCCTTCGCGTGAGCCTTGAAGACGAAGCCGTACCGATGACCGAAGGCCTCCATCTCGGGGGCCGGCACCATGTCTTCACCCGTGCCCGAGGCCACCACCACATTCGAGTTGTCCACCATGCAGACGCCCTCGGCGCCGCCGAAGTAGGCGATGGCCTCTGCCAGGAAGGACTTGCACTCGAAGCGCGTGAAGCGCGGGTAGTGCTGGAAGAAGAGCATCCGCGAGAAGCACAGCACCAGCGATGCCGTCTGCGCCCGCGTGGCGACGTCGGCCAGCTTCGCCCAGTGGGGCGAGGTGTCGTGCTGCATCTCGCTGCCCGGTGGGAAGTCGTAGTGGCCGGCCGGCGGCTTCGGCGTGTGGCCGATGCCGTGCTTCCGACAGAAGCCCGTCAGTGCCTGGTACGAAAACGTGGCGCCGCTCTTCGTCAGCACCTGGTGCACGCGCCCCAGGTGGCCCTCGTAGCGTGCGTGCAGCTCGAGAATCTGCGGGCGCCAGGGCTCGGCCGCTTCGTCCCGCGCCATCAGCGGCACCTTCGCGCTGCCGCTTCGGATGACGTCCCGCACCGTCTCTCGCGCCACCTCGAGGGCCGTCGCAATGCGTCTACTGCCGTGGCCCTTCTCTCGAAGCTTCAGGATCGCCGTGCGCGTTGCCTCGTCCAGCATTGGGTGCCTCCCTCTCGAAGCGGGTGAAGAGTCCCTGGGTGTCAGCCCGGGCCCGAGCGAAGTGGCGTTCGACTTCTTCGCGCTCTCCGGCTAGCAGCCGCGGCAGCAGTCCCTGCTCCAGGCGGCGGCGCGCGCGCCGGGCGATGCCCGACATCGCGCCAAGGTCGTCCAGCAAGAGCTGGATGGACGACTTCTCCGACGTCTCCGATCGTCGTTGTTCGGCCTGCGCCAGAAGGAAGACGTGCGGTGTGCTGAGGATCAGCTCGCGCGTCTGCTCCGTGCCCGCATGCCAGCCCGCATACAGCGCTCCGACTTGCCTCGTGGTGGGCTTCATCGGCGCCATCGCGGCGGACAGCCGTGTCGCTGCCTTCGCGTTGGCGCGCGCCAACGGCACCAGGTACTTCATCGCCGCGTGCGCCGCGATGGCCCCGGCCCGCACCTGCGCTTGAATCTCCGCCGGCAACTCCTTCACCAGCGACAACCGACGGCTCACCCAGCTCTTGGACTTGTCGAAGCGCCGCGCGAGTTCATCGAAGGAGAGCCCGAAGCGTTCATGCAACTCCGTCAGCAACCAGCCGTGCTCCAGCGCGTCCTCGCCGGGCACCCGCATCAGCCGCTCAAGG
>JANPOM010000514.1:0-1447 GCA_031427995.1 Anaeromyxobacter sp. | reverse complement strand
GAGGATGCGGCCGCCCAGCTCGAGGCTGTAGGGGAGCGACTTGCGGACGTGGAAGGAGGGGACCAGCAGCTCCGCCGGCGTCTTGGTCCGCGTCGGCCAGTAGTTGCGCGGGAAGGCGGTAGGCGCCGGCGCGAAGGGGGTGTTGCTGCCGACCACCTCCTTGTGGACCTTGGTGACCGCGACCTCGAGGTCGAAGGAGAAGCCGGAGTGGCCGATGGTGGCGGCCGGCTCGAGCAGCGCCGAGGAGAGCGAGAGCGCCAGCTCGGAGCCGAGCATGGCGAAGCGCATGCGGGCGTCGGAGGCCAGGGCCTGGTCCGCCGCGGTGACCGGGCAGGGGGTGGTGCCGGCGCATCGGGCGTTTGCCCAGACCTGGGCGCTGGGTGGGCCGAGCAAGGTGATGTCGAGGTCGAGCGGTTCAGCGGCCCTGGCCGAGGGCACGGCGAGGGCGAGAACGGCGGCGAGAAGCGCCAGCGGGCGACGCATGCAACCTCCAGTGGGGTGACGGATCGACGTTACAGCCCCGATTTCGCTAGTGTCAACGAATGGAGCGCATGTCGGCGGGTCGGGAGGGGCCGGGCAGGCCGTTCAGCGCGTCGCCAGGACGTCGCGCAGGTCGGCCGCAAAGGCCTCCAGGTCGGCGTCGGAGGTGTCCCAGGCGGTCATCAGGCGGGAGCCGGCGCCGGCGATGAAGTCGTAAAAGCGCCAGCCACGGGCCCTGACGGAGTCGGCCGCTCCGGGAGGCAGGTTGACGAAGACGCTGTTGGCCTGTGGCGCACGGAACGGCGCGGCGCCGGGGATGGCGGTCAGCAGGGCGTGGAGCTGGCGGGCCTGGGCGTTGGCCCGGGCGGCGTGGCGGAGCCAGGCGCCGTCACGGAGCATGCCGACCCAGGGGGCGGCGAGGAAGCGCATCTTGGAGGCGAGCTGGCCAGCCTGCTTGCAGCGGTAGGCGAACTCGGCCGAGAGCGCGCGGTCGAAGAAGACCACCGCCTCGCCGACCGCCATGCCGTTCTTGGTGCCGCCGAAGCAGAGCACGTCGACCCCGGCGCGCCAGGTGACCTCGGCCGGGCGGCAGCCGAGCGCGGCCACCGCGTTGGCGAAGCGGGCGCCGTCCATGTGGACCTTGAGCCCCAGCTCGCGGGCGGTGGCGCCGACGGCGCGCAGCTCCTCGGGGGTGTAGACGCACCCCTGCTCGGTGGCCTGGGTGAGGCTCACCACCTTGGGCTTCGGGTAGTGGATGTCGGAGCGCTTCTCGACCAGGTGGCGGACGCCAGCCGGCGTCACCTTCCCCTCGGGGCCGGCCATGGTGAGCACCTTGGTGCCGTTGGAGAAGAACTCGGGGGCGCCGCACTCATCGGTCTCGACGTGGGCGGTCTCGTGGCAGAGGATCGAGTGGTAGCTGCGCGTCAGCGAGGCGAGGGCCAGCGAGTTGGCGGCGGTGCCGTTGAAG
>JANPOM010000513.1:0-1756 GCA_031427995.1 Anaeromyxobacter sp. | reverse complement strand
AGCCCGAGCGCGCGCTCGCTCGTTCGCTCGAGATCGAGGGCCGCGTGAGGTTCCTCGGCTCCGTCAGCGATGTCCGCGCGCTCCTCCACGCGGCCGACGGGTTCGTGGCGTGCTCGATCCGGGAGGGCTTCTCGATCTCGGCGCTCGAGGCGCTCGCGACCGGGCTCCCGTTGATCCTTTCGGACGTGCAGGGGCTAAAGGATCTCCGTCCGATCTTCCCGGGCCTGCTCTATGCCGCGCCGGAGGCGGAGGCGCTCTCGGCGGCCCTCCTGGACTTCCTCAACCGCACTCCCGAGGCGAGAGCGGGCGCGGCAGCCACCTACCCGGAGATCGCCCGGACCCGCTACGGTGTACGGACCGGGGTCGAGGCCTACGTGAAGCTGTACCGGGGCGGGTGACGATCGCTCGCGCCTCGACGGCTTCAGCCCAAGCTGGCTGGAACGCGCGCCGCGCCCTCCTCCACCTGTTCGACGTGTATGAGCAGGGCGTAGAGGAGCAAGTGCAGGAGGACAAACGCGTCGAGGAGGTACAGACCCTGGAGCGGGACGTCCATCAACGAGAGGATGACGAGTAGCCCGAGCAGGACAAGCGGCACGGGCGTGGTCGTGCGGGCGGCGCGGACCGAGAGCAGGAAGGCGGTACGCAGGTAGAAGACCAAGCCGGCAAGCCCGACCACCCCCGCGGCCGCGAGCGCGTGGATGAACTGGTTGTGCGCGTGGCCGAAGCTCCCGTGGCGCGCCCGGAACGCCTCGGTCCCCCATAGCGAGGGGCCATACCCGAAGACGGGCGAGTCGAGCCACACGCCGAGGCTCGTCGCCCAGATGTAGGTGCGGCCGGTGAAGGTCTGGAGGGTCCCGCCGCCCTGCACCGAACCGAGGTCGAGCCGGACGAGATACAGCGCGGAGAGCCCGCCCACGCCGATCACCGCCACGCCGAGCAGCACAGCCTCGAGCCGCGCCACTGCCGGCGTCCGCGCGGCCGAGGCCGCGAGGTATGCCGAGGCGCGCCGGTGCACGGAGACCAGGCCGCACAGCACGAGGAAGAGCCAGGAGGTCTTCGCTTGCGTGAGGATGATCACGGCGGCGGCGACGGTCAGGTGCACGCGGCGCAGCCGCGACCGGGACGGCGAGAACCATTCGATGGCGAGGTAGGCGGCGGTCTGCGCGCCGAGGCTCGTCGCGCCGCCCGCAACGCCGTAGAGCCGGACGTCGAGGCCGGGCACGATGCCCTCGTAGCCCCGAGCGAGGCCCTGTGCCGGCGCGAGCACCGCAACCGCCACGCTCCCGTAGACGAAGGCGAGGAGCACGGCCTTCACGAGCGCGATGAGGTCCTCGGTCTCCATCGGCCGCGCGAAGTAGACGGCGGTGAAGACGAAGGGCGCGTAGAACGCCCGCACGTCGAGGCCGGGCACCGCGCCGGCGAATCCGGGCAAGACGGCGTTCGTCCCGAGGAAGGCGAGGTACGCGAGCCACACCCGCATCCCGGCGCGCGGGAAGCCCTCGCGGATCGCGCCCACGAGGATCGCGGCCAGGCCTGTGAAGAGCGCGAGCGCGGTGATGGCGCGGGAGAGGTCGAACGCCGCCAGGTCGCCCGTCGCAGTCGTGGCGGCGCCCTCGCCGAGCGAGAGGTCGCGGGGCGTGAGCGCGCCGGTGAGGAGCGTGCCCGCGGCGACGAGCAGGAGGAGGCCCGGGAGGAGGAGCGCGCGCCCGTTCCGGGTCATCGGCGGTCCGCCGGCCTCACGGCCCCCGACGAAGAC
>JANPOM010000512.1:0-1118 GCA_031427995.1 Anaeromyxobacter sp. | reverse complement strand
GGCGTGGTGCGCGAGGACTCGAAGCGGCTGGCGGCGCTGGAGGCCGTCTCGGCCGCCGCCCGGGAGCTCGGCTTCGAGGTGAAGGGGCACGTCGAGAGCCCCATCCAGGGACCGGCGGGGAACCGCGAGTGGCTGCTGGGGCTCAGGCTCCCGCCGCCGGCTTGACGCAGGCGAACTCCCAGACCAGGTGGGTGAGGCGTCCCTTGCGCTTCAGCTTCCAGCGGCGGAGGCGGCGCCGCCAGCCCAGAGAGGCGGTGGCTGAGAAGGCCTCGGGGAGAAGGGCCCACTCGCTCCGGACCAGCCGGAAGGCGCCGCGGAAGCCGTAGATGCGGGCCATGGGCTCCGGGCCGCAGAAGTAGCGGCTGGTGCCGGCGGAGATGGGGTTGACGTGGGTGGGGTCCACGAAGGCCTCGTCGCGCGGGAAGGCCGGGGTCAGGGCGTAGAAGAGGCCGCCGGGCTTGAGGACGCGGTGGATCTCGTCCATCAGCTCGATGAACGGCAGGCGCGTGGACCGGCCGTCGGGCGTCGGCAGCAGGCGCGGGAGGTGCTCGAGAAAGTCGAAGGCCGAGACCGAATCGAAGCTGGAGTCGTCGAAGGGAATGGGCTCGACGGCCAGGTTGGCGCGGCGGAAGCGGGCCGGATCGAGGCCCGCCGGGACCGCCAGGTCGACCGCGTAGACCTCGGTCCGGCCGTAGGGGTTGCGCGGGACGGTGCCGCAGCCGATGTCGAGGTGACGGGAGCTCATGGGCGGTCGGTCGGGCGGCCCCGGTAGGGGAGGGGCTGGCGAGATTGCCACGCGACCCCGGCCTCATCAAGTGAAGCGCTGGGTGAGGCGCGCCGGGATGGTATCGTGCCATCCCATCCCTGCTCCTCCTCACGGGCCCCACGCCATGAAATGGATCCCTCGATTCCTGCGAAGGCGACCCCGGGCCCGCTGCTTGCCCCTGGTGGTGTCGCTGGTCGGTGGCCGCTCCGGGCTGGAGGTGGGGGGCCCCAGCGCCGTCTTCGGCAGCCGCCGGGGGATCCTGCCCGTCTACCCGGAGGTGGGCAGCCTCGACAACTGCAACTTCTCCGGGCAGACGGTCTGGCAGGCGCACGTCGAGGGGGCCACCTTCGTC
>JANPOM010000511.1:0-2197 GCA_031427995.1 Anaeromyxobacter sp. | reverse complement strand
GGTGATGCTGGCGGCCGGCCTGCTGGCCAGGAAGGCGCGCGCCCGGGGCTTGCGGCCCAGGCCCTGGGTCAAGACCTCGCTCGCCCCCGGCTCGCGCGTGGTCTCCGACTACCTCACCCGCACCGGGCTGCAGGCCGACCTCGACGCGCTCGGCTTCCAGACGGTCGGCTACGGCTGCACCACCTGCATCGGCAACTCCGGCCCGCTCGACCCGAGGCTCGAGCAGCTCATCACCGGCAACGGCCTGGTGGTCGCCAGCGTCCTCTCCGGCAACCGGAACTTCGAGGCCCGCATCCACCCGGCGGTCCGGGCCAACTTCCTCATGAGCCCGCCGCTGGTGGTCGCCTTCGCGCTGGCCGGCTCGGTGCTGCGCGACCTGACGCACGAGCCGCTCGGCACCGGCGCCGATGGCCGGCCGGTCCACCTGCGCGAGCTCTGGCCGACGGTGGCCGAGGTCGAGGCGCTGCTCGGCGAGGCGAGCCACCCGGAGGGCTACGCCCGGAACTACGCCGACGTGGCGGAAGGGGGCGAGAGCTGGCGGGCGCTGGTGGCGCCGCGCGGCGCTGGCTACGCCTGGGACGCCGCCTCGACCTACATCGCCGAGGCCCCCTGGTTCGCCGGCTTCGAGCTCCCGCTCCCGGCCGCCACCCCCGTCGCCGGGGCCCGGGCGCTGGCGGTGCTTGGCGACTCGGTCACCACCGACCACATCTCGCCGGCCGGCAACATCCAGAGGAGCTCGCCGGCCGGGCGCTGGCTCGTCGAGCACGGCGTGGCCGAGGCCGACTTCAACTCCTACGGGGCGCGGCGCGGCCACCACCAGGTGATGGTGCGCGGCACCTTCGCCAACGTCCGGCTGCGCAACCTGCTGGCGCCAGGCAGCGAAGGCGGCGTCACCGTCCACCAGCCGAGCGGCGAGCGGCTCTCGATCTTCGACGCCGCGGAGCGCTATGCCGCCGAGGGGGTGCCGCTGCTGGTCTTCGCCGGGCAGGAGTACGGCACCGGCTCCTCGCGCGACTGGGCGGCCAAGGGGACCAGGCTGCTCGGTGTCCGCGCCGTGGTGGCGCGCAGCTTCGAGCGGATCCACCGGGCCAACCTGGTCGGCATGGGGGTGCTGCCGTTCCAGCTCCCCGACGGCCTCGACCCGGCGGCGCTCTCGCTCGACGGCACGGAGCGGCTCGACCTGCCGGGCGTCGAGGGGGCGCTCTCACCGCGCCAGCGCATGACGCTGCGGATCCGCCGAGCCTCGGGGGCGGTCGACGAGGTGGCGCTGACGCTGCGGATCGACACCCCGGTGGAGGTCGAGTACTTCCGCCACGGCGGCATCCTGCCGTACGTGCTGCGGCAGTTGATCGCGTCGGGGCCCAATCGTGCTGGCGCCGGCTTCTAGTGGCGCCAGCGCAAGATTCGACACGTTCTCATCGCTGCGGTAGCTCCCAAGGTTGGCAGCGGCCACCGGGGCTCCGCCAAGCGTTCAAGAGTGTACCGCCGGGACCCCCGGCAGGCGCGGTCACTCTGAACCAGGGCGATTCGAAGGCAGGAGGCTTGGACGCAGCTTGCGTCGGCGCCGCTAGAAACCGGCGTCGGCGCGGTCAGATCAGCGCCAGCACGGCCAGCGTGGTCTGCAGCAGGCCGATGAAGGCCAGCACCGAGGCGGCCGAGAGCGGCCCCTTGCCGCCGGCCCGCCGCCAGAGGCCGAGCGCAGGCACGGCGATGGCGACGCCGAGGGCGAGCGAGAGGGTGGGGCCGTGGACCGCCAGCCGCAGCCAGCCGAGGGCCAGCGAGAGTTCGAGGGCGCCGGCCAGCAGCGCCAGGCCGGCCAGCGGGCGCGAGCCGGCGCCGAAGAAGAGGTAGGCGGCGGCGAGGACCGTGGAGAGCGCCAAGGCGGTGTGGAGGGCCATGGCCCCAAGGTGTACGGCCGCCGGGCCCTGGCCGCAAGATCCCGGCACCGCTGCGCCGGGTCGACCTCCCGGAGCCCGGCGCGGCCCGTGGCGCGGGGACGGGGGCGCGGGAGGGCGCGGCCCGGGGGTTTGACGCCACCCCGCCGCCAGGCCTATTCGTTTCGCCGATGCGCCTGTTCACCGTTTTTGTGGATTCAGCGGAGCATAGCCAGGTCTACGTCGATCCGGCGACGACAGAGCTTCGGCTTGAACAGGTCGTCATGCCGAAAGCAGCGTGGATGCTCGAAGCCTATCGCTCT
>JANPOM010000510.1:0-1813 GCA_031427995.1 Anaeromyxobacter sp. | reverse complement strand
ACCCTGGTCCAGGGCGCCCTCGCCCTTTCACTCTGCGTCGTTGCGCCCTCGCGCGCCGGCGAGCCGCCGCCCGTCCTCATGGAGGAGCAGGTGGTCCGGCCCCCGCGCGCCGAGGCGCCGGGTGATCCGACCGCAGCGGCCACCATCATCCAAGCTTCGCGTTTCGCCGGCGAGGCCAAGGACGTGGCCCAGCTGGTCGCAACTTCCCCCGGGGTCGCGGTCAACGACTACGGCGGCCTCGGCCAGCTCACCACCGTATCGATCCGCGGCTCGACCGCCGACGGCGTGCTGGTGCTGCTCGACGGCCTGCCGCTCAACTCGGCCTTCGGCGGAGCCGTCGACCTCTCTTCGATCCCGCGCGGCTGGATCGAGCGGATCGAGGTGCTGCGCGGGCCGGAGGGAGCCCTCCACGGCGCTGGCGCGCTCGGCGGCGTCGTCAACGTCATCACCCGGCGGGCGGCGGCCGGGGAGTGGTCGGCCGAGGCGACCGGCGGCTCCTTCACGACCGGCTCGCTCGCCGCCGACGGGGCGGTGGCGGCGCTGGGGGGCACGCTGCTCATGGCCGCCAGCGGCGACACCACCCAGGGCAACTTCCCCTACCTCTACGACCCGAAGCCTGTCCTCGCTGGGAACCCGCTCGAGCCCCGGGTGCGCGAGAACGCCGCGGCGTGGCGGGCCGGGACGCTGGCGAGGCTCTCGGTCCCGGCCTTCGACGGCTGGCTCGACACCCTGCTGCAGTTCTCGGCGGGGCACCGCGGCCTGCCCGGCTTCCCCGCCAACGTCCCGCGAGACGGCCCGCCGCCGGACGACTGGCAGAGCGACGGCCGACTCCTGGCCGCCGCCCACTACGCGCGCGACCTGGCCCCCGGCCTGACCCTGGGCGGCCGGCTCAGCGGCCGCCTCGACAGGCTCGACGTCCGCGTCGGCAACCCGGTCCCGTACGACCAGCGCGGCGCCGCGATGGGCGCGGCAGCCGAGTTCGGCTGGGCCCACCATCTGGGCCAGCTCTCCGCGCTGCTCTCCACCGAGGCCGAGTCGGTTGACGCCGCCGGCCTCCCGTCGGGCCTCACCCGCTGGTCGACCGGCGTGGGCGTCGGCGACGATCTGCTCCTCCTCGGCGCCCGGCTCCGGGTGGCCCCGGCCCTCCGCTTCGATGCCGTCGGCCCCTTCACCGGCCTCTCCGGCAAGCTGGGCGCCTCCTGGCGGCTCACCGACGGCTGGTCGCTGCGGGCCAGCACCGGCCGATCCTTCAGGGCCCCCAGCCTGGCCGAGCTCTACTTCCAGCAGGGGCTGGTGATCCCCAACCCGGCCCTGGTACCCGAGTCCGGGCTGGCCGCCGACGCCTCGCTGGTGGCCGACGGGCCGCTCGGACTGGCGACGCTGGGTGGACAGGTCACCCGCTACCGCGATCTCATCCTCTACCAGCCGACCTCGCTCGGCCGTCTCAAGCCCTTCAACGCCGGGCAGGCCTTCGTGGCCGGCCTCGAGGCCGAGTTGGCCACCGCTCCCATGCTCGGGCCGGCGCGCGCCACGCTCTCCGGCGCCTGGACCTTCCTCTTCACCGAGCTGCTCCAGGGCGCGCCAGACGAAGTCGGAAACCAGATCCCCTACCGGCCCCGCCACCGGCTCTACGCCCGGGCCACCGCAGCGCCCGGGCGGCTCCAACTGCACGTCGAGGCCCACTACGTCGGCCTGCGCTACACCGACCGGCGCAACCTCGACCCGATCCCGGCCTCCCTGCTCTGGAACGTCGGCGCCTCGGTCATGCTCCATCGGCCGCTCAACGTCAGCCTTCACCTCGAGGTCAAGAACC
>JANPOM010000509.1:0-36859 GCA_031427995.1 Anaeromyxobacter sp. | reverse complement strand
GATCGGGAAGGTGAAGAGCCAGAGCAGCAGCGCCACCGGGAAGGTGAGGGAGATCACCGCCGCGGCGAGGCCGTAGGAGACGATGGCGATGAGCACTCTCACCAGGCCAGCCTCGCCGCGAGCCGGGATTCGCGCAACCCTAGTGCCCCGACCCAGGCATGATGACCTGACGAGAGCGACGAGACCGAAGCGAGGCTGGCGCCTGAGGAGGGAGCAGCGGAAGCGTAGCAGCGCTACTCTGAGCAGCGGACCGACGAGGCCGCCTGCCGCAGCGAGAGGATCGGCACTCGCAGTGGTCAGTATGCCTGGGTCGGGGCACTAGGATGTCCGCTTGAAGAAGCCGCCTTGCGAGGGGCGGGGCGCGGGCGGGTGGCTGGCAGGCGTCGTCGACTCCTGGGCGGGGCGCCCCTGCGAGGCGCCGTAGGCGGCCGCCGCGGCCAGGTAGTAGGCGATGGCCTCGCGGATCAGGTGGCCCACCGGGCGGCCCAGCCGCGCCGCCGTGGAGCTGGCCGCCTCGGCCAGGTCGGCCGGCATCCGCACGCTCAGGACCTGCGCCTGGCCGAGCGACGCCTCGAGCCGCTCCAGCGCCTGGGAGGGCCTGGCGACCCGGAAGTCGCCCGCCTCGATCATCTCCTTGATGCGCCGTGCCAGGTCGTCGCGCGCGTACCAGGCGCCGTCGAGCCAGACCGACTCCGAGTCGAGGTCAATGTCCGCGTAGGGATCCATCCGCTCCTGCCCTGCTCCTCCAGCGTGTCGCCCACCAGCCCGTTGGCCCCCATCAGCGCGGCCTCTTGCACCGCCATCCGCCTCGCCTCCCCGGGCCGCTCGTGGTCGAAGCCGAGCAGGTTGAGGAGGCCGTGGGCGAGATACCGGTCCAGCTCGGCGGCCACCGGCCGCCGTTCCGCACCAGCCCGCCGGCTCGCCGTATCGAGCGACACTACCACGTCCCCCAGGCAGGGCCCACCTTCCGGCCCGCTGGCCATGGGGAAGGAGAGGACGTCGGTGGCCTTGTCCTGCTCCCGCCAGCGGCGGTTGAGCCCACGGATGACGCCGTCTGTGACCAGCAGGATGGAGAGGCTGGCCTGCTCTCGCCCCAGCCTGCGGAGGTAACGACGGGCGGTGACGGCCAGCCGGCGTGCCTGGGCCCGGCCGCGCGGGTGGCTGCTGCGGCTCTCGATCACGGGGCCCGGACCAGGTGAATGGCGCCGGGCGACTCCACGGCCCGGAGCGACCGATCCGGCCGGGACTGCAGGTGGGACTGGAGCGCCCGCGTCATGGCCACGGCGGCCTGGGCCAGGTCTCGAAGGGAAAGCTCGCACTCGTCGAGCTGACCCTCGGCCACGATCTCGGCGAAGCGCAGGTCCACCAGGACCCGGAGCGCCTCCGGGCCCGACTGGTTGGCCAGGTGGGCGCTCGACTCGCAGGCGTCGGCCAGCATCACCAGCGCCACCTCGCGGTTCTGCGGCTTGGGCCCTGGGTAGCGGAAGGTGGCCTGGTCGGCCGGCGCTCCCCCCTCCTCGGCCAGGCGCCGCTGCTTGGCCCAGAAGTAGGCCACCAGACGCGTCCCATGGTGCTGGTCGATGAAGGCGCGGACCTCGGCCGGCAACCGCCATCGCGCCGCCGCCTCCTGCCCGTCGAAGAGGTGACGCTTGATGGCGATGGCGCTCATGGGCGGAGACAGATGGTCGTGCTCGTTCCGCTCGCGCTGGTTCTCGGCGAAGAGGAGCGGCGTCCGCAGCTTGCCAAGGTCGTGGTAGTAGGCGCCGACCCGGGCCAGCAGCGGGTCGGCACCGATGGCGCGCGCCGCCTCCTCCACCAGGGCGCCGACCACTATGGAGTGGCGGTAGGTTCCCGGGGCCTGGACGATCAGCTCCTTGAGCGCCGGGTGGTTCAGGTTGGCGAGCTTCAGCAGGTCGCCGTCGGTGACGTACCCGAGCAGCTTCGCCAGCGGCGGGAGCAAGACCGCCACCACCACCGGCACCAGCACCGCGCCGCCGAGCAGCGCCGCCCCCACCGAGAGCAGCAGCTCGGCGGGGCGGGCCCCGGCGTGAAGCGCCAGCGCCCCCGCCACCAGCGCGCCCGAGATCCCGGCGGCGGCGGCGAAACGCAGCAGGGCCCGGCCCTCGCGCCGTCGGCTCCCGAAGCCGACCACGGCCAGCGAGGTGACCGCCGCGTGGAGCGCCAGCGGCACCGAGGCCCCGGCCGTCAGCCCGAGCACCAGGCTGGCCACCAGCGCCAGCAACAGCGCCAGCGAATTCCCCAGCAGCTCCCGGGAGAGCGCGGCCGCGGCGGCGGCCGGCACCAGGTAGAGGAGCGAGCCCCGGGGAAGGCCAGGCACCTGGTCCTGGAGGAGGTCGCCCAGCGCCGTCACCCCCAGACCGGCCAGCATCACGCCGGCCAGCAGCAGCGCGCCGAGCAGGGCCTCGCGGGCCCCGGCCTCCCGGCGTGGCGCGGGCCGGGCCGAGCTGGCCAACCGCCAGGCCACCGCCAGCAGCAGCGCCACTGCCAGCGCGCCAGCGAACCGGATGCGCCCGCGCTCGCGCCCGGCCTGGGTGGCGCGCAAGGCCTGGAAGACGGCGAGGTGCTCGGGCAAGAGCCGCTCCCCCTCGGCGACCACCCGCTCGCCCCGGCGCACCGTGACGCCGACCGGCTTGACCCGGGCGGACGCCTCGGCGCGGCGCCGCTCGGTCTCGGCCTGGTTGTGGACCAGGGTGGGGCGCACCGACTCGGAAGCGAGGTGGAGCAGCGCGGCGCGGAGCGGCGGTGGCTGCCCGGCGAGGCGAGCGCCAGCGGCGGCCGCCACCTCCTGGCGGGCGGTGGCCACCGAGCGGATGAGCGCCAGGTCGGTGAGCATCCCCTCCCCGGTCAGCTGGCCGGAGCGGACGGCCCGGACCGCGAAGCCCGACTCGCGGTCGTCGGGGAGCAGGGCCGGGTCCTGGACCACCAGCCCGGTCAGCCCCTTGCTCGCCAGCCCTGCCAGCTCCCGCTCCACCGGCTCGGAGAAGCGGGCCAGCACCAGCGAGGCGAAGTCGGCATCGCGGACCAGGAGCTGGAGGCGGGCCACGAAGGCGTCGCGCTGGGCGGCGTAGCGCGGGAGCAGGTCGGGGAGCCTGGCGGTGGCCTGCTGCTGGCGGAGCGCCTCCTCCTCCTCGCGCATCAGGGCGAAGGCGGCGTGGATGCGCGCCACCGCTTCGTCGGGGGCGGCCACGTCATGGTCGTAGACCGGCCGGGCGGCCGACGCCGCGTCGGCGCGGCGGTGCGCGGTGGCCCCCTCGTCGACGACGTCGACGTCCCGGTCGACGCGGAAGGTGTCCGGCGACGGGGTGCCGAGCGCCTCCGGCCCGGGGAGCCGTTCCAGCCCGGGCGGGGCCAGCAGCCAGCCGGCGCCGACGCTCAGCCCAGCCAGGAGCACCAGCAGCAGCAGCCGCGATGGCAGGGCGCCGAGGCGGCGTCCTGAAGGGGGGGTGGGGGGCACGGAGCGGGAGGTTGCACCCGTCTCCTCCCCTTGGCAACACCCTCCCCGACGCTGGTTCAGATCACTCCGTGTCGATATCTGGACGGCCTCCGGTCGACGCCTCAGCAGCCCAGAGGGGCGCCCACTCGGCAGGTCGACCTGCGTGACGTCGCCGGGCAGGAAGCCGAGCCGCTCGCCCGCCTCACTCGACCGGCGGGAGCAGCACGAAGCCGCCCTCGGGTCGCTGGCGGTAGTGATAGGGCTGGTTCCACGGGTGGGAGAGGTCCCGCCTGGTGACCAGTCCGGCCTCCACCAGCTCCTCGAGCCGGTCCGGGTACCGGCCCCGCTCCGCGCGGTAGACGTCCAGGGCCGCGCGCAGCCGGGCCAGCTGGTAGCGGGCCAGCAGGCGCGGCGCCACGTTGTCGCGCAGCTCGGTGGCGGTCGCGGCCTCGCCGGTGGCGAGGCCGCGCTGGTCCACCCAGAAGGCCAGCGCCGCCAGCGCCACGGCGATGGCGCCGGTGGCGAGGCCGCGGACCAGCCAGGTGCGGGACCGGTGCCGCAGGTCGCGGGCGAAGGCGCCCACCGTCCCGGTCCGGGACCGCTCCGCGGCCAGCGCCCGCAGGTAGCCGAGATTGACGAGGTGCTGCAGCGCCTTGCAGGTCTCGAACTCGCCGAGCCGCGACAGGTCGACGATCCGCTCCACCGTCCTTCCCGGGAGCACCAGCTCGAAGACCCGCCGCTCGCCGTGACCCAAGGCCAGGTCGGCCTGGTCGCTGGCCTCCTCCTCGATGCGCCGCGACCCGCCGCTGAGCGCGTCGAAAGCCGCCTCGATGTCTCGCTCCGCCGTCCCCGTCGGGGGGCGCTCCGGCTCGGGCACGCGCAGCCGCTCGAAGGTCATGTCCGGCGAGCCGATCTTCTTTCGGACCAGCGGCCACTCGTCGACCTGCCGGAACCCCTCCATCAGCACCGACTCGGCACGGACCGGGGTCACCGTTTCCGGGTCCCACTCCACGTCGCCGGGCTCGAAAGCGTAGGTCCCGCTCTTCCAGTGGAAGAGCTTGTAGACGGTCTCGGTGGTCTGCAGGGCCGTCATCTCGCGCAGTTGCTGGACGCTGACGTAGGAGAGCTCGACGAGGATGTCGCCGAGCCGCCGCAGCGTTCGCTTCTGCAGGTCGAGCGCGTCACCGAGCTGCTGCTGGGTGATGAGGTCGGCGCGGACCAGGAGCATCCCCAGCTTCTCCCGCGCCTTGCGGCCGGCCGACTCGGCCCGGACCACGCTGCCGTCCGCCATGGCGATGTGGATGACGTCGTCGCGAGACTCGAGGTGGAGCACCCCGCTCTTGGCCTGCTGGCCGATGAGCTGGAGGATCTCGGCGATCCCGAAGTCCTTGAGAGTCCCCTTCAGCGCCACGCCAGGCTCCTCCGAGGCATCAGGCCTCGGTCCTGCGGAAGAGATCGCGCACCGCGAAAAGGTAGACCACCAGGGCGGTGGGGACGGCGACCGCCAACTTTCCCGCCAGCAGGTACGGGGTGGGGAGTGGCGGCGGCATGACCCCGCGCCAGAACCAGGTCAGGAAGCCGAGGAAGAGCAGCGCCGTCACCAGACCGAGGCCGCGCCACGGGTGGCCGCCGTAGAGGTGCCCTCCCCCGCCGCTGACCACCGCCAGGGTCCGGGTCAGCACCCGCCGCACCTGCCCGTGGCGCTTCACCTCGGCGTCCTTGCGCAGCCGATCGCGGGCGTCTACGACGCCCTTCTTCACGTAGACGTTGACGCATTGCCCGCAGAGCGGGCCGCCCCCGCCATCGCAGCGGCGGCAGGCCGGCCGGCCGCACCTCTCACACCCGGTGGAGGGGACCAGGCGCCCCTCCAGCGGCAGCAGCCCCCAGAGCAGCAACGCCAGCCCGACCGGCACCCAGGGCCAGGTCCAGGATGGCATGGCGCCCGCCAGGCGGGAGCGGACCGCCTCGCGGATCGCCTCCGGCGTTCCGTCGCCCGCGGCCAGCCCTAGCACCTTGGCCTCCGGAACCGGCACGTCCACCAGGTAGCGGTTGGCGGCGAAGTCATGGTCCGAGCCGGCACGGCGCAGGAACGGCCCGTCCTCCTGCTCGGCGCGGTCACGAGCGGCGCTCGACTTCTCGATGTCGGAGGAGCGCAGGTAGAGCTTGGAGAGGTCGTAGTGGGCCGCGGCCTGGATGGTCCGGTCACCGGCGGCCTGGTCGAGCGCCGAGAGGTAGGCGGCCTTGGCGCCGTCGAGGTCTCCTTGAAGGAAGAGCACGTTGCCACGGTTGACGTGGACCTCGGCGGCGCGAGGGTCCACCGTGAGCGCCTGATCGTACCAGTTGGCCGCAGCGGCCAGGTCCCCCCGCCGCTTGGCGTGGCGGCCTAGCGCCGCCAGCAGCGGCCCCGGCACCGGCCCATCGACGGCCCGGGCGGCGAGCTCGGCCAGCTCGGCGTCGCCGGGCGCCCCGTGCTCCAGTTCGTGGACCGCCTCGGAGAGCGTGCCGGTCCAGGCCACGGCCCGGGCCGCCTCCTGCGCCGTCCAGGGCGCGGCCGCCACCACCAGCAGCGCCACCGTCAGCGCGGCCCGCTCGGCCTGGGAGAGGTAGAGCCACGCCGCTGCAAGCGCCACGGCGATGAACGCGAGCGGCCCGAGCCCGAAGGCGATGGGGGTAGCCAGCAGCACCAGCCCGAGGAACCCGGCCTGGATGCTGGCCGAGCCGCGCAGCAGCGGCAGGTGGTGGAAGTCGTGAAGAAAGAGCCGGAGCGAGCGGAGCAGCAGCAGCGCCAGTGTGGCCGCCGACGCCGCCAGCACCGCGGCGAAGAGCGCCGCGAAGAGATCGGCGAGGAAGGCCCGCCGCGTGTGCGGCTCACCGAGGGCCGCGCTCACCGCGTCCCGGGCCGCGGCGAAGATCGCTCCGACGTCACCGGGGGACTTCGCCAGGCGGGCCCTGGCCAAGGCCAGGTGGCCGTCGGCCAACTGCGGCGCCAGCTGCACCGCCAGCTCGGCGTGGGCCAGTGCCACCGACACCACTCCGGCGTCGAGCGCCCGGTTGGCGTCACGCACCTCGGTGAAGGCGAAGGGGACCAGGTTCTCGATGGCCAGCTCGCGCCGGGCGTCGAGCACCGCGGTGGCGGCCGTCGCGGCCCTGGCCGGATCCTGGTCGCGGAGCGCGGCGCGGCGCTCGCTCCAGCGGTCGAAGAGGGATGCGAAGGTGGCTGATACAGGGAGGATCTGCCGGGCGGCCGGCAGCGCGGCCGGCTCGGGCGGCCTGGGCGTCGGGGGGGCCGGCAGGCTGTCCGGGGCGTTGGCGGACGACGGGTCCGGAGGGGGGAACTCGGGCACCGGCTCGGCCTCCCTCCCGGCGCGGGCGCCCGCGGCCGGATGGTCGGCCGGCCGGTCGGGCGCGGCGGCCCGGCCCTTCCTCGGAGCCACCGGCTCGTCCTGGACCGGCGGCTCCCGCTCGTCGTCCACCTGCGCCGGCATCGAAACCTGCGCCGACGCTGGCCACGGCGGGAGCGCGAGGAGTGCGATGGCGAGGAGCGTCTTCCGGGTCAGCACGCGAGGAAGTGATGCTAGCACGCCCCCCGTCGCGCTAAACACGTCCGATGTCACGAGCCGCTCCCGCCATCGAACGCCTCCTCGAGATCATGGACCGCCTGCGCGGCCCCACCGGCTGCCCGTGGGACCTCGAGCAGACCCTCACCACCCTCCGGCCCTACCTCCTCGAGGAGACCTACGAGGTGCTGGAGGCGATCGACGGTGGCGACGCCGCGGCCCATCGGGAGGAGCTCGGCGACCTGCTCCTGCAGATCGTCTTCCAGGCCCGGCTCCAGGAGGAGGCCGGCGCCTTCGGCTTCGCCGAGGTGGCCGACGCCATCTCCGACAAGCTGGTCTCCCGCCACCCGCACGTCTTCGGCGACGGCCAGGTCAAGGACGCCGCCGAGGTGCTGACCCAGTGGGCGGCGCTGAAGCGCGAGGAGAAGCGGAAGAAGGGGGGCGGGCAGAGCGCGATCGATGGGGTGCCGCGGGAGCTGCCAGCCCTGGCCCGCGCCGACCGGCTCACCGAGAAGGCCAGCCGGGTCGGCTTCGATTGGCCCGACGCCGCTGGGGCCAGGGCCAAGGTGACCGAGGAGCTGGCCGAGCTGGACGTGGCGATCGCCTCGGGCCGGGCGGAGGAGATCGAGGCCGAGCTGGGGGACGCCCTCTTCGCCCTCGCCAATCTCGGCCGCAAGCTCGGGGCCGCCCCGGAGGAGGCGCTCCGAGGGACGGTCGGTCGCTTCATCTCCCGCTTCACCCACATCGAGACGGTGCTGGCCGCTCGCGGCGTGGCCCCGGGCAAGGCGACCCTGTCCGAGATGGACAGCCTCTGGGACGAGGCAAAAGGTCTGGAGGATCAAGCGAAATCGCCAGGGTCAACCCAGCAGGGTGCCGCCTCCGAGCCATTGGGGAAAAGGCGTGGATAACTCCCGGTGTACCTCGCCGCGGCGAGCCATGGTCCCCGGATCGACACCTGATCGTCACCCGGGCAATCAATAATTACGCCTGTTATTCCCGCTGGATGACTCCTCGTGCCCACATGGTGGCCACGGGTTGGCGACAGCGCCCCCGCTTGCGCCACGCCGGCGTGGCGTCCGGTGGATAACTTCGCTGCCAGTGCCATTCCTGCTCAGGTGCGACGCGGGAGCGCGGGGCATTCGACCCGGCTTGGCTTGCGACACAAGGCCGGGCCGATCGGGTCGCTGCCGGGCCCTTGGCGCGCAAGCCTCCGGAGCGCAAACGACCGGCTCGCCCTTCTGTCCGTAGGGTCAGCCCGTCACCCGCCGAGGAGGTCGATCAGCCAACTCCGGATGGCGTCCGGCCCGCGGCTGGATGGTTCAAGGCGCAAACCCTTGACTCTCCAAGTCGCGGGCGGTACATAGCGCGCCCTCAACTCGCAGGGAGAGTCTGCTTTGGCGAACACCGTCTCGGCCCAGAAGCGCAACCGTCAGGCGCAGAAGCGCCGCACCCGCAACGTCCAGGTCCGCACCGGCGTGAAGAGCGCCGTCAAGAAGGTCCGCGAGGCCCTGGAGAAGGGCGATTCCGCGGCCGCGGCCGTGGCGCTCAAGACCGCCGAGCGGACCATCGCCAAGGGCGGGTCGAAGGGCGTGGTCCACAAGAACGCCGTCTCCCGGAAGATCTCACGCCTGGCACACGCCGTGGCGAAGGCCTCCAGGAAGCCGTAGCCCCGGGCCGCGCCCTCCGGGCCCCTGAGGCGTGCGGCGCCATCACTCCTCGAACGCGCTCAGGACGTCGCGGGCCGCCTCGCCGGCGAGCCGCCGCAGCGCCTGGGCGCGCCTCGCCTCGCTCTCCAGCGCGTCGGCGCCGGCCAGATAGTCGGCCTCGCGCCGGAACTGGCGCTCCAGCACCACCACTCCGTCCACCCGCAGGCGGGCCCTGACGATCAGGGCCACGCGCTGGGTCGCTCCGCCGCCGAAGGACGGGGAGGAGGGATCGGTCATCACCTGCCCGTCGATCAGCGCCCCGGCCCCAACCCCGTCCGCGCCGCGCCGGGCCAACGCCTCGCGAAGCGCAACGGTCAGCTCAACCCCGACCGAGGGATCGGTCGAGTGGTTCTCGAAGGGGCGGACTTCGGCCCGCTCCGCGCCGCCGCGGAGCTTCGACCCGGCCGAGACCGAGTAGCCGCAGCCGGCCACCGCCAGCAGGCCGGCCGCCCACCACGCCGCGGACGCCTGGCCGTGGCAGCCCACCGCGCTACCCCACCACCACGTAGTTGATGAGCCGCCCCTTCACGAAGACCACCTTCTTCACGGCCCTCCCGGCCAGGTAGCCACGCACCTTCTCCTGCGCCTCGGCGGCGGCCCGCACCTCGACCTCGGTGGCGGCGACAGGCATCTGGACCTCACCTCGCAGCTTCCCGTTGACCTGCACCGCGATGATGACGGTCTCGGCCACGGTGAGCGCCGCGTCGAAGGCCGGCCAGGGCTCCTCGGCCAGCAGCCGGTCGCGCGCCGGCGGCCCCAGCACCTCATGCCAGAGCTCCTCGGCGACGTGCGGCGCGAAGGGAGCCAGCAACATGGCCATGGCAACCAGCCCCTCGCGCACCGCCGCCTGCTCGGCCTCGGCCGTCGGCTCAAGGCCCTGCAACTCGTTCATCAGCTCCATGAGCGCGGCGATCCCGGTGTTGAACTTGAGATCGCCCTGCATCCCCTCGGTCACCTTCTTGATGGTCCGGTGGGTGCGCCGGCGCAGTTCGAGGAACGGCCCGCTGGCCTGGGCCAAGGCCGCCTCCGGCGCGTCGAAGCAGGCCTGCCGCCCGTGGAAGAGCCGCCAGACCCGGGTCAGGAAGCGGAAGAGGCCGTCGACCTGCTGGTCCGACCAGTCGATGTCCTTCTCCGGCGGGGCGGCGAAGAGCATGAAGAGCCGGACCGTGTCGGCGCCAAAGCGGTCGACCATGTAGCCGGGGGCGACCACGTTGTTCCAGCGCTTCGACATCTTGCGGCCGTCGGTGCCATTGACGATCCCCTGCGTCACCAGCCGCTTGCAGGGCTCCGGCTCGGCGGTCAGCCCCATCTCGTGCATGATCCGGTGCCAGAACCGGAAGTAGAGCAGGTGCATCACGGCGTGCTCGGGGCCGCCGACATAGACGTCGACCGGCAGCCAGCGCTTCGCCAACTCGCGGTCGAAGGGCTGGGTGTCGTCCCGTGGCGAGAGGTAGCGGGCGTAGTACCAGGCCGAGTCGACGAAGGTGTCCATGGTCTCGGTCTCGCGCCGCGCCGGCGCCCCGCAGACCGGGCAGTTGGTATTGAGGAACTCGGGGACCTTGGCCAGCGGCGGCTCGCCGGTGCCGGTGATGATGGCCTGCGGCGGCAGCCTGACCGGCAACTGGTCGAGCGGCACCGGTACCGTGCCGTGGGTGTCGCAGTAGATGATGGGGATGGGCGTGCCCCAGTAGCGCTGGCGGGAGAAGCCCCAGTCGCGCAGGTGCCAGCGGACCGCCGGCCCGCCGAAGCCCCGAGCGGCGGCATGCGCGCCCATCCGCTCGCGGGCCTCGGCCGAGGCCAGGCCAGAGAACGGCCCCGAGCCCTCGGTGACGCCGTCGGCGGTGGTGGCGGCGGCGAGCTGCTCGCCAGGCGGGGTCCGCTCCCCCGCCTCCGGCTGGACCACGGTGAGGATGGGCAGGCCGTACTTCCGGGCGAACTCGAAGTCGCGCTGGTCATGGGCCGGGACGCTCATCACCGCGCCGGTGCCGTACCCGGCCAGCACGAAGTTGGCGATCCAGACCGGCACCGCCTCGCCGGTGTACGGGTTGACGGCGGTGGCGCCGGTGAAGACGCCCTCCTTCTCCGCCCCCTCCCCGGTCCGATCGGCCGCCTCGGTCTGCTTCATGCGGGCGACGAAGGCCTCCACCCCGGCCCGGCGATCGGGCCGGGTCACCGCGGCGGTGAGCGGGTGCTCGGGCGCCAGTACCACGTAGGTGCAGCCGTAGATGGTGTCGACGCGGGTCGTGAAGACCCTGACCTTCTCGACTCCGCCCGACACCGCGAAGTCGACCTCGGCGCCGGTCGACTTGCCGATCCAGTTGCGCTGCATGGTGGTGATCCGCTCGGGCCACTCGGTGAGCGTGTCGAGGCCGGCCAGCAGCTGCTCGGCGTAGTTGGTGATCCGGAAGGCCCACTCCCCTATCGCCTTCTCCACCACCGGCGAGCTGCAGCGCTCGCAGGCCTCGTCGACCACCTGCTCGTTGGCGATGACGGTGAGGCATCCGGTGCACCAGTTGGCCTTGCCCTGACGCCGGTAGACGATCCCCTTCTCCAGCATCTTCAGGAAAAACCACTGGTTCCAGCGGGAGTAGGAGGGGTCGGCGGTGACCACCTCGCGGTCCCAGTCGAAGGCGTAGCCGAGGCGCTTCATCTCGGCGCGGAAGCTGACGATGTTCTCGGCGGTCCGCTCGGCCGGGTGACGGCCGTCCTTGATGGCGGCGTTCTCGGCCGGCAGGCCGAGGGCGTCGAAGCCGATGGGGTGGAGCACGTCGTAGCCGCGCATCCGGAGCCAGCGGGCCAGCGCGTCACCGATGGTGTAGACGCGGGCGTGGCCCATGTGCATGGCGCCGGACGGGTACGGGAACATCTCCAGGACGTAGCGAGGCTCGGCCAGAGGGCGGCGGCCGGCCTTGAAGACCCCGGCCTGGTCCCACCGCTTCTGCCAGCGCGCCTCGATCGACTGCGGCTCGTAACGCTCGTTCATGCTCATAAGGGGGGCCGGATTGTAGCCGAGAACCCGGCGCTTTTCCGCCTCTGCGCCGCGGGGTATGGTCCGGCCCCATGTTCCCCCCCGTCCACGTCGCCGACATCGCCAAGCACGACGGCCAGGAGGTCACCCTCCACGGCTGGCTCCATCACCGCGCCTCCAAGGGGAAGCTCCACTTCCTCAAGTTGCGCGACGGCACCGGGATCATCCAGTGCGTGGTCTTCAAGGGGAACGTCACCCCCGAGGTCTTCTTCGAGGCCGACCACCTCCCGCAGGAGACCTCGATCACGGTTCGCGGCCTGGTGAAGAAGGACCAGCGCTCTCCCATCGGCTACGAGCTCGATGTCCGCGACCTGACCGTGATCGCCAGGCCGTCGCAGGAGTTCCCGCTCGGCCACAAGGAGCACGGGGTTGCCTTCCTCATGGAGCAGCGCCACCTCTGGCTCCGCTCCCAGCGCCAGACCGTGGTGCTGCGGGTGCGGGCCACCGTCGTCAAGGCCATCCGCGACTTCTTCGACGAGCGGGGCTTCACCCTGGTTGACGCCCCCATCTTCACGCCAGCCGCCTGCGAGGGGACCAGCAGCCTCTTCGAGGTGCCCTACTTCGACCTCGGCAAGGCCTACCTGACGCAGTCGGGCCAGCTCTACATGGAGGCCGGCGCCATGGCGCTCGGCAAGGTCTACTGCTTCGGACCCACTTTCCGCGCCGAGAAGTCGAAGACCCGGCGCCACCTCACCGAGTTCTGGATGGTCGAGCCGGAGGTGGCCTTCATGGACCTCGAAGGCGACATGGAGCTGATGGAGCAGTTGGTCTCCTCGGTGGTCGGCAAGGTGCTGGAGAAGCACGAGCAGGAGCTGGCGACCGTGCTGGAGCGAGACGTCTCGAAGCTCAAGAACGTCAAACCGCCCTTCCCGCGCATCACCTACACCGAGGCGGTGGAGGTGCTGCGCAAGGCCGGCCACCCCATGAAATGGGGCGACGACATCGGCGGCGACGAGGAGACGGTGCTGGCCAGCGCCTACGATCGGCCGGTCATGGTCCACCGATACCCGGCCGCCATGAAGGCCTTCTACTTCAAGAAGGACCCGGACGATCCAACCGTGGCGCTCGGCTGCGACGTGCTGGCGCCCGAGGGCTACGGGGAGATCATCGGCGGCGGGCAGCGGGAGGAAGATCTCGCCACCCTCGAGGCGGCCATCGCCCAGCACGGCCTGCCCAAGCAGGCGTTCGAGTGGTACCTCGACCTGCGCCGCTACGGCACCGTGCCGCACGCCGGGTTCGGCATGGGCCTGGAGCGCTGCGTGGCCTGGGTCTGCGGGCTGCACCACGTCCGCGAGACCATCCCGTTCGCGCGCATGATGGAGCGCATCACACCCTAACCGGGACGGCGCCGGCTTCTGGTGGCGCCGTCCCAAGCCGGGGAGAGGCCTCCCTCCCGTCGAGCCCATGGCTGCTTCACCTTCCGGGAGCGGCAGGGGGCCGGTGCTTCAACCTTCCCTTGCGAACGCCGCCAGCCTCCCCGCGATCTCCCCCAGCCCCAGCGACACGTCGACACGGCCGGTGGCCACCGCGGCCCGGGGCATCCCGTAGATCACCGCGGTCATCTCCGACTCGGCGATCGTGAACCCTCCGGCCGCCTTGACGGCCCGCACGCCCGCGGCGCCGTCGTCGCCCATCCCGGTGAGCACCACGCCGCAGAGCCGGCGGGGCATGGCCAGCGCCGCCGAGGTGAAGAGCCGGTCGATGCTGGGGCAGTACCGCGCCGAGTAGCCGCCGGCTTCGGGTGGCACCAGCGACACCCGCAAGGTCCCGGTGCCGCTCTCCCGCCGCAGCTCCAGGTGATGTCCGCCCGGCGCGATCAGCACCCGTCCGGCCGCCACCAGGTCGCCCTCGGAGGCCTCGGCCACCGTGCAGGCGGATGAGCGCCCCAGCCGCTCGGCGAAGGCCCGGGTGAACTTCTCTGGCATGTGCTGGGCCACCACCACCGAGACCGGTAGATCGCCGGGCAGCGCGCCCAGCAGCTCCTGCAGCGCCTGCGGACCGCCGGTCGAGGCCCCGATCACCACCAGCCGTGCCGGCTCCACCAGCGGTCGCGGATCGGCCGGCTCGTGGTCGGGCCTGGAGTGGCTGGCCAGGTTCTCGATTCGAAGCCCGCGGATGACGGCGCACTTGGCCAGCAACTCCTCGCGCACCGACTCCAGCCCGCCCCGCTCCGGCTTGGCCACGAAGTCGAGCGCCCCCAGCTCCAGGGTCTTGAAGACGTCGGCCCGCCGCGAGTTGGAGGAGAGCACGATGACCGGCGTGGGCCGCCGAGCCATGAGCAGGCGCAGGAAGGTGAAGCCGTCCATGCGAGGCATCTGCAGGTCGAGCACGATGGCGTCGGGCCGCAGCGCCATCACCTCGCGGAGCGCCTGCTCGCCGTCGCGCGCGTGACCAACCACCTCGAAGTCGCCGTCCGTCTCCAGCAGCCGCTGCAACTCGCCGAGGCTGAGCACCGAATCGTCCACCAGCAGGACCCGCAGCCGGGCCACAGCCCTCATGGCGCCCCGCCCACGGCCGAGCGCGGCTTGCGAAAGACCAGCTCTCGCTCGAGGTGGACCGCTTCGAAATCGGCGCTGAGCTGCTGCAGCGATTCGGCGTGGCCCAGCAGCAGCCAACCTCCCTCGCGCAGCCGGGCGTGGAGGTGGCGCAGCACCTGCCGCCGCGCCGGGGGATCGAAGTAGAGCAACACGTTGCGGCAGAGGATGACGTCGACCGGCTCGACCGGCAGCCCCTCGCCGTCCAACAGGTTGGCGACCCCGAAGCGGACCAGCCTCCGCAGCGTCTCGTCCGCTACCCAGCGTCCTTCCCGCAAGTGGAACCAGCGGCGCAGCGCCAACCCCTCCGAGCTGCGGAATGCCTGCTCGCCATAGGTGCTGGCCTGGGCCCTGGCCAGGCATCGGCGTGAGAGGTCGACACCGTGCACGGCGAGATCCCAGCCCTCGAAGCGGCCCGAGTCGAGCAGCAGCGCGGCCAGGGTGTAGACCTCCTCGCCGGTGGCGCAGCCGGCCGAGAGCAGGCGCAAGCGCCGGTCCCCGCGGCGCTCCCGCTCCAGCGCCGGCACGATCTCGCGCTCGAATGCCCGCAGCTGGTCCGGCTCCCGGTAGAAGTAGGTCTCGTTGGTGGTGAGGACCTCGGCGGCGTCGAGGAGCTCGCCCGGGCCGCGCGGATCGAGCCGCAGGAAGCGCTGGTAGGCGTCGAAGCCGCGCAGGCCATGGAGGGCCAGGCGCGGCCCCAGCCGCAGCTCGAGGAGGAAGCGAAGGTCGTCGTGGAACCAGAGGCCGAAGCTCTCGCTGAAGAGCTCGCGCAGTAGCCGGAAGGTCTCCTGGTGCAGGGGTGGTCGCGGCTCGGCACCGATCATTCAGCGTCCGCGCCAGCTGGCCAGGGCCAGCGCCGCATCGGCGAGGGTCCGGGCCACCAGCGGGTCGGGATCGGCCGCCGCGCCACGGGCCAGGTCGTCCAGCAGGGACGGGTCGGCGCGCGCGGCCGCCGCCTGGGCTACCGCCAAACGCACGTCCCAGCGGCTGCTGCCGAGGGCGCTGCGCAGCAGGGCGCTGCCATCCTCACCGGCGACGCCCGCGGTCGAGGCCACCACCGCCTTGGCCACCTCCGCATCGGGGTGGCCCAGCGCCCGGCGCAGCAGCACGGGGTCGGGCGGACCGAGCCGCGCCAGCGCCCGCAGCGCCGCCACCACCACCAGCGCCGGTGCCCCGGTGTCTCCGGCCAACGCCGCCATGGCCGGACCGTGCTCCTCCCGGCCGCAGGCCCCGAGGGCGTCGATGGCCGCGGCGCGCACCGCCGCTTCGGGATCGACGAGCGCGCCTAGCAGTGCGCCCATGGCCAGGTCGCAGAGCGGATGCTCGCCGGTGGCCGGATCGCCGAACCGGGCTCCGAAGTTGGCCTCGGCCAGCTCGGAGAAGGCCCGGGCCGCCGCGACCCGGACCGGCCAGTCCGGATCGCTCACCGCGGCGATCAGCTCCGGGAGATGCTCGCCACGCAGCAGCCCGCGCCGGCCGAGAGTGGCCAGCGCGGTCGCGGCCGCCATGCGCCGCTCCACCGCGCCGGCGTGGAGCCCGGTCCTGACCAGGCGCAGGTCCTCTCCCTCGCCGCAGCCGCCCAGCACCCGGTAGAGCGCCGCGGAGCCACCAGCCGCGGCCCGGGCCCGGCACTCGAGCAGGACCGCCCGGCGCCCCTCCTCGGAGCGGAGTCCGATCGCCAGCAGGGCGTCGGCCGCCAGACCGGCCACGGTCGGCGCCTGGTCGGTGAGCAGGCCACCCAGCACCGGAGCACCGGCCGGTTCGCCGAGCCGTCCCAGCGCCGCGAGGGTCTCCGCCTGGACCAGGGGATCCGGGTCCGCGGCCCGCTCCAGCAAGGCCTGGAGTGCCGAGGCCTGCCCGGCCCGCGCCAGCGCGGCGTAGGTGGCCACCCGCGCCACCGGCGGGAGCTCGGGCAGGACCTTTCCGAGCACCTCGATCAGCCCGGCGCCGGCCGGGAGCGCCTCGAGCGCCAGCTCGACCAGCGGTCGAAACCGATCGTCGACCGCCCGCCGCGCCACCGCCGGCGCATGCGTCAGCTCGCCGATCCAGCCGAGCACCAGCAGCGCCCCCTCGACGACCAGCGGTTCATCGGCCGCCAGCGCCGCCACGCACCCTCCGGCCACCGCCGCGTCGGAGGCCGCCACCACGCGGACCTCGGCCGCCAGCGGCGCCAGCTCCGCGGCGGTGCGGCGCGTTCGCTGCGCACCGATGGCTGCCAGCGCCGCCAGGCGCGCCGAACGGCCAGGCTCGGCCAGTCCACGCCCGAGCAGCGGCAACGCCGCCGGTTCGTCGCTGGCCGCGAGGGCCCGGTAGCCGCCAGGGCGGAGCGGCGCGTCGGCCAGCAAGGCCTCCACCCGAGCCGCGGCCGGCGAGATGCGCAGCGCGCCGAGGGCGTCGAGGCTGGTGGCCCTCAGGATTGGGTCGTCGGAGTCGAGAGCGGCCAGCAGCGCGCCGGCCGCCTCGGCGCCGCCCACCTTGCCGAGCCCCTCGGCCGCCGCGGAGCGCAGGGCCGGGTCGGGATCGGCCAGGCAGGCAACCAGGGCCGGCACGGCCCGGCGGCTCCCGATGGCCGCCACCGCCGCGATGGCCGAAAGCCGCCGCTCCCCGGCGGCCGAAGCCAGGCGGATCAGCAGCGCCGGCAGGGCGGCCGAGCCGAGGCTGGCCAGCGCCGCCTCGGCGGCGGCCCGCCCGGCGATGGTCTCGGCCCCGTCGAGCAGGTCGATGAGACGTGGCAGCGCCGCGGCCGGATCGGCGATGGCGCCGAGCCGCTCCACCGCGGCGGTGCGGACCCGCCAGCTCGGATCGGAGAGGCGAGAGAGCAGCTCGGCCAGCTCGGCCGCCACCGCGCCGTCGAGGCGGAGCACGGCGCGGTAGCGCGCCTCCTCGTCGGGGTGGCGGGCCAGGGCCAGCGCTGAGGACGTCTCGCTCATGGCGCTGCCGCCCCCAGCAGCGCCCGCGCCGCCTCGATGGCTCCGGCGGGCGTGGGATCGAGCAGGGCCTTGACGTTGAGCAGCAGCCTGAGCCGCCCGGCACCGCCACGCCTCCCCACTGGCGCAGGCCCCCGCTCCCCGCCGCAGGCTCCGAGGAAGAGGCGTTCGCCCCTGGCGTCGAGGGCTGCCGGCGCCGGCCTCAGCTCCGCGCGCGCCAGCCGCAGCACCTCTCGCACCTCGTCGACCCGAAGACCGAGCAGCCGCCCCCCCACCCGGACCACTATGAACCTGGAGCGCCGGGAGGGTTGCTCCGCCTGCAGGCCGAGCCGCCGGGCCAGGTCGACCACCGGGATGACGTCGTCACGAAGCCGGAAGACCCCGAGCAGGTGGGAAGGAGAGGCCGGCACTGGCGTGAGCGGCGCTGGCTGGAGGACCTCCCGAACCCGCATGATGTCGATGGCGTACTCCTCGCCGCCGACCCGGAAGGTACAGAGCTGGACCTCCGCCGCGCCGGCGGCGCTCTCCGCGGCGGGTTCGGGCTGGAAGGGATTCATGCCGGCCGCGCCTCGACCGGGCGCCGCAGCGGCCGGAGCAGCGCCCGGGCGTCGATGACCGTGAAGAGACGCGCCTGCTCGCGCCCGATACCGACGAAGATCTCGCCGCCGGCCAGGCCGATGGTCTGCGGGCAAGGCTCCAGGTCGCCGCGCGCCAAACGCACCACGCCGGCCACCTGGTCGACCAGCAGGCCGCAGGCCCCCTCACCGTCGTCCACCACCACCACCCGGCGCGCCACCCCCCCGCTGGCGCGGTCCAGGCCGAGCCGGGAGCGTGGATCGACCACCGTCACCACGTCGCCGCGCACCGAGATGATACCGAGGACGTCGGGCGGCGCCCGCGGGACCTCGGTGACCGGCGGGGTCCGCATCACCTCGAGCACCCGCCCGATCTCGACGCCGAACTCCTCGCCGCCGAGCCCGAAGATGAGGAACTCGTCGATCGCCGCCGCCTCGGTGGCCAACCCATCCTGGCCGGTCGCCGGAGCCAGTTCCCGCCCGGTGGCAGCCTCGTCCTCGCGGTAGAAGAAGTCGTCGAGGGGGTCGAGCGGCGCGGGCCGCCTGGCCCCGACGCGGGCCGGGTCGAGCGGCTCCCCGCCGGAGGGCGCGATGGAGTCCAACTCCGGGAGCGGTCCGCCGTCCGGGCGCCAGGTGACGAAGCGGGCGTCGGCGGCCGGTGCCAGCGCGGCGAGCCGGCTGGCCAACTCCGCCTCCAGGCGCAGCGCCTCCTTGCTGCCGGGGGGGGGGCGGCGCGGTGAGGAGCGGACTGGATCGGTCGGGCCGTCCGTGGTACCGGCTGCGTCCGCCACCCAGACCTCGGGCACCCCGCTGGCCGGATCCGGGCGGTGGTGGGGCAACCCCTGGTCCTCGATCAGCTTGCCGGGTTCCCGCGCCTCGACCGATGGCGGTGGGTGCGCGGGAGCCACCGGGGCGGGCACCCCAGCGGAGGTCCCGCCCGCCGCGGCCCGTGCCGCGCGCTCCTTCGCCTTTCGCCGGATCTCCTGGAAGTCCATGGTCCCGCCCCGAATCCTACTCCGCCGTCCCCAGGCTTCCCAGATGGGCCCGCAGGTCGGCGGCCACCTCGTCGACGATGGGGCCGTCGATGAGCGGCGCGTCGCGGGCGAAACCCTCCAGCAAGGCGCTGGAAGCCAGCTGGTTGAGCCGCCGGGGCAGGCCGCCGGAGCGGCGGTGCATGACCGCCACGGCGTCGGGCGTGAAGAGCTGGGCGGTCCGGCCGGCCACCGCCAGGCGATGCGCCAGGTAGCGCCCCACCTCCGGCTCGTCGAGCGGGCCGACGTGGCAGGCGACGCCGACTCGCTGGGCGAACGGCTCACCGCCTTGGGTCCGAAGCCGCTCGCGCAGCTCCGGCTGGCCGATCAGCACCAGCCCGATGAGGGGGCGGTCGTCGGCGGCCAGGTTGGTGAGCAGCCGCAGCTCGTCCCAGGCGGCGCGGCCGGAGAGCAGCTGCGCCTCGTCGATGACCACCACCGGGAAGGTGCCGGCCTCGTCGAGCGCCGAGAGGTGGCGTCCCAATGCGGACCAGGCCTCGCCCTTGGTCCGGGCCGCCCGCAGCCCGAACCCCTCGGCGATCGACCCGAGCAGCTGGGCGGCCGGTAGGGCCGGGTTGATGACGAAGCTGAAGCGGCAGCGCTCGGCGAACTCGTCGACCAGGGCTCGCGAGAGGGTGGTCTTGCCGGCGCCGATCTCGCCGGTGAGCACGGCGATCTCCCGCTCCTCCACGGCATGGGCGAGCCGGGCCAGGGCTTCGCCGTGTTGCCGCGAGGGGAAGAGGAAGGCCGGGTCGGGGGTCTTGGAGAAGGGCCGCTGGCGGAGCCCGAAGTGCTCGAGGTACACGGCCCTACCCCGCCTCGGGGATGGCGCGGCCGCTGACCACGTCCTCGATGATGGCTCCCACGTCGAGCACCAGCACGGTGGTGCGCTGCCCCAGGTCGGTGGCGCCGGCGATGCCGCGGACCCCGGCCAACATGTTGCCGAGCGGCTTGACCACGATGTCCTGCTGTCCCAGCAGCTCGTCGACGGCCAACCCGAGCCGCTCCTGCGCCAGGCCGGTCACCACCACGAAGAGCGGGTCTGGCGGCGGCCTCTCCCCGGCCGCGAAGAAGCGGGCCAGGCGCACCACCGGCAGCGTGGCGCCGCGCAGCGTGATCACCTCGCGGGTGGAGAGGGTGCGGAGCTCGGCCCCAGGCACCTCGAGGATCTCCAGCACGCTGTTGAGCGGCACCGCGTAGCTCCGGCCCGAGGCCCGCACCAGCAAGGCCTTGATGATGGCCAGGGTGACCGGCAAGATGATCTCGAAGCGGGTCCCGACCCCGCGCTCGGTCTGCAGGTCGATGATACCGGAGAGGGCGGCGATGTTGTTCCTCACGACGTCCATGCCGACGCCTCGCCCCGAGAGGCTGGTCACCTGCCGCGCCGTCGAGAAGCCGGGGACGAAGATCAGGTTCATCACCTCGCGCCGGGAGAGCCCCACCACCGAGGCCGGAGTGGCCAGGCCGCGAGCCACCGCCACCTCGCGGATGCGCTCCTCGTCGATGCCGTTGCCATCGTCGGCGACCGTGAGCTGGACATGGTGACCGCGCTGTACCGCGGCCAGGCTGATGCGGCCGGCGCGCGGCTTCCCCTTGCGCTCCCGGACCTCGGGCGTCTCGATGGCGTGGTCGACTGCGTTGCGGACCAGGTGCATGAGCGGGTCGGAGAGCTCCTCGACGATCAGCTTGTCGAGCTCGACCTGGCCACCAGAGACCTCCAGTTCGATCTCCTTGCCGACCTCGCGCCCCAGCCTGCGCACCATGCGGGAGAGCTTGTCGAAGATCTGTTCGAGGGGGACCATCCGCACCTCGAGGATGCCACCCTGCAACTCGCCGAGACGGCGCTCCAGTCCGCGGCTCACCTGTCGCAGTTCGGCCGCCAGCCCGGGGTCGATGCCCTCCCCTTTGAAACGCTCGGCCAGCCCCTGCAGTGAGCTCTTCACCAACACCAGCTCGCCGACCACGTTCATGAGCCGGTCGAGCTTGCGGATGTCGACGCGGACCGCCTGAGAGGCGGAGCGCAGGGTCCCGACCTCGACCTCGGCCAGCGGCTCGGGCGGGGGTGAGAGGACCAGGGCCACTCCCCCGGCCGCGTGGGGCGGCCCCTCGGGCGGGGACGACGGCGCCGAGTCCGGGGAGGCGGGCGGCCACCGCGGCGCCAGGGCCCGCTCCGTACCGGCCAGGGCCGGCTCGGTGACGGTGACCGGGTCGACCGCGGCGTGGGGTCCGGCCTCGAGCACCACGTTGGCGCGCGGCGCCGAGGTGGCGAACAGCAGCTCGAAGGCGATGGTCGACGGGTCCTTCATGTCGGTCGAGGGGAGCGTGGAGACCACCTCGCCCAGCTCCTTGAGGCGCGCCGAGAGGGCCGCCAACCCGGCGTCGAAGCCGCCCAGTCCAAAGGCGACTCGGACCCGGAACAGCCCCAGGCCCTTGCGCACCGAGGCACGCAACCGGTGCTCTTCGTACTCGGTGAGGAGCCTCCGCACCTCGGGGCCCAGCGCCACCGCGTCGAGCGGGTCCTCCCCTGGCACCGCGGCCACGCGCTCCTCGGCGCGCAGCCGCTCGGTGAGCCGGGCGGCCGCGTCGTGGGTGGCCGGCGGCGCACCCGCCGACTCCTCGGAGATGATGCGGGAGAAGACCTCGGGGGCTTCGAGCAGCAGGTCGAGGGCGCCAGCGTCGAGCACCCGCCGGCCCATGCGCAGATCGTCGAGCGCGTCCTCGAGGGCGTGGGCGAGGCGGGTCAGCCGCTCCACGCCGAACATCGAAGCAAGACCCTTGAGCGAGTGGGCGGCGCGGAAGACCGAGTTGAGCAACTCCGGCTCGGGCTCGGCGCCGGCCGCAGCGAGCCGCATCATCCCCTTGCCGAGGGCGTCGATGATCTCCTGGGCCTCGGAGACGAAGTCGGAGAGGGCCTTCTGGGTGCGGTCGGTCATGGGACGATGGGCGGCGCCTGGCGCCGCACGCCTCATGGTACCATCGCCGCCGGGGCACTGAATGGGGCCACCTCGACGTCGACCCGCGAAGCGATGCGTGCCGCGACCAGCTCGGCGGCCAGGGTTCGTGGCTCCCCGAGCAGCACCAGGCGGTCCCCTGGGACCACGGCGGCCACCGCCACCCAGGCCCGGCAGGCCTCTGCCCCGGTCAGCCCGGCCAACGGCAGCGCCGCGGCCGCGAAGCAGGCCGCTCCGGCGCGGGCCACCACCTCGCCGAGCCGGCGCACGGTGGCGGCGAAGCCGGGCTGGTCGGCCCCCGGGGCCTGCCCAAGCACCACCACCCGCGCCGTCGGGAGCCGCCCGGCGGTGGGCAGCAGCAGAGCTTCGCCCGGAGCGGCGGCGTAGAGTCCGCCGGCCAGGGCCCGGGTCAGCGCCCCGGCCAGCCGCCAGTCGACCAGCCCGGCCAGCCCTTGCAGCGGCCGCTCCTCGCCGATCAGCAACCCGATCGCGTCGACGTCCAACCCGTCGAGCGTCGCCAGCGAGAGCTCGGCCACCTCGATGCGTTTCATCAGGCGCGCCGCGCCGCCGGCAGCCCCTGCGCCACCTTGTCGAGCACGCCGTTGACGAAGGCACCGCTCTGTTCCGACCCGAACTTCTTGCCGAGCTCGATGGCCTCATTGATGACCACCTTCACCGGCGCGTCGCTCTTGAGCAGCTCCCAGGTCGCCAGCCGCAGCACGTTGCGGTCGACCTTGGCCATCCGATCGAGCCGCCAGTTGGTGGAGACCCCTTCGATCAGGTCATCGACCTGGCGCCGATCCACGGCCACTCCGCGGACCATCTGCTCGGCCAGCTGCTGCACCTCGCGCTCGGTCGGCTCGAAGCTCTTCCAGAAACTGGCCAGCGCGTCGTCGATCCCGGCCGCGGCCACGTCGATCTGGTAGAGCGCCTGGAGGGCCCGCTCGCGGGCCTTGGTGCGGCGGCCCGTCATCCGCGCCCCGGCTTGCCGCGCTTGCCGCCCGAGGCCAGCTTGAGCACCTGGGCCTGCTCGATGGCGGCGGCGGCCGCCTCGGCGCCCTTGTTGCCGGCCTTGACCCCAGCCCGCTCCAGCGCCTGCTCCATGGTGTCGCAGGTGAGCACTCCCATGGTCACGGCGCAGCCGGCCTCCATGGCCACCTGGGCCACGCCCTTGGTGACCTCGCCGGCCACGTACTCGAAGTGGGGCGTGCCGCCGCGGATCACGGCGCCGAGCGCGATCACCGCGTCGTGGCGACCGCTGGCCACCACCCGCCTCAGCAGGGCCGGCAGCTCGAAGGTGCCGGGGCAGCGAAAGAGGTCGAGGTCGGCGTCGTCGACCCCGTGACGCCGCAGGGTATCGACGGCGCCGGCCAGCAACTGCTCGGTGATGAGCGAGTTGAAGCGCGAGACGACCAGGGCGACCTTGAGGCCGGTGGCGATAAGCGAGCCCTCGTAGACGTTCATGACTTCCTTCCTTTCCGGCGAAGGGACGGCCGGGCGGTGCGCCGGGCGGCGGGCGCCGGCTTGAGGGTGAGCAGGTGGCCCATCTTGTCCCGCTTGGTGGCCAGGTAGGCCTGGTTCTTCCGGGTCGGCTTGATCTCCAGCGGCACCCGCTCCACCACCTCGAGGCCGTAGCCCTCGAGGCCGACGATCTTCTTCGGGTTGTTGGTGAGCAGGCGCATCTTGCGGACGCCGAGTTCGCGCAGCATCTGGGCCCCGAGGCCGTAGTCGCGCAGGTCGGGCTTGAAGCCGAGCTTGAGGTTGGCCTCGGCGGTGTCGAACCCCTGGTCCTGGAGGTTGTAGGCCTTGAGCTTGTTGGCCAGGCCGATGCCGCGCCCTTCCTGGTCGAGGTAGAGCAGCACGCCCTTTCCGGCCTGCTCGATCTGGGCAAGCGCGGCGTGAAGCTGCGGGCCGCAGTCGCAGCGCTGGGAGCCGAAGACGTCGCCGGTCAGGCACTTGGAGTGGACGCGGACCAGCACCGCCTCGTCGGGCTTCCACTTCCCTTTCACCAGCGCCACGTGCTGGAACTTGTCGACGTCGTTTTCATAGGCCACGGCGGTGAAGCCGCCGCGGTTGGTCGGCAGCGGCGCCTCGGCGGCGCGGTGGACCAGCGTGTCCTTGAGCATGCGGTAGGCGATCAGGTCGGCCACCGAGACGATGGGCAGGTCGTGCGCCATGGCCAGCACCTCGAGCTCGGGGCGGCGGGACATGGTGCCGTCGTCGTTCATCACCTCGCAGATGACCCCGGCCGGCTTGAGACCGGCCAGGCGCGACAGGTCGACCGATCCCTCGGTCTGGCCGGCGCGCACCAGCACGCCGCCGCGCCTGGCCCGCAGTGGAAAGACGTGGCCGGGGCGGGCCAGGTCCTCGGGGCGGCAGTCCTCGCGGACCGCGGTGCGGATGGTCTGGGCCCGGTCCTTGGCGCTGATGCCGGTGGTGACGCCCTTCCTGGCCTCGATGGAGATGGTGAAGGCGGTGCCGAAGGAGGAGGTGTTGGACCCCTCGTCGACCATGAGCGGAAGCCGCAGCTGGGCCACCTTCTCCTCGGTGAGCGAGAGGCAGATCAGGCCGCGGCCATGCTTGGCCATGAAGTTGACCGCCGCCGGCGTGACCAGCTCGGCCGCCATGCAGAGGTCCCCCTCGTTCTCGCGGTCCTCGTCGTCTACCATGATGACGAGCTTGCCGGCGCGGACGTAGTCCAGCGCCCGCTCGACCCGCTCCACCGACTCCTCCTTCGACAGCGTCACGGTCCTCCTCCGCCCGGGTAGCCCCAGGCCTGGATCAGCCCCGCGTCGAGCGGGGCGAACTCGCGCAGGCGCGCCAGGTGACGCGCCACCAGGTCGGCCTCCAGGTTGACGGAGCGGCCCGGCGCCGCGTCGCCCAGCGTGGTGCGGGCCAGGGTCTCGGGAATGAGCGCCACCTCGAAGCGATCGCGGCCGGCCGAGGCCACCGTCAGGGAGACCCCGTCGATGGCCACCGAGCCCTTCTCGGCCACCAGCGGCGCCAGCGCCGGCGGCAAGTAGATGGTGAGGCGGGCCCCCTGCCCCTCCGGCCTCCTCGCCAGCACCTCGCCGACGGCGTCGACATGGCCGGCCACCAGGTGTCCGCCGAGCCGATCCGAGAGCCGGAGCGCCCGCTCCAGGTTGACGCGGGTGCCGGGGCGCCAGCCGCCGACGATGGTCCTCGCCAGGGTCTCGGGGACCGCGTCGAAGGCCACCAGCCCGGCGCCGCGCTCCACCACGGTCAAGCAGGCGCCAGAGGTGGCGACGCTCTCTCCCAGCGCCAGCTCGTCGACGATGAGCGCGCCTGGGCGGATCACCAGCCGCACGCCGCCGCCACGCGGCGTGATCCGCTCGACCACTCCGATATCGCTGATGAGTCCCGTGAACATGGGGGCCGGATCCTAAACCCGTCCTCGCCGAGCCGCCAGCGCGGGCGCGGGCGCGCCCTGCACCAGCAGGTCGTCACCCAGCCGCTCCACGGTCAGGTCGCGCAGCCGCAGCGCCTCGGCCATCCGGGCCGGACCTGACTCGCCGCCCCAGCCGAGTCCTCCTCCCAGCACCCGGGGGCTCAGCACCAGCGCCAGCCTGTCGACCAGCCCGGCGGCGAGGAAGCTGGCCGCCACCGCGCCGCCACCCTCCACCAGCAGGTGGACCACGCCACGCGCCGCTAGCGCCGCCAGCGCGGCGCGGAGATCGAGGCCGCCCGGTCCGCGGGCGATGCGCTGCAGGTCGACGCGAGGGCCGAGGCGGCGCGCGCCGGATGCGGCGTGCAGCACCAGGGTGCGGGCCGCGGATCGCTGCCGGAAGAGCCGCAGCGTGGCCGGGAGCGTCAGCCCGGTGTCGAGCACCACCCTCAGCGGGTCGCGGCCGCCGCCGCCCGGCAGCCGGGTGGTGAGGCGCGGGTCGTCGGCCACCGCGGTGCCGCGCCCGACCAGCACCGCGTCGACGCGGTCGCGCAGCCGGTGGACCCAGGCGCGCGCCTCCCCGCCGCTCACCCAGCCTGAGTCACCGGCGGCGGTGGCGATGCGGCCGTCGAGGGTGGCCGCCACCTTGAGGGTCACGAAGGGGCGGCCGCTGGCGATGAAGCGGAACCAGGGGGCGTTGAGTGCGTCGCACTCGGCCTGCAGTGGGCCGGCCACCACCTCGACGCCGGCGCGCCGCAGCCGGGCGTTCCCCTTGCCGTCGACGAGCGGGTTTGGGTCGCGCGAGCCGACGAAGACGCGGGCCACCCCGGCCCGGAGCACCGCCTCGCTGCAGGGCGGGGTGCGGCCGAAGTGGTTGCAGGGCTCGAGGGTGGTGTAGAGGTCGGCGCCGCGGGCCTTTGCTCCGGCGGCGCGCAGCGCCTCGATCTCGGCGTGGGCCCCACCGGCCCGGGCGTGGTGGCCTCGCCCCACCACCTTGCCGCCACGCACCAGCACCGCGCCAACCGCCGGATTGGGCGCGGTGCGCCCCAGGCCGCGTGACGCCGCCTCGAGCGCCAGCCGCATGAAGCGTTCGTGGTCCGCGCTGCGTGGCGCCATCAAGGCTGGCGACCGCCCTTCTCCCCTGCCAGCCCTTGCAACTCGCTCATGAAGTCGCCGACATCCTCGAAGGCCCGGTAGACCGAGGCGAAGCGGACGAAGGCCACCGGGTCGAGATCGCGCAGCCGGCGCATCAAGGTCTCGCCGATGACGCGGGCCTGGACCTCCTTCTCGCCGAGTTCCTGCACCTGCCGCTCCACCTCGGAGACCAGGGCCTCGATCTGCGTCGAGGAGACCGGCCGCTTCTGGCAGGCGCGGGTCAGCCCCTCGACGATCTTCTTCCGGTCGAAGGCCTCGCGCCGCCCGTCCTTCTTCACCACCACCGGGAGGCTCTCCTCGATCCGCTCGTAGGTGGTGAAACGGCGCGCGCAGGCCAGGCAGGCGCGGCGACGGCGCGTGCTCTGCCCGTCCCCCGTCTCGCGGGAGTCCAGGACCCGGTCTTCCAGGTGGCCGCAGGATGGGCAGCGCATCAGGTGCTCAGTAGCGATCCGCGTACATGGGGAAGCGGGCGCAGAGCGCCTTGACGTCGGCGCGCACCGCCGCCAGCGAGGCGACGTCGGCCGGGGCGTCGAGGGCGCGGCCGATCAGGCGGGCCACTGTCGCCATCTCGGCGACCCCGAAACCTCGGGTGGTGAGCGCCGGGGTGCCGACCCGGATGCCCGAGGTGGTCATGGGCTTCTCGGGGTCCCAGGGGATCATGTTCTTGTTGACGGTGATGCCGGCCTGGCCGAGCGCCTCCTCGGCCACCTTGCCGGTGAGCTTCTTGGGGCGCAGGTCGACCAGCATGAGGTGGTTGTCGGTCCCGCCCGACACCAGGCGCAGCCCGGCGGCGATCAGCCCGGTGGCCAGCGCCTGGGCGTTCTTGACGATGGCGGCCTGGTAGTCGCGGTACTCGGGGCGCAGCGCCTCGCCGAAGGCGACCGCCTTGGCGGCGATGACGTGCTCGAGCGGCCCGCCCTGGATGCCCGGGAAGATCTGGCTGTTGAGCTTCTTGGCCAGCTCTGCGTCGTTGGTCAGGATCATGCCGCCGCGCGGTCCGCGCAGCGTCTTGTGCGTGGTGGTGGTCACCAGGGCCGCGTGCGGCAGCGGGCTGGGGTGCTGGCCGCCGGCCACCAGCCCGGCGATGTGGGCCATGTCGACCATCACCCTGGCCCCGACCTCCGCGGCGATGGCGGCGAACCTCGGGAAGTCGAGGATGCGCGGGTAGGCGCTGGCGCCCACCACCAGCACCTTGGGCCGGTGCTCGCGGCAGAGCTTCTCCACCTCGTCCATGTCGATCCGCTCGTCCGACTGGCGCAGGCCGTAGGGGATCACCTTGAAGAGCCGGCCCGAGAAGTTGACCGGCGAGCCGTGGGTGAGGTGGCCGCCGAAGTTGAGGCTCATGGCGACGATGGTGTCGCCCGGCTGCGCCAGCGCGAAGTAGGCGGCCATGTTGGCCTGCGAGCCGGAGTGGGGCTGGACGTTGGCGAACCCGGCGCCGAAGAGCCGCTTGGCGCGGTCGATGGCGAGCGCCTCCACCTGGTCGACCACCTCACAGCCGCCGTAGTAGCGCTTGCCCGGGTAGCCCTCGGCGTACTTGTTGGTGAGGGTCGAGCCGGCCGCCTCGAGCACGGCCGGGGAGACGAAGTTCTCGCTGGCGATCAGTTCCAGCCCCTCGGCCTGGCGGCGGGTCTCCTCGCGGATGAGCCGGAAGATCTCGGGGTCGGCCTCGGAGAGGGGGGCGGTGGGCATCATGTGGGAACTCCTGATCTCGCGACCGGAGGCGCGTTCATAACGCGCCGGGCCGTGGAACGGCAACCGCGCCGTCAGCGTCGGTCGAGGGCCTCGATCTTCTCGACCCGCCGGGCGTGCCGGCCGCCCTCGAACGGCGTGGCCAGGAAGGCCTCGACGATGGCGGCGCCCAGCCCGGCGCCGGTGACCCGCTCGCCCAGGCAGAGGACGTTGGCGTCGTTGTGGGCCCGTGCCATTCGAGCCTCGTATTCGGTCCGGCAGAGCGCGGCCCGGACGCCGGGGAGCTTGTTGGCCGCGATGGACATGCCGATGCCGGTGCCGCAGACCAGCAGGCCGAAGCGGGCCCGCCCGGCGCCGACCGCCTCGCCCACCTTCGCGGCGAAGTCGGGGTAGTCGACGCTGTCGGCGGTGAGGGGGCCGAGGTCCTCGACCTCGAAGCCGCTGGCGCGAGCGGCCTTGACGCCTTCGGCGCGGAGGTTGAGCCCTGCGTGATCCGAGGCGGCGACCAGCGTATCGGCCATGTGCGTCCCCCTGGCGCCGCGGCGCTAGATCTTCCTGAAGAGCAGCACCGAGTTGGTGCCACCGAAGCCGAAGCTGTTGGAGATGACCACCTCCAGCTTCTTCTCGCGCGCGGTGTTCGGCACCACGTCGAGCTGGCACTCGGGATCCTGCTCCTCGACGTTGATGGTGGGCGGGACCACGCCCCGGGAGAGCGCCAGCACGGCGATGACCGCCTCGGCGCCGCCGGCCGCGCCCAGCAGGTGGCCGGTCATCGACTTGGTCGCGGAGACCACCAGCCCCTTCCTGGCGTGATCGCCGAAGACCTTGTTGATGGCCTGGCACTCGGCCACGTCCCCCTGCGGCGTGGAGGTGCCGTGGGTGTTGACGTAGCCGACCTGGTCAGGGTTCACGCCGGCGAACTTGAGCGCCATCTTCATGGCCCGCTGCCCGCCCTCCCCCTCCGGCGCCGGCGAGGTGACGTGGTAGGCGTCGGCCGAGGCGCCGTAGCCGGCCAACTCGGCATAGATGCGGGCGCCGCGCTTCCGGGCTCGCTGGTACTCCTCGAGGATGAGGATGCCCGCGCCCTCACCGGCCACGAAGCCGTCGCGCCCCTTGTCGAACGGCCGGCTCGCCTTCTCCGGCGCGTGGTTGCGCTCCGACATGGCGCGGGCCGCGCAGAAGCCGCCGATGCCAAGCGGCGTGATGGTGGCCTCGCAGCCGCCCGCCACCATCACCTCTGCCAGGCCGCGCTCGATGTAGAGCAGGGCGTCGCCGATGGAGTGGTTGCCGGTGGCGCAGGCCGAGACGGTGGAGAAGTTCGGACCCTTGAAGCCGTAGCGAATGCTGATCTGCCCCGGCGCCAGGTTGATGATCAGGCTGGGGATGAAGAACGGGCTGATCCGCTTCAGCCCCCGCTCGGTGAGCAAGGTCCGGTTCTCTTCGATGGTGCCGAGGCCGCCCATGCCGGCCCCCACGATGCAGCCGATCTGCTCGAGGTCCTCCTTGGCGAGGTCCAGCCCCGAGTCCTTGACCGCCATCTCGGCGGCTGCCAGCCCGAACTGGATGAACCGGTCGTTGCGGCGCGCCTCCTTCTTGTCCATGAAGTCGCCGGGCTCGAAGTTCTTCACCTCGCCGGCGATGCGGGTCGGATAGGTCGAGGCGTCGAAGAGCGTGATGGGGCCGATGCCGCTGCGCCCCGCCACCAACGACTGCCACGAAGGCTCCACGCCGATCCCGACGGGAGAGACGAGGCCCAGCCCCGTGACCACCACGCGACGCCTGCTCATCGAACACACCTCACGCCGAGGTTGGAAGCACACCCGGCAGGGCACGGTCCCGCCGCGCCCCCGCCTTGTTCGCTGCCGCCCCGGGACCCGCCCGGGGCGCCGCCACCACGCCTACTTCTTGTGCGTGGTAATGAAGTTGACGGCGTCCTGCACGGTCTTGATGTTCTCCGCCTCTTCGTCGGGAATCTCGACCTCGAACTCCTCTTCCATCTGCATGACCAGCTCGACGATGTCGAGGGAGTCCGCGCCCAGATCGTCGATGAAGCTCGAGGTGATCTTGATCTCGTCGGCATTGACGCCGAGATTCTCCGCGATGATGGCCTTCACCTTCTGCTCGATGTTCGCCGACATGGTGCTCCTCCTGGTTGGGGGGACTGCCCTGGTGCTGCCAATCCGGTGACCGGCCCGGTGCCGTGCCGCGGGTCGCCCGCGGCTACATGTACATGCCGCCGTTGACCTTGAGGACCTCGCCTGTCACGTAGGCGGCCTGGTCGCTGGCGAGGAAGCAGACCGCGTTGGCGACGTCCACGGCCGAGCCGAGACGCGCCAGCGGGATCGACTCCATCATCCTGGTGCGGGCCGCCTCGGGCAGCGCCGACGTCATGTCGGTGTCGATGAAGCCCGGAGTGACCGCGTTGCAGCGGATGCTCCGCGAAGCCAGCTCGCGCGCGACGCTCTTGGTGAGCCCGATGAGCCCGGCCTTGGTGGCGGCGTAGGCCACCTGTCCTGCGTTGCCCATCTCGCCCACCACCGACGAGAGGTTGACGATGGCCCCGCCGCGCGCCTTCACCATGGGGCGGGTCACGGCCCGGGTCAGGTTGAAGGCGCCGGTCAGGTTGACGTCGAGCTGGCGTTTCCAGTCCTCGTCCTTGAGGCGCATCAGCAGCTGGTCGATGGCGATGCCGGCGTTGTTGACGAGGACGTGCAACCCGCCGAACTCGGCCAGCACCTCCTCGACCGCCTGCTGGCAGGCCGCCGAGTCGGCGATGTCGAACCGGTAGAGCTTGGCCCTGGGGGCGCCGGCCGCCAGCACCAGCGCCAGCGCCTCCTGCGCCGCCGCCTGGTTGCCAGCGTAGTTGAGCGCCACGCTGGCGCCCCCCTGTGCCAGCGCCACCGCGATGGCCCGGCCGATGCCGCGGGATGCTCCGGTGACCAGCGCCACCTTGCCCTTGAAGTCGTGCATCGCTCTCAGGCTCCCTTCAGAGCTGCCAGCGTCTTCTCCAGCGACGCGGCGTCCTCGACGTTGAACAGCCCGATCGACGGGGCGATCCGCTTCACCAGCCCGCCAAGCACGCGCCCGGGGCCGACCTCGACCACCCGGGTCACGCCCAGCCGCGCCAGCTCCTCGACGCACTCGATCCAGCGGACCGGAGCCGTGACCTGCTCCACCAGCAGCGGGATGACCCGGTCCAGCGCGGCGTTCGGCCTGGCCTCGACGTTGGTGACGACCGGACAGCCCGGGGACCGCCAGGCGCAGCCTCGCAGCACCAGCTCGAGCCGGGCCTTCACCGGCGCCATGAGCGCGCAGTGGAAGGGTGCGGAGACCGGGAGGGGCAGCACCCGCTTGGCGCCGGCCTCCTTGAGCTTCAGGCCGGCCCGCTCCACCGCCGCGGCGCTCCCAGCGATGACGGTCTGGGCCGGCTCGTTGAAGTTGGCGGGCGAGACGACCTCACCGGTGGCCGCCGCCACCTCGGCGCAGATCGCGGTCACGCGAGCTGGATCGAGCCCGAGCACGGCGCTCATGGCCCCCTGGCCGGCTGGCACCGCCTCCTGCATGAAGGTGCCGCGGGCCCGCACCGCGCGGGCTGCGTCTGCGGCGGTGATGGCGCCGGCAGCCACCAGCGCCGAGTACTCGCCCAGCGAGTGGCCGGCCACGAAGTCGGGGATCAGTCCGGCCCTGGCCAGCACCGCCGCGGCCGCCGAGGAGACCGCCAGGATGGCCGGCTGCGTGTTGGCGGTCAGCTTGAGCGCCTGGTCCGGCCCCTCGAAGCAGAGGGTGGAGAGCTTCTCGCCGAGGGCGTCGTCGATGGCCTCGAAGACGGCGCGCGCCTCGGGGAAGCGATCGTGGAGCTCGCGCCCCATGCCCGCCTTCTGCGCGCCCTGCCCCGGGAAGATGAATGCCAGCTTGCCCATGTCGGTCCCTGGAGTTGGCCGCGCTACCAGCGCAACACCGCTCCGCCCCACGCCATGCCGCCGCCGATGGCCATCATCAGGATGACGTCACCCGGCTTGAACCAGCCGGCCCGGTTGGCCTCGTCGAGCGTCATGGGGACGCTGGCCGACGAGGTGTTGCCGTACTTCTCCAGGTTCATCCAGCACTTCTCCGCCGGGATCTGGAGCCGCTGCAGCGTGGCGTCGAGGATGCGCTTGTTGGCCTGGTGCGCGATGACGTGCGTCACCTGCTCGGGCTTGAGCCCCTCGGCGTCGAGCACCTCCCGGCAGACCTCCTCCAGCGAGCGGACCGCCACCTTGTAGACCTCGGTCCCCTTCATGAAGACGAAGTGCCTCCCGGCCGCGACCATCTCGGCCGAGATGGGCTCGCGCGAGCCACCACCCGGCTGCAGCAGCATCGACACCATCGACCCATCGGCGTGGAGCCGGATGGTGGAGAGGCCGCGGTTGGCGTCGTCAGTCCCCTTCAGCACCATGGCGCCGGCGCCGTCGCCGAAGAGGATGCAGGTGTTCCGGTCCTTCCAGTTGGTGATGCGGGGTCAGGGTATCGACGCCGATCACCAGCGCGTTCTTGCAGGCGCCCGAGGCCACGAAGCGATCCGCCACCGAGAGGGCGTAGATGGAGCCGGCGCAGGCCGCCGAGACGTCGAAGGCGAAGGCCTTCTTGTTGCCCAGCTTCCCCTGCAGCACCGTGGCGCAGCTGGGGAACGGGTAGTCGGGCGTCACCGTGCCGACCACCATCAGCTCCACGTCGGCGGCCTCGAGGCCGGCCATCTCCAGGGCCCGCTGCGCGGCCACCAGGGCCAGGTCGCTGCTGGCCTGCTCGGGCGCGGCGATGTGCCGCTCGCGGATGCCAGTCCGCTCCCGGATCCACTCGTCCTTGGTGTCGACCAGCTTCTCGAGGTCCGCGTTGGTGAGGACCTTTTCAGGAACATAGCTGCCGGTACCGACCACGAGCGAGCGCATCAGTTCTCCTGGCCGAGGGCGAGCAGTGCCTCGGCCGGTGCCACGGCCGCGGCGATTTCGTCCACGAAGTGGGTCCGGGCGGCCTCGGTGGCCCGCCGGATGGCGTTCTCGATGGCGAGTGCGTCGGAGCGTCCGTGGCTGACGAAGCCCACCCCGTTCACCCCGAGTAGCGGCGCGCCCCCCACCTCGCGCCAGTCCATCTTCTTCTTCATGCCTTCCAGCGCCCGCTTGGCGAGCAGGCCTCCGACCGAGGAGACCAGCGTGCTGCGGATGGCCCGCTTCAGGTGCTCGCCAACCACCTTGGCGGTCCCCTCCATGGTCTTGAGCGCGACGTTGCCGGTGAAGCCGTCGGTGACGATGACATCGAACTCTCCGGTGAGCAGGTCGCGCCCCTCGCAGTAGCCGCGGAAGTCGATCCCCGAGAGCTTGAGCGCGGCGGCGGCGGCGCGTGTCAGGTCGGTGCCCTTGGCCTCCTCCTCGCCGTTGGAGAGCACGGCCACCGTGGGCCGGGCCACGCCCAGCACCTTGCGGGAGAAGACCTCGCCCATCAGGCCGAACTGCACCAGGTGGATCGGCTTGCAGTCGACGTTGGCCCCCATGTCGAGCATGAGCGGCGCGCCCTTCAGGCCGGGAAGCACGGTGACGATGGCGGGCCGCTCCACGCCCTTGGGCCGGCCGAGCACGAAGATGGCCCCGGCCATGACCGCGCCGGAGTTCCCGGCCGAGACCATGCCGCAGGCCGTCCCGGCCTCGACCAGATCGAAGCAGACGCGGATCGAGTTGTCCTTCTTGCGGCGCATGGCCTGGCCGGGGTGGTCGTTGAACTCGACCACCTCGGAGGCGTGCTTGACTTCGATGGGCAGCGATTTGGCGGCGTGGCGGCGCGCCAGTTCCTCGCGCACCACGCTCTCGGAGCCCACCAGGATGACCGGGTGGCCCTTGCGCGCCGCGTCAATGGCGCCCTGCACGATCGCGCCGGGGGCATGGTCACCCCCCATCGCGTCGACAGCGACGGGCGCGTAGTGCCTGATCATCGACCGTCAGGTCGCGTCGGTGACCTGCGCGCCCTTGTACGTCCCACAGGACGGACAGACGCGGTGGGACAGCACCGGCTCCTGGCACTTCGGGCACTTGGTGACGTTGACGCCCTTCAACTTGAAATTGGCCGACCTGCGGCGGTCGCGACGCATGCTGCTGGTACGCTTCTTGGGAACGCCCACGGTGATGCTCCTTCGGTTGGTGCCGCGGAATGCGAGATGGACTACGTCAACTTCACCTTGGCGAGGCCGGCCCAGCGCGGGTCCGGCACCTTGCGGACACAGCCGCATTCGCCATCGTTCAAGTTCGTGCCGCAGACGGAGCAGAGCCCCTTGCAGCCTTCCTGGCAGACCGGGTAGCCCGGCAGCGCCAGCACCACCTGTTCACGCAGGATGGGGTCGAGGTCGACCACCTTCCCGGCGTAGGCCTCCTCTTCGGCGTGCGCCAGGTCGAAGCTGCCCGCCACCGGGTGGTGCGCCTTGTCCTCGGCGGCCGCCTGCTCCTGCCGCTCGTATTCGTCGGCCGGGACCAGCGTCAACTCGAAGGAGAAGGGGAGGCGCGAGGCGATGGGTGCGAGGCAGCGGCTGCACTCGCAGGTCAGTTCCGCCGCCCCGGTGGCCTTCACGAAAACCCGCCGGTCGAACTTCTGGAACCGGGCCTCGACATGAGCCACGCCGCTGGCTCGCCAACCGGCGCGGTCGCCCGCCACGATGGCATCGACCACCTCGCGGGGCAGATCCCAGCGCCGGTCAATGCCGGCTTCCTTGATTTCATCAATGTTGACGCGCATTTGCGCTGTTCTTCCGGTACTGAAAGGGGGCTCATTATAAGGACCGACCCCCGCAAGTCAAGGCGCACCCTTCCGCGAGCCGTGACCGCTCGCGTCAACGGCCCCGAGGAGGTCCAGACCCGCGAGGCCTTTACGGCTTCACCAGCCCTCGCGCCACGGCGAGGAGCGCCGCCTCCGCCTTGGTGGAGACGTCCATCTTCTCGTAGATCCGCTTCACGTAGGTCTGCACCGTCCCCTCGGCCAGGCCGAGGGCCAGCGCCACGTCGGAGTAGGTGTGGCCGTGGGCCAGCAGCGACAGGACCTCGAGCTCCCGCTTGGAGAGGGCCGGCCCGGAAGAGGGCTTCTGATCCGGGGCGTCGCCGCGCAGCTCGGCGAGGAGGACCTTGGCCGCCCGAGGGCTGATGGGAGCCGCCTCGCCGGAGAGGACCTCCTCGACCGCCCTGGTCAGGTCGGCGGCATGGAACGGCTTGAGGATGTAACCGGAGGCGCCGGACCGCATCGCCGAGAGCACCCGGGCCGGGATGTCGACCGCCGTCAGCGCGATGCAGGCGGTCTTGGGGAGGTCGCGGCGGATGGTGGCGATGACGTCTTCGCCGCTCATGCGGGGCAGGCCGAGGTCGACGAGGGCGACGTCTGGCCGGGTCAGGCGAGCCAGCGCCACTCCATCCTCCCCGGTCGCCGCCGTGCCCACCACCTCGATGCCGTGAGCGGTGAGGACCTGTACGATCAGCCGCGAGACCGCCTCGTCGTCCTCGACCGCGATCGCCCGGACCGTCATCTTCCCACCCATCAGCCGTTGGCCAGCGGTCCGCGCCTTGGGACCACCTCATTCGTACCAGTCCACCCGGAGAGCGGCAAGCCGCCCGCCGGGTGTTCGGGGGACGAGCCTACTCGCCACCGGTGCCGGAGCCGGCCGAGCCGGCCGTGCCGAGCTCGTCGTGCTCGCCGTAGCCCTGCAGATCGAGCGCGATGGCCAGCAGGTAGAGGATGAGCGAGGCGGTGCCGAGCACCTGCCCCATGCTCATGGCCACCACCAGCAGCAGCGGGCCAGGGAAGAGGATCGAGGCGACCATCAACGCCAGCGACAGCAGTGTGGCGATGGTGGAGATGAGGACCAGCCGCCGGATGGTGATCTTGGTGACGTTGAACATCGTCTCCTCCTTACTTCTCGCCAGCGTGGACGGGGGTGGCGCCATCAGCCGCGGGGGGCTTGCCGTTGCCACCATGGGCGAAGGCGCGCGGGTGGATCTTGTCGCCGGTATGGCAGTCGAGGCACTTGACGTCGCCCTTGCGCAAGTCTCCGATGGTGCCGGCGTGGTCCTCGACCGCCGCCCAACGCGGCGCCTCGGTCGAGTGGCAGCGGGTGCACATGGTGTTGTTGAAGGCCTTGTACATGTGGATGGGCTTGCCGCCCTCGCCGTACGGCCCGGTGTTCGAGTACTCGGTGAGGTAGAAGTAGAGGTGCTTGAGGCCGTTGGCCTTGGTCGTCATGGCGCCGAAGATCTGGTAGTCGGCATGGCAGGTGTAACAGGACTCGTGACCAAAGGTGCTGTTCCGGCTGTGGATCGAGGCGAGCGAGGACGAGGTGCGGTCGGCGGCGTCCTCCACGTAGGGGCGCATCACGTGGCAGGAACCGCAGAACTCGGTCTTGAGCGTGTACTCGAAGCCGGAGATGTTGCCCGCCAGCGAGACCGCCAGCGGCATCACGCCCAGGCCGAAGAGCAGGACCACCTTGGTGGCCCGGCCGAGCGGCGGGCGCACCACGAGGTAATAGACCAGGATGATGATGGCGATGACTGAGGCGACCAGCGCCGAAAGGCGGAGAACGTCTTCGGTGGAGTGGAGTTCGAGCACGGTGCGGCAGTTTGTATCAGGCCGCCCCTGATGGGCTCAATACCCTCTCGTCCAAAATGGGCTCGCCATCTCGACTGGACGGGTCCGAAATCCTCATGCCCGTGGCCCGCCTTGCCTTTCCAGCAGGGATGCCCTAGATACGCACCCCGCACGCGCGGTTAGCTCAGCTGGATAGAGCGTCAGCCTCCGGAGCTGAAGGCCACTGGTTCGACTCCAGTACCGCGCACCATTTCAGA
>JANPOM010000508.1:0-40515 GCA_031427995.1 Anaeromyxobacter sp. | reverse complement strand
CTACTTCGAGCGCGACCACGCCTGGTTCGCGGTCTTCGCCCCGGCCGAGGACCCGCAGATCGTGGTGGTGGTGCTCAACGAGCACTCCGGCTTCGGCTCCACCAACGCGGCGCCGACCGCGGTCGAGCTGGTGCGGAGCTACTTCAAGTTGAAGGCCCAGGACGAGGCGGAGCGGGGAGGAGTGGCCCCGGAGGCCCCCCGGGTGCGGCCGCCCGCGTCGTCGCCGCCGGCCCAGCCCGGGTCGGCCGACCGGCCCAAGCTCGGGACGGCAGCGGGGACGGGAGGAGGGGAGCATGGCTGACGTCTCACTCACCGCCGCCACCGAGCGGCACCGGCTCGATCTCTTCCCCTGGCACGTCGCCGTCGCGGTGGTGCTCATCTGCCTGCTCGGGATCTGGAACCTGGCCTCGGCCTCGCGCAGCGCCCACGCCCCGGTCTGGGTGATGCAGGCCTGGGTCATGGGGGGCGGCGCCGTGCTGGCGCTGCTCATCACCCTCTTCGACCACCGCGCCTACCAGCGGTTGGCCTGGGTATTCTACGTGCTGGTGATCGGGCTGCTGGCGCTGGTCCACGCCAAGGGGCGGGTGGTGATGGGTGCGCAGCGCTGGATCGGCTTCGGCTCGCTCAACCTGCAGCCCTCCGAGCTGGCCAAGATCGCGGTGATCATGGTCCTGGCCAGCTGGTTCCACTACGACGAGGACCGGCGCAAGTCGCCGCGCGGCCTGGCGGGGATGCTCATCCCCATCGGCCTGACGCTGCTGCCGGCCGTGCTCATCCTGCGCCAGCCCGACCTCGGCACCTCGCTGGTGGTGGTCGCCATCGGCGGCACCATGCTGCTCTTCGCGCGCATCCGCTGGCGCACCCTCGGTATCCTGGTGACGGTGGCGGCCATCGGCGCGACCTTCGCCTATCCGCACCTCAAGCCCTACCAGCGCAAGCGGGTCGAGACCTTCCTCAACCCGGAGGGCGACACGCTCGGCGCCGGCTACCACGCACTGCAGTCGAAGATCGCGGTCGGCTCGGGTCAGGCGCTCGGCAAGGGATGGGGGCAGGGGACGCAGACCTCGCTCTCCTTCCTCCCCGAGCAGCACACCGACTTCATCTTCTCGGTCTGGGCCGAGGAGCACGGCTTCGCCGGCAGCCTGCTCCTGCTGGCGCTCTACTTCTGGCTCATCGCCTCGGGGGTCGACATCGCCGGGAACGCCCGCGATCGCTTCGGCCACTTCCTCGCCGTGGGCGTGACCGCCATGCTCTTCTGGCAGGTGACCGTCAACATCGGCATGGTCACCGGCGTGCTGCCGGTGGTGGGCGTGACGTTGCCGCTGATGAGCTACGGCGGCTCCTCGCTGCTCTCGGTCTTCCTGGGGCTGGGCCTGCTGCTCAACGTGGCCATGCGACGCTTCGTGAACTAGCCCCGCCTTCCACACCGGCGAGCCGCCGGGCCCGAGCTGGCGCGCGGCCCCCCGGCTAACCGGCGAACTTCTTCACGGCCTCCTCGAGCTTGCCCTTGTCGGCGCCGACCACGGTGCCGACCACCTGCCCGCCCTTGAAGATGAGCAGGGTGGGGATGGAGCGGATGCCGAAGTTCTGCGGCACCTGCTGGTGCGCGTCGACGTCCATCTTGCCCACCTTGAGCTTCCCCTTGTAGCGGCGGGCGATCTCCTCGACCGCGGGGGCGATGGCCTTGCAGGGGCCGCACCAGACCGCCCAGAAGTCGACCAACACCGGCAGGTCGCTCTTCAGCACTTCGGCGTCAAAGGTGGCGTCCTGCAGGGTGACGATGTCGGGCGAGGCCATGTGAACTCCTTCAGAAGGTCGCTGGAGGGCTCTTTCTATGCGGCCCCCGCCGCGCTGGCAAGCGGCGGTGAGGGCATGGTAATTTCCCTCACCCGGCGCGGAGTTGCGCGTGGTGGTGGAAGGACCCGAGGATGGCAGGGCTGCTCTTCGTCTCGCAAGCCATGATCGACTCCTGGGCCGACCAGGGGCGGATCGACTTCGTCGGCAACGTCATGACGTTGCTCTCCGGCGAGGGGCGGGGACGGAGCTACGCGCTCGACCCGGCGGTCAGGTTCCTGGCGCTGCTCGGCGCCGAGAGCGATCCGCACCAGATGCTCAAGAAGGTGAAGTCGGTGGTCCAGCTCAAGGAGCTGGGGGGCGAGGTGATCGACGCCTCGGTGGTGCTCGGCGACGTCGCCTACGAGGTGGAGCCGGGATACCTCGCCGAGATGAGCGCGCTGCAGGCCGCCGCCGCGGCCAAGGTCGACCCGGCCCGATCGACCGCCGCACCGGCCAGGGCCGTGTCCCCGCTGGCCCCGTCGTCCAGGCCCCACACACCGCTCAAGGCTGGCATTCCGGTGGCTCCACGGGTGGCCCCGCCGGCCCCGGCTCAGGCCCCGCCCGCGCCTGGGGCGGACAGGCCAGCAGGCAGCCCGCTCCCGGCCAACCTCGAAGCGCGCCGCAAGGAGGCCGAGGAGCTGGCCCGCTTCCTCCTCGACAAACTCTCCTGATTCTTGTGGTAGGACGCGGCCTCCCCCCGGATAGGTCCGGGGGCACCGCAGACACGGACCCATGAGCCTCGACCTCCTCCGCTTCACCGCCGGCCTCTACGCGGTCGCCGCCGCCGGCTACCTGCTCTACTTCGCTCGCCCCCGCTACACCCTGGCGGCCCGCTTTGGCGGCTGGTTCCTCTCCGGCGCGGTGGTGGTCCACCTGGCGGCCATCGGGCTGGCCTGCAAGGAGTTCGGCGGGCTGGAGTGGTTCACGCTGCGCGGCGGCTTCGTGCTCACGGCGGTGCTGCTGGCCGGGGCCTACTTGCTGGTGCAGCGCTTCTACCACCTGCCCTCGGTGGGGGCGTTCGTCACGCCGCTCACGCTCATCATCCTCATCCCCACGCTCTTCGGCGAGGGGGGCGCCCCGGGAGAGGCCCCACAGGCGCTCAAGCACCCGGCCATCACCCTTCACATCATGACCGCCTCGCTCGGCATCGCGCTCTTCGGCCTGGCCTTCGGCGTGGCCATCATGTACCTGCTGCAGGAGCGCGAGGTGAAGGGGAAGCGCTTCGGCGCGCTCTTCTCACGCCTGCCGCCGCTCGGCTCGCTCGACAAGCTGACCGGCCGGCTGGTCCGGGTCGGCTTCATCTCCTTCACGGTGGCCAGCATCCTCGGCGCGGTGATCGCGCGCTCGGTCTGGAAGAGCGCCTGGTCCTGGGACCCGCAGCAGGTCTCGACGCTGCTCATCTGGGCCCTCTACGGCGGGATGGTCCAGCTGCGCCATCTCGGCTGGCACGGGCGGCGCTATGCCTTGCTCACAGTGGCCGGCTTCGCGCTGCTCACCAGCTCCATCGTGACCCTGCGCCTGGTGCCGGGGCTCACCATGCACGCAGGTGAGTACAAGGGGCCTGGTGCGGAGGTCGTGAAGTGAGCGGCCGGCGGCTCTACCTGGTCGGCCTCTCGCACAAGAGCGCGCCCATCGAGGTGCGCGAGCGGGTGGCCCTCAACGGGGCGGATCTCAAGGCCGCGCTTCGGCAGCTGCGCGCCAGCGACGGCGTGGAGGAGGCCTTGGTGGTCTCCACCTGCAACCGGGTCGAGGTCTTCGTCCAGGCCGACACGGCGGCGGCGGCGCGCCGCTTCTTCACGAGCCGGGCCGAGCAGGCCGGTGACCATCTCTACGTCAAGGAGGGGGCCGACGCCGTGCGCCACCTCTTCCGCGTCGCCGCCAGCCTCGACTCGATGGTGGTGGGCGAGCAGCAGATCCTCGGGCAGGTGAAGGAGGCCTACGGCCTGGCCAGCGGGGTGCAGGCGGCCGGCAGCTACATGTCGCGGCTCTGCAACCGCGCCTTCGCCACCGCCAAGCGGGTCCGGACCGAGACCGGCATCGGGCGCGGCGCCACCTCGATGGCGCAGGTGGCGGTCGACCTGGTGGAGAAGATCTTCGGCGACCTGAAGGGGCGCACCATCCTGCTGGTCGGGGCCGGCAAGATGGGGGCGCTCTCGGCCAAGGCGCTTCGGGTGCTGGGGGCCGACCGGGTGCTGGTGACCAACCGCTCGCCCGAGCGCGGCCAGCAGCTGGCCGGCCAGGTGGGCGGCCTCTTCCGGCCCTGGGCCGAGCTGCAGGCGCTGCTGGTCGAGGCCGACGTGGTGATCGTCTCGACCGGCGCGCCCAGCTACGTCCTCACCGCCGAGATGGTCCGCGCCGCCAAGAAGCAGCGGCGCCACCGCAACCTCTGCCTCATCGACCTGGCCGTGCCACGCAACGTCGATCCGGCCTGCGCCGGGCTCGAGGACGTCTTCGGCTACGACGTCGATGACATGCAGAAGGTGGTGAGCGCCAACCACCAGGCGCGCCAGGGCGAGGCCGGGAGCGCCGAGGCCATCGTCGAGGCCGAAGTGCTGGCCTTCACCCGCGAGCGCGAGACCCGGGCCGCCCTGCCGGTGCTGGTGTCGCTGCGGCAGCGGGCCGGGGCCATCGCCCGGGCCGAGGCCGAGCGGACCCTGCAGAAGGCCGGCGGCGACCTCGACCAGAGGGCCCGGGCCTCGATCGAGGCCATGGCCATCGCCATCGTCAACAAGCTGCTCCACCTCCCGACCGTCCGGCTCAAGGCCTCCGCGGCCAGCGGGGAGAGCGCCCTGGCTGGCGCCGCCGCCGAGCTCTTCGGCCTCGACCAGGCGCAACCACGGCCCGGCGGCCGCCGCGCCCCCATCCAGAACGGCGCGACCGGACCGGCCGCCCCACCACCGAAGAAGGACAACGCGTGACCATCCGCATCGCCACCCGCAAGAGCCCGCTGGCCAGGTGGCAGGCCAACCACGTCGCCGACCTGCTGCGCGCCCTCGAGCCCGGACTGAAGGTCGAGCTACACGAGCTCATGACCCGCGGCGACAAGATCCTGGAGGTGCCGCTGGCCCTGGTCGGTGGCAAGGGGCTCTTCGTCAAGGAGATCGAGGACGCGCTGCTCAACGGCGACGCGCAGATCGCGGTCCACTCGATGAAGGACCTGCCCGCGCTCATCGCCCCCGGCCTGGTGGTGGCCGCCATCCCGGTCCGCGAGGACCCGCGCGACGCGCTCTGCTCCCCGAAGTGGAAGACGCTCGAGAGGCTCCCGCTGGGCGCACGCATCGGCACCTCCTCGCTGCGCCGCTCGGCCCAGTTGAAGGCCATCCGCCCCGACCTGCGGATGGAGGTGGTGCGCGGCAACGTGCAGACGCGGCTCAACAAGGCCTCGGAGGGGCTCGACGCCGTGGTGCTGGCCTACGCCGGCCTGCGCCGCCTCGGGCTGGCCGGGCACGCCACCCAGGTGCTCTCGCCGGAGCAGATGCTGCCGGCGGTGGCCCAGGGGGCGCTGGCGCTGGAGGCCCGCGCCGACGACGCCGTCACGCTGGCGCGCCTGGCGAAGCTGGACCACGGCGAGACCCGTTACCGGGTCGAGGCCGAGCGCGGCTTCCTGGCCCGCATCGAGGGGGGCTGCCAGGTGCCCATCGCCGGCTACGCCACCGTTGCCAATGGGCAGGTTCACCTGCGGGCGCTGGTCGCCTCGGTCGACGGCAGGCGGGTGATCCGCGGCGAGCGGCGCGGGCCGGTGGAGGAGGCGCGGGCCCTGGGCGAGGCGCTGGCGGTCGAGCTGCTGGGCCACGGTGCCGGCGAGATCCTCAAGGAGGCCGAGGGTCACACCGTCGGCCTCGGCGCGCCGGTCAGGAAGTAGTCAGGTGCCGATGCAGCCGCTCGCTGGCCGGACCGTGGTGGTCACTCGCGGAGCCGGCACCGACGACGCGCTCTCGGACCGGCTGCGCCAGCTCGGGGCCGAGGTGCTGGAGTTCCCGGCCATCGCCCTGGCCGACGCCGAGGACTTCGGCCCGCTCGACGCCGCGCTCGGCGCGCTGGGGAGGTTCGACTGGGTCGCCTTCGCCAGCGCCCACGCGGTGGAGGAGACGGTCCGGCGGCTCGACGCGCTCGGCCTGCGGCGCGGCCTGCTGGCCGACCGGCGGCTCGCCTGTGTCGGTCCGGCCACCGGCGCCCGGCTCGAGGCGCTGGTGCGCGCCCCGGATCTGATGCCGGCCGAGGCGACCGGCGCCTCGCTGGCCGCTTCGCTGGCGGCACATGTCCGGGGCAAGGCGGTGCTGGTGCCGCGGGCCGCCGAGGGACGCCCCGAGCTCGGCGACGGGCTGCGCGCCGCCGGGGCCGAGGTGGTGGCCCCCATCGCCTACCGGACCCTGCCGGCCGCGGCCGGATCGCTCGCTCCGCTCGGCGCGCTTCTGGCGGCGGGTCGAATCGACGCCGTAACCTTCGCCTCGCCGTCGGCGGTGCAGGGGGTGGTCTCGGGGCTGGGGGCCGAGGCCGGGCGGCTCGGCGGCGTGCTGCTCGGGGCCATCGGGCCGACCACCGCCGAGGCCCTGCGCGCCGCCGGCTTCCAGGCCGGGGTGGTGCCGGAGCGCCACACCGCGCCCGATCTCGCCGACGCGCTGGCGGAGAAGCTGGGCAGGTAGGCCGAGGCCGGTCGCGCCCTTCGCCGAGCCGCCCGTCCCCTGGCCTCCACCCCGGACGCACCAGGAGCGGCCTAAGCTCGGGGTCAGGTCAGAAGGTCCAGCCCACCTTGGCAGATCGAGCCTGACCCGGAGGCCCACACCATGAGAGCCATCATCTTCGACCACTACGGCCCGCCCGAAGAGCTGACCTTGCAGGAGGTCCCTGCACCGCAGCCCCAGGCCAGTGAAGTGACGGTGAGCGTCCGCGCCGCGGCCTTGAACGCGGCCGATTGGCACGTGATGCGGGCCGACCCATTCCTGGTCCGGTTGATGTGCGGCTTCTTCAAGCCGAGGCGGCAGCGGCTGGGGGCCGATGTCGCCGGTGTGGTGACGGCCGTAGGCTCAGGCGTGACGCGCTTCAAGGCGGGGGACGAGGTGTTCGGCTGCCTGCCGCTGGACGCCTGGGGCAGCTATGCCGAGCAGGTCTGCGCCGCCCAGGACGTCCTGGCCTTGAAGCCGGCGCGGGCCAGCTTCGACGAGGCCGCCGCCGTGCCCCTGGCGGGCCTGACCGCCCTGCAGGCCTTGCGGGAGATCGGTCAGCTGCGGGCGGGACAGAAGGTCCTCATCAACGGCGCCTCGGGTGGCGTGGGCACCTTCGCCGTGCAGATCGCCAAGGCGTTGGGCGCCGAGGTGACCGCCGTGTGCAGCAGCCGCAACGCCGAGCAGGCGCGCGCCATGGGTGCGGACCACGTGCTGGACTACGCCACGGTGGACTTCACCCAGCAGGCCCAGCGCTACGACGTGATCGTCGCCGCCAACGGCTACCATCCGCTGGCGGCCTACAAGCGGGTACTGACGCCCCAGGGCCGCTACGCCATGGTCGGCGGCGCCGGCAAGCAGATGGCCGAGGCGATCTTCTTCGGGCCCTGGCAGTCCGAGAAGGGCGGCCGCCGGATAGGCCGGGTGGACGGGAAGCCGAACCAGGCGGACATGCAGTTCCTGGCAGAACTCCTGGACGCCGGGAAGCTGAAGCCGGTGATCGACCGGCGTTACGGCCTGGCCCAGGTGCCCGAGGCGATCCGCTACCTGGAGGAGGGGCACGCCCGGGGCAAGGTCGTCATAACGGTCCAGGGGGCGCTGGACCAGTAGCCGGAAGCTTCCACGACGTCAGTCATCAGACTGAAACGGCGGGTTGAATGCCCTTCCCTGACATGTGAACCCGGGGTCGGACAGGGTGAGCCGTGACGCTGCCCGCGACGCGCCGCGCCATCGGCGGGCCGGGGGCCTCGGGTCCCGCGCCCATCGACCGCTCCATGTCACCCGTCGTCACGGAATGCTTGTGCCGAGCCCTTCCGCTGCTCTAGGCTCGTGCACCTTCACCGCAGCCAAGGGGATACCCACATGAGAACGCTGGCCAGGTTGTGCGCCCTGCTGCTCGCATTCACGGCAACGACGGCTTACGCGCGGACCTTCGAGGAGATCAAGGCTGACGGCAAGATCGTGGTGGCCTCGGAGGGCGCCTTCCCGCCCTTCAACTTCTTCCAGGGTCCGAAGCTCTCGGGCTTCGAGATCGACGTCGCCGAGGCGCTGGCCAAGAAGATGGGCGTCGCCATCGAGTGGCGAGCCCTCTCCTTCGACGCGCTGCTGGCAGGCCTCCGCCAGGACCGCTGGGACCTGGTCATCGCCTCCTTCGGCATCACGCCGGAGCGGGCCAAGGCCGTCACCTTCACCGACCCGCACTACTGCTCGGGCGGCGTCATCGTGGCCAAGGACCCGGCCATCCAGGCGGTCAAGGACCTGGCCGGCAAGACCATCGCCGTGCAGACCGGCACCACCTACCTCGAGAACGTCAGGAAGCTCTCCGGGCTCGGTGAGGTGAAGAACTTCCCCAAGGACACCGACGCCCGCGCCGCCCTGATGGCCGGCCGGGTCCAGGTCTGGGTCACCGACAAGTTCGTGGCCAAGGGAGCGCTGGAGTCCGATCCCGGCGCCGGCCTGCGCATGGGCGAGTTCGTCTTCGTCGAGAAGATCGCCTGCGCCGTGAAGAAGGGGAACAGCTCGCTGGAGAAGGCCGTCAACAAGGCGCTGGGCGAGATCCTGGCCGACGGCACCTATGAGGCCATCTCCAGGAAGTGGATGAAGGAAGACATCCGCTGCCGCTGAGCGGCCTCGGGTCACCCCGGTTTCAGCACGCTCCGTGAACGGTCTCCTCGCCATCTGGCCACGCCGCTGGTCGCGCGAGCGGCGCAGCGCCGTCACCGTCGTCCTGGCGTCAGTGGTGCTGGTGGTGTTCATGTGGGTGGTGGGCAAGCTGCTGGCCTTCGCGCCCGAGCCCATCGGCGGCGCCGCCGACCAGTTCGCGGAAGGGACCCGGGTCACGGTCCAGCTCACGCTGCTCTCCGGGCTGCTGGGCGTGCTCTTCGGCCTGCTGGCCGCGGTCGCCAAGATGTCGCGCTTCCCGCCGCTGCGCTGGGCGTCCCAGTTCTACATCTGGTCGATCCGCGGCACGCCGCTCCTGGTGCAGATCTTCTTCACCTTCTTCGCCCTGCCCGAGCTGGTCCCGGGCCTGCAGCTCTCCGACTTCAACTCGGCGGTGGCGGCCCTGGCCATCAACGTCGGCGCCTACAACGCCGAGGCCATCCGGGCCGGAATCCAGGCGGTGGCCAAGGGGCAGACCGAGGCGGCCCGATCGCTCGGCCTCTCGCCGCTGCAGACCTTCACCTACGTGGTGGCTCCTCAGGGCTTCAAGATCGCGCTGCCGCCGCTGGTCAACAACATCGTGGCGCTGCTCAAGGACACCTCGCTGGCCTACGGCATCGGGGTGGTGGAGCTGTCCAACGTGGGCAACCGGCTGCAGGCGGCCACCTTCCTGCCCGTCCCCACGCTGGTCACCACCGCCTCCATCTACCTGGTCCTCACCACCGTCCTGACGCAGATCTCCGGCGCCATCGAGCACCAGCTCGACGTCGAGCAGCGGCAGGAGCAGCACTGAGCGCGGCCATGTCCCTGGTCCACCACACCCCACCCCCGGAGCAGCGCCAGGCGTTGATCGTGGCAGAGGGCGTCAACAAGCGCTTCGGCACGGCCCACGTGCTGAAGGACGTGTCGACCCGCTTCTACCAGAGCGAGGTGGCGGTCATCGTGGGCGCCTCGGGCTCGGGCAAGTCCACCTTCCTGCGCACGCTCAACCGGCTGGAGAAGCACGACAGCGGCCGGATCGTGGTGGACGGCATCGAGCTCAACGACAGCGTCAAGCACCTCGACGCCATCCGCCGCGCGGTGGGCATGGTCTTCCAGCAGTTCAACCTCGTCCCGCACCTCACCGCGCTCGACAACGTGTCGCTGGCGCCGCGCAAGGTGCGTGGCACGCCGGCGGCCGAGGCGCGCCGGGCCGCCTCGGAGCTGCTGGCCAGGGTGGGGCTCCAGGACCACGCCCACAAGCACCCGCACCAGCTCTCCGGGGGCCAGCAGCAGCGGGTGGCCATCGCCCGCTCGCTGGCCATGCAGCCCAAGGTGATGCTCTTCGACGAGCCAACCAGCGCGCTCGACCCGGAGATGATCAAGGAGGTCCTCGACGTCATGAAGGACCTGGCCCGCTCCGGCATGACCATGGTGATCGTCACCCACGAGATGTCCTTCGCCCGCGAGGTGGGCGACCGCATCCTCTTCTTCGACGAGGGCCGCCTCCTGGTGGAGGCTGCGCCCGACCAGTTCTTCGACAACCAGCGGAACGATCGCATCCGGGGCTTCCTCGGCCAGATCGTCCACTGACCGCACCCACAGCCGAATCATCCGAACCAAGGAGGGTAGTCCAATGAAGCCGAGCCGAATCCTGCTGGCCCTCGCCACCGTCGCCCTGCTGTACGGCGGCGTGGCCTCCGCGCAAGCCAGCGACGACCTCAAGGAGGAGGTCAAGAAGCTCAAGGCAGAGATCGAGCAGCTCCAGTCCAGGGCGGACGAGGCCGAGGTCAAGGCCAAGGGCGCCGTGGAGGTGGGTGACATCCCGGGGTCGTTCCGCATCCCCGGCTCGGACATCTCGCTCCGGCTCTACGGCTTCGTCGAGCTCAACTACGTCCACGACTTCAAGGGCGACAACTCCGACAGCGACTACTCGACCTTCGCCCCCTACATGCCGCTCAAGGGGACGGCCGACTACGCCAGGAAGAACCGCGACTACCTGACCGCCCGCACCTCCCGCCTCGGGCTCGAGACCGGAACGCCCACCAAGTGGGGCGTCCTCTCCGCCAAGATCGAGGGCGACTTCAACAACGAGCCGCGCACCGGCAACAGCGCCCAGTACGGCAGCGTGGCCAACCTCTTCACCCAGCAGGCCACCTCCAGCTACGGCTTCCGCGTCCGCCAGGCCTACGGCCAGTTCGGCGGCCTGCTGGCCGGCATGACCTGGTCCACCTTCATGGACGTGGACAACTACCCCGAGACCGTCGACTTCAACGGCGCCATCGGCAACACCTTCGTCCGCCAGCCGCAGCTCCGCTACACCTACGGCACGCCGTACCAGGGCAACTTCACGGTGGCCCTGGAGAACTCCTCGGCCTACGTGCTCGACGAGAGCTCGGGCCTGCCGGTGGCCTCCAGCCTGTCGCGCATGCCGGACCTGGTTCTGCGCTGGGACAAGGGCTTCGAGTGGGGCTCGATGTCGGTCCGCGGCGTGACCCAGGAGCTGCGCGTCGACGACGGCGCAGGCGCCAAGGCGGCCACCCGCGGCTGGGGCGCGGGGTCGAGCGCGCTCATCAAGACTGTCGGCGACGACTACCTGGTGCTGGCCGTCACCTACGGCGACGGCATCGGCCGCTACCTCAACTACGTCGAGGGGGCCATCTTCGACTCGGCCAACAAGAAGATCCTGATGGAGCGCGCCCTGGGCGTCATGGCCGGGTACCAGCTGAAGACCAGCGACGTGCTGCGCTTCAACTTCGTCTACGGCATGACCCGCCACCTCGACAACGGGTACACCGACTTCATCCGCGCCGTCGGCTTCGACGCCGGCCGCTTCGGCATCAACCGCCAGGTGCAGCAGGCCCACGTCGGCTTCATCTACAACCCGGTCAGGTCGGTGGACCTGGGCCTGGAGGGGATCTGGTCGTTCCGCAAGACCCTGGCCGGCCAGTCCGGCGACGACCTCCGGACCAACCTCTCCTTCAAGTACTACATCAACTGAGGCCGGCTACCCGAAGCCCCAGGCCGCTGGCCGAGGTCAGGGTGCCCAGGACCTGAACCAGGAGCCCATGGCTACCAGGTCGGGCGTCGTCAGACTCAAACGGCGAGTTGAATGTCCCATCCCCCGAGGCCGACCTGGAGGAGCAAGAAGAGCGAGAGGGGCAGGTGAAGAAGCCGCGGGCCACGCTGGCTGCCGCGGCACCTGGTGCCCCGACCCAGGCATGATGACCCGACGAGAGCGCCGAGACCGAAGCGAGGCTGGCGCCCGAGGAGGGAGCAGCGGAAGCGTAGCAGCGCTACTCTGAGCAGCTGACCGACGAGGCCGCCTGCGGCATGGAGGGCCGAGTTGGGCTCCGGGCAAGACTCTCGCCTCCGATCACCGGAGGCGATTGGTAGAGAGAGGGCGTCAGGCCTCAGGCCTGTTCCCCCGAAGCACTCGCCACGTCGCGGTCCCCGAACGGTGCGATCCGCTGCAGGAAGATGAAGCCGGGCACGGCCACCACGGTGGCGCAGAGCGTGAAGAAGACCGGATAGCCGAACAGCTCCACGAGGTAGCCGGAGGGGAGGCCGGCGGTCCAGCGCCCCACCGCGAAGAGGCTGGAGAGGAGCGCGAACTGGGTGACGGCGTTCTGCCGGTCGCAGATGCGCAGGAGCAGGGCGCCCTGCGCCACCGAGGCCATCGACTTGGCGCCGTACTCCCCGGCGATGCTGACGTAGGCCCAGACCCGGGTGGCGGCGTCGAGCGGCGGCAGGCCAGCGGCGCAGAGGTGGGCCTCGAGCGGCGCGGCGCGGCTCATCGCGGTGGCGGCGTAGAGCAGGTTGGCGAGGGCCTGGGCGATTCCCAGCACCCAGAGGGCGCGCCCCACGCCCATCTTCATGGTGAGGCCGACCGCGGCTGCGCTCCCGGCGATCGAGGCGACGATGCCGATGGTCTTCACGGCGGCGCCCAGCTCGGCGTTCGAGAAACAGAGGTCCTTGAGGAACGGGTTGACCATGGTCCCGGCCATGTTGTCCCCGAACTTGTAGAAGATCAGGAAGAGGGCGATGGCGATGGCGTCCTTGCGGCGGAAGAAGGCACCCAGTGGCTCGACCACCGCCTCGCGCAGTGAGGCCCGCGGCACCGGTGGCCGCTCCGGCTCGTCGCTCCAGAAGACCAGGCCGACGCAGGCCACGAAGAGCAGGCCGATCAGCAGGAATACCAGCGGCCAGCCGATCCAGTCGACCAGGCCGATGGCGACCGCGCCGGCCAGCAGCATCCCGACCCAGTAGTAGACCGAGCGGACCCCGGGGGCGGCGGCGTGCTCCTCTTGGCGCAGGAACTCGACGGCGTAGGCGTCGTAGGCGATGTCCTGGGTGGCGCCGAGGAAGGCGATGCCGAGCGCGAACAGGCCGAGCACCAGCGGGGCGGCGGCCAGCGGCGTCCCGGCCTCCCAGGCGGCCAGCGCGCGCCAGGCGAAGGCGGCCAGCGCGCCAAAGGCGAGCGCCAGGGCGAGCTGGGTGAGGATCATCCAGCTGCGGCGGCGGCCCGGCCAGGGGAAGGCGAAGCGGTCGATGAGCGGCGCCCAGAGGAACTTGAGCGTCCAGGGGAGCGAGGCGCCGGAGAGCAGGCCGATCTGCGAGCGGGAGATGCCGAGGTCGACGAGGAAGACCTGGAAGGTGTTGAAGATCCAGCCGAGCGGCATGCCGGAGGGCACGGAGAGCAGCCCGAGGAGCTGGAGCCGCTTGGTGAAGACGATGCGCTTGGACAAGGTGGAGGCGAGACTAAGCGGGGGGCGGCGGGGTCACAAGTTCCGGTGGCGTGGGGGGCGAACGAGGTGGTGACGGTGACGGTGGCGCGGGCGGTGGCCGGGGGGCGGGACCTGCGAGAGTCGGCGGAGCCGGGACCCAGCCCCGGGGCAAGTCCACTCTGCGTCCGTTTTGGGCGCCCAAAGCGACCCTGGGTCCGTTTCGGGCGCCCGAAATGACTTTGGGTCCGTGACCCGAAATCCACTTCGGACGTCCGAAGTTGCCAAGGAGGGACCACATTCGGGTTCCAAGGGCCCGACGGCAGCGCGCGCGCTTGCGAGCCAGCGCCGGGCCTGAGAGCGGAGGGATCGGAGATTTACTCTCGGTCCGTTTCTGACGTCAGAAACGGACGCGCGGTACGTGCCGGCAACGGTGGAGCAGAGGTACGTGTTGGCAACGGTGGAGCAGAGGTACGTGTTGGCAACGGTGGAGCAGGGGTACGTGCCGGCAACGGTGGAGCAGAGGTACGTGTTGGCGACCGATGAGGAGCAGTGGCGCTGGCCAGGACGAGGCGCTCCGCCGACCACGCCCTTCCGACCAGGCGCCGCCGTCCGTCCCCGACTCCCCCTTGCAACGCTTTTCGCCGCCCGAACGGTGCCGGTCCGGGCAGGGTGATGGCGGCAAAGACCTCCATCCCTTGTCCCCCGTCGCGCCGGGAGGGTACCGTCCCCTCCTCATGTCCCACCACCAGCACCGCGCCGAGGCGCCCACGCAGATCCGCTTCGGCGTCGTCACCGCCTCCGACACTCGCGGCGAGGCCGAGGACGCGAGTGGCCGCTACCTGCGCGAATCGATCGCCGCCGCCGGCCACACCTTGGCAAGCTATGCCCTGGTGCGCGACGAGCCGGAGGCCATCCGGGCCGCCCTGCGGGCGGCGGTCGCCGCCGGGGCCGAGGCCATCGTCATCAACGGCGGCACCGGCATCGCCACTCGCGACCGGACCTTCGAGGCGGTGGCTGGTCTGCTCGAGAAGCGGCTCGACGGCTTCGGCGAGCTCTTCCGCATGCTCTCCTTCGCCGAGATCGGCAGCGCCGCCATGCTCTCCCGCGCCGTGGCGGGGGTCTGGAGCGGCCGGGCCGTCTTCTCGATCCCCGGCTCTAGCGCCGCGGTCGAGCTGGCGTGGACCAGGCTCATCGCCCCCGAGGCCGGCCACCTGTTGCGCGAGCTGCGCAAGGATGTCGCGCCGCCGCCCACGCATCGATGAAGCGCCGCCCTCGCCGCACCAGCGTCACCGCCGCCTCGCCCATGAAGCGCCGCCTCCCCAGCCGCGCCCCGTTCACCGCCGCCGACGCCGCGGCGCTCGCTCCGCTGCTGCGGCGGCTCGATGCCACGCTCGACCGTACCGCCCGCCTCGCCGCCGACCCGGTCGAGCTGCCGCGCCGCTACACCAACTCCGCTGACCAGGAGGTGGCCGGTCTGCTGGCCGCCTGCCTCGCCTACGGCCGGGCCGATATCTTCAAGCCGATCCTGACGCGGCTCCTGGACCAGCTCGGGCCGTCACCGGCCGCGGCGGTGGACGGGATCGCTTCGGCGCTCACGGCCCGGGCGGCTCCGGCTACCGGGGCGCCAACCACCGCCGAGCCACTCCCGGTGGCGCCGCTCCTGGCCCGCTTGGCCTGGTTCCGCTACCGCTTCAACCGGCCGGCCGATCTGGCGGCGCTGCTGGCCGCCATCGGCCACCTGCGCCGCGCCCACGGCTCGCTCGGCGCCCGCTTCGCCGCGCTCTTCGCCGGGTCGGGGGGGAGCCCGGCCGCGCTGCGGCCGGCCCTGGCCGCCTTCGCCCGGGAGCTGCGAGAGGCCCCGCCGGTGGCGGCGCTGCTGCGCGGCCGGGGCGTTCGCGGCCTGCGACACCTGCTCCCCGACGCCGCCGGACCGGGCGCCGCCAAGCGCTGGAACCTCTACCTGCGCTGGATGGTGCGCGGCCCCGACGCCGTCGATCTCGGTGCCTGGCCGGGCCTGCCGCGGGCGGCGCTGCTCATGCCGTTGGACACCCACATCCACCGGGTGGCGAGGCGGCTCGGCCTGACCGGGCGGAGCGACGCCGGCTGGCGGACCGCCGAGGAGATCACCGCGGCCCTGCGGCTCGTCGACGACGCCGACCCGGTCCGCTACGACTTCGCCCTCTGCCACCTGGGGATGTGCGGCGCCTGCCCGGCCCGGCTCACGCCGGCCCATTGCGCCGCCTGCCCGCTGGTCAGCGCCTGCCGTTTCGCCAGCGCGGCAGCGGGATCTCGGCGTCGGCGCGCGCCTGGCACCGGTAGATCTCGAAGGCGGTGACCTGCTGGTGGCCGCGCCACACCACCTGCGGATCGAGCCGGTCCAGCGTGGCGCAGAGCTGCTCCTTGCCGGAGCAGGTCCGCCGCTCGCGCGGGTCGATGACTATGAGCAGCGTCTTGCCGCGCACGGCGGCCGGGTCTAGCCATTCGTCGAACTGCAGCCCGTTCTCGCCGAAGACGCCGGCTGACTGGGTCCGCGGCCGGCCCGGCAGGTAGTAGGCCAGCTCGGCGGCCGGCTTGTAGGTGCAGCCGACCACCAGGGTGTCGGCCGGGAGGGCGCGGCGCTCTAGATCGATGCGCATAGCCAGCGTCTTCCAGCCGGCGAACATCTCGTCGCGGGCCGGGAAGGGGAGCGCGGGGATGAGCGGCATCAGGTGGGTGTAGAGGCTGAAGACCGCCGCCAGCGCGCCGGCCGACCAGGTGAGGCGGCGCACCCAGGACCGCTCCCAGCCCTCCAGCGCCAGCGCCGCGCCGGCCAGCAGCGCCGCCGGGTAGGCCGGCGCCCCCCAGTTCATCTTCACCCAGTGGAACGGCGAGATGACCAGCATGAGCAGCACCAGCGGCAGCGAGAAGATGGCGGCCACCCGCCAGCCCGGCTCTCGCCAGCGCCGCGCCGCCAGGAAGGGCGCCGCCATCAGCGCCAGCCAGAGCAGCGGCGAGACGCTGAGCGCCTGAAGGCCGATGAAGCGCCCCACCAGCACCGGGTTGAGGGCGAAGCTGCTGGTCCGCCCCTCCGACTGGAAGAGGAAGCTGACGAAGTGGCGGTCGGCGTTCCAGAGCAGCACCGGGGAGAAGACCAGCCCGGCCAGCAGCAGGCCGAGCCAGGGCCAGGGGGAGGCGATCAGCTTGCGACCGCGCCGGTCGAGCAGCAGCGCCAGGCCGAGCTGCGGCACCAGCAGGAAGGCCGTGTACTTGCCGAGCGCCGCCAGTCCGGTGGCCAGCCCGGCCGCCAGCAGCCAGCGGCCGTCCTCTTCGTCGAGGGCGCGCACCATGAAGTAGAGGCAGGCGGCCCAGCCGGAGAGCAGCGGCCCGTCCGGCGTGATCACCACCTGGCCCAGCGCGGTGATGGGGGCGAGCAGGCCGAAGGCGGTGGCCAGCAGCGCGGCCTTCTCGCCGAAGAGCCGCCGCCCGGCCAGGAAGAGGAAGAGGAAGAAGAGGCCGGAGTGGAAGGCGGCCGCCAGCCGGATGGCCCGCTCGCCGTCGCCGAAGAGGCTGGTGAACCCGCGGATGGTCCATGAGGCGAGCGGCGGGTGGTCGAAGTAGGAGAGGGCCAGCCGCCGGCTCCAGGACCAGTAGTAGGCCTCCTGCGGGGAGAGCGCGACCAGGCCGGCGTAGGCGACGTGGAAGAGGAGCGAGGCGGCCACCAGCAGGAGCGCGGCGCGGGCCGGGGTGAGCTTGGAGGGCATGCTGGTGGGTGCCCCGCTAGACGCGGCGGATGCGCTGGCGCAGCTCGAGGACGATGGAGCCCTCGCGGAAGACGCGGACCGCGCCGCTGGTCTGGGAGACGGTGATGGCGATGGCCTTGGTGTCGCTGGTCATCGAGGCGGCCGCCGAGTGGCGGGCCCCCAGGCCGAGCGGCAGGGTGACGTCGCGGCTCATGGAGAGCAGGTAGCGGCCGGCCGCCAGCACCACGCCGTCCTCGCGGATGATGAAGGCGCCGTCGAGGGCGGAGAAGGTCTTGATGGCCTCGCGGATGGTCGGGTCGAGCGAGTTGCGGTCGGCCTCGCTGATCCCCTGGAACGGGTTGAGCGTCAGCTGCCGGCTCTTCTCCATCACCCGGGTCGAGTCGCCCACCACGATGATGGTGCCGATGGCGTGCCCCTCGTACCCCTCGGCGCCGATCTCCATGGCGGTGTGGATCAACCCCTCGATCACCTGGGTCGAGAAGCCGGAAGGGAGCCCCAGGGTGTCGACCCGGATCTTCTCCTCCGGGTCCTCGCCGCCGACGACCACCTTGATCATGGTGTCGGCGGTGGTGTCCTCGCCCGGGCCGCAGCAGGCCAGCACGGTGTCGCCGTCGCGGACCAGCCCGGCCGACTGGGCCGCCACCATGGCCACCTTGATCTTCTCCACCCGGGTGTAGTCGTAGGGCGGGATGACCACCGCCAGGTACTTGCGGGCGCGGAGCTGGTGGGCTAGCCCGTCGCTGGTGACCGCGTAGACCAGCTTCTTCTTGATGGGGCGGCCCCGGATGTCGTTGGGCGAGAGCGGTTCGTCCGAGACCAGCAGGAGACGATCCACCTCGGAGCGGGTGGAGAGCGTCAGCGCCGACTTCAAGAACTCGCGGTCGAACCTGCCATCCGGCATGGCTCCAGTATCGACGCGCCGGGAAGTCGAGTCAAAACGCCCGACGCCCCCTTTCGGCGTGCCTTGACACCTCCGCCCTCCGCGTCTAGGTTCACGGGTCTTTCGTGGCCCCCGGGGGGGCTCGGGGTGGAGGAAATCGCTTGAACAAGAAGGATCTGAAGCGGTTCAAGGCGATGCTCGAGGAGTCGAAGCGCCAGCTCCTGGCGTCGGCGAAGAAGACGCTGGTCGAGGAGGCCAGCTTCGACACCGACGATCTGCCGGACGAGATCGACCAGGCCTCCAGCGAGTACACCCAGTCGATGATCTTCCGGCTGCGCGACCGGGAGAAGTTCCTCCTCTCCAAGATCGAGAAGGCGCTGACCCGGGTCGAGACCGGTACCTTCGGCGTCTGCGAGAAGTGCGAGGAGGAGATCTCGGCCAAGCGGCTCGAGGCCCGCCCGGTCACCTCACTCTGCATCCGCTGCAAGGAAGAGCAGGAGCAGAAGGAGAAGTCGTTCGGCTGATCAGACGTCGAGCTTGAAGAGCTGCGCTCCCAGCAGGAGCTGATCGCCCGGCGCCAGGTCGGCGATTCCGATCACCTTGCGGAAGGTGCCGTTGGAGCTGTTGAGGTCGGTGATGGTCACGCCGTCCGGGTCCACCTTGATGATGGCGTGGCGCGCCGATACGTAGCGGTCGCCCGGGAAGGTGACGTCTCCGGCGTCGCGCCCCACGCTGTTCTCGCCGGGGCGGAGCGGGAAGATCTCGGCCACCCCGCCGCCGTCGAGCAACTGGGCCAGCCGCAGCGTGGCCCCGGTGTCGGCCGAGCCCCAGGCCTTGCCGCCGCGCTCGTCACCGGGCGCCGGACGTGGAAGAGGCTCCAGCCGGACCAGCTGCCGGCCGATGCGCAGCTCCTCACCGACCGTGACCCGGTGAGAGCCGCGCAGCCGCAGGTAGGTGCCGTTGACGCTCCCCAGGTCCTCGACCCGGACGCTCGCCCCCTTGCGGATGAAGCGGGCATGGCGTGGCGAGACGGCCGGATCCTCGGCCAGGCGCAGCTCTCCCTCGGTCCGCCCGCAGAGGGTCTCCTCGCGCTCCAGCACCAGCACCAGCCCGGGGAGTCCGTCGTGGCGGACGGCGCTGAGCCGTGGCGCCGCCTCCACCACCGTCACCTGCAGCTGGGTCTCGGCCGGAGTCGAGGTCGGTTGGGCCCGCGGCGCCGCTGACGGGCCGAGCGGCGAGGTGGACGGGGCGGCCGGCCGCCCGCAGTGGGCGCAGAACTTGTATCCTGGCTGGAGCGGTGAACCGCAGCCGACGCAGTGGCGCGCCAGGCTGGCCCCGGCCGGAGCTGGCGGGTGCATGGCCTGGCCGCAGTCGAGGCAGTAGGCGAACGAGGAGTCATTGTCCCGCCCGCAGCGGGGGCACTTCACTGGCCTGACCATCGGCCCATCTCGCCACGGCTGGGGCGTCGGGGTCAACGCATCGGTTGAGGGGGGACCCGCCGGTGTAGGATACCGGGCCATGCGCGCCTGCCCCGAGTGCCTTCAGCCGGTCGAGGACGATGCCCGCTTCTGCGGGGGCTGCGGCTCGGCATGCGCCGCCCCGGCCGAGGTGTCGGCCGACCCCTTCATCGGCCTGACCGTCAACGGCAAGTTCAAGGTCGAGGCGATGATCGGGCAGGGAGGGATGGGGAAGGTCTACCGGGCCCGCCACCTGACCCTTGACCGGCCGGTGGTCCTGAAGATGCTCCACCGCACCTACTCCGACGACCCGCAGATCTCGCAGCGCTTCCAGCGAGAGGCCCGCGCCGCCTCCCGCCTCAACCACCCCAACTCCATCGCCGTGCTCGACTTCGGCGCCGCCGAGGACGGGACGCTCTTCATGGCCATGGAGTACCTGGCCGGGCGCGACCTCTCCCGGGTCATCGCGCAGGACGGGCCGCTCCCCGAGGCCCGCATCATCCGCATCGGCGCGCAGATCCTCTCGGCGCTGGCCGAGGCCCACGCCCAGGGGATCATCCACCGCGACCTGAAGCCGGAGAACGTCATGGTGGAGCCGCGCCGCGACGAGCCGGACTTCGTCAAGGTGCTCGACTTCGGCATCGCCAAGATCACCGCCGGGGCCGACGAGCCGAAGCTGACCGCGGTGGGGCTGGTCTGCGGCACGCCCGAGTACATGAGCCCGGAGCAGGCTCGCGGCGCCGACCTCGACGCACGCAGCGACCTCTACTCGGTCGGCGTCATCCTCTACCAGATGGCGACCGGCGACCTGCCCTTCCACTCCGACACGCCGGTCGGCTTCCTCACCAAGCACCTGGCCGAGATCCCGGTCCCGCCGCGGGTGAAACGCCCCGAGCTCTCCGAGCCCCTAGACGCCCTGATCCGCCGGACCATGGAGAAGGACGCCAAGCGGCGCTATCCCGACGCCGGGGCCATGCGCGAGGCGCTGCTGGCCTGCGCCGGGGCCATGCGCGACGCGCTCCCCGCCAAGGCGCCGCCCCTGGGGGGGACCCTGGCCATCGACATCAGCGAGTTCGAGCCGCTCGAGGAGGGACGGGTCCGGCCGCTGGCGCCGCCGGCGCCCCCCATGACGGCAGCGCCTTCCACGCCGCCCGCCGTGAGCCGGATGCCGCTCATCATCGGTGGCCTGGCCGCGGTCGCGGTGGTGGCGGGCGGGTTCGCCCTCTGGCAGGGGCGCCAGGGAACGGCCCCGGCGGAGGTGCCGGCCCCGGCGGTGATCACCCCGGCGGTGGCCTCTCCGGCCGAGCCGGTCGCCAGGCCGCCGGCCCCGCTGCCGGTCGAGGCGGCTCCCACCAGGACCGGCCCGGTGGCCGCGACGCCGGAGCCGGTCAAGCCCGCGCCTGCCGTGCAGCGCCCTCCGGCCCAGAAGCAGGGCCGCCGTGCCCAGGCCCACGAGCTGATCAAGAAGGGGGACGCGCTGCGCTCCAGCGGCGACCTCGAGGGGGCCATCAAGGTCTACCTGGCGGCCGAGGCGGCCGACCCGGCCCTGCCGGCTCCGCAGAAGAAGCTGGCGGTCTGTTACCAGCAGCAGGGCGACACCAGGGCCGCCAGGGAGCGCTACCGGCGCTACCTGGCCACCGATCCGCCTGACGCCGCCAAGGTGCGGATGATCCTGGAGACCTTGCAATAGCCACAGGGCCGGCGCGGCCGGTCAGGTCGGCTTCAGCTTCTCCTCCACCGAGCGCATCTTGCTGGCGATGCTGGCCGGCCTGTCCCGCCGGTCGTCGATGCGCAGCGAGGTGGAGACTCGCTCCGCACCCTGCGTGAACGGGTGTTCGTGCATGCGGCGCACCACCGCCAGGATCTCGTCGAGATCGCCCTCGATGATGGTCCCCATCGCGGTCAGCTGGTGGGTCAGCGAGGTCTCGCGCAGGATGCGCTCCACCCCGGCCACGAAGCGGGAAACGCTCGGGGTGGCGGTGCCGAGCGGCGTGATGGTGAGGAAGGCGATGGCCATTATTCGACCTCGACGCGCAGCACCTGGCGCCCCAGCCGCAGCCAGTCGCCGTCGTGCAGCTCGCGCTCGGCGCGGGGCGGGACGCGGACGAAGGTGCCGTTGGAGGAGCCGAGGTCCTTGAGCTTGGCGGCGCCGGCCGAGTCGACCACCAACTCGGCGTGGGCCTGCGAGAGGTAGGGATCGTCGCCAAGGTTCACGGCGCAGCCCGATCGGCCGATGGTGACCGAGCCGCCGCCGCGGACGAAGACCCGGCCGGTGACGCCCCCCTCCAGCAGCTCCTCGATGACGAAGGCCGGCGTTGGCGGGCGCGGGGCCCCGAGGCGGCGGGTCCCGTCGGGCGGACCGGGGGGCGAGGCCGGCAGCGGCCCCGCGAAGCGGAGCAGCCGGTCGCCGAGGGCGAAGAGGTCGCCGGGGCGGAGCGGCACCGAGGTTCCGCGCAGCCGCATGAAGGTCCCTCCCGGCGCCCCCTCGTCGCGCAGGTGGAGCGACCCGTTCCGGTAGAAGAAGGTGGCGTGGTGGGGGGCCAGGCAGGGGTCGTCGGGGAAGATGACCGCACCGTGCGTCCGGCCGGCGGTCACCTGCTGCTTGCCGAGCTTGAAGCGGGCGCCGTCGAGCCCCTCGCCGCGCTCCAGGACCAGCGTGGCGCGCCCGGGGACGAGCGGCCCGGCCGACAGTGCGGAGCGTGGGGCCAGCCTGGCCGGGGCTTGCGGGGGCGGTGGGGGCGGGGTGGCCGAGGCGGTGGGGGGGAGCGGGCCGCCGGGCGCCTGCTGGGACGGGATCAACGGCACCACCCGGGCGGCGGCCGCGGCGCCGCGCTGGAAGGCCCGCAGCACCGGCTGGCCAGGCACGGCCGGCGGGACGGCCGGGGACACCCGGTCGGCCCTGGGGCTGAAGGAGGGCGGCGGCAAGGCGGAGGAGGTGGGGACGGCCACGGGAGGGAACCCGGATGGCGGGGCCGGGGTGGTGGCATCGCCGATGGCCGCCCCGCATGAGGAGCAGGCGCGAGCCCCTGGCTCGTTGTAGCTGTCGCAGGCCCGGCAGACGATCCCGAGGATGCCGGTGAGCCTCCCCAGCTCCACCTCGGCGCCGCAGGCGGGGCAGGCGTTCATGGTCAGGTCGAGATCGGCGCCGCAGGACTTGCACTTGAGCAAGGGACCCCCTCCATCACGATTTTCTTACCCCGCGGCCCGGTCCCGCTCAACAGCGGCGGCATCGATTCGGGGGCCCGACCTTGCCGGGTTGCCGAGCGGGACGCTACTCTGAAAGGCCTTGCTGCGCCTGAATGACATCCTCGACCGGGTCGCCGGCTATCACCCGGCTCCAGACCTCGAACTGATCAAGAAGGCCTACGTCTACTCGGCCAAGGTCCACCAGGGGCAGCTGCGCAAGTCCGGGGAGCCGTACCTGGTCCACCCGCTCGAGGTGGCCGGTATCCTCGCCGAGCTCAAGCTCGATGAGGCCAGCATCGTCACCGGGATGCTCCACGACACCATCGAGGACACCCTCGCCACCCGCGCCGAGATCGCCGAGCTCTTCGGCGGCGAGATCGCCGACCTCGTCGAGGGGGTCACCAAGCTCTCGCAGTTCAGCGCCACCGACACCCGGGAGGAGAAGCAGGCCGAGAACTTCCGCAAGATGGTGGTGGCGATGGCCAAGGACATCAGGGTCCTGCTCGTAAAGCTGGCCGACCGCACCCACAACATGCGGACCCTTGACCACATGAAGGTGGAGACCCAGGAGCGCATCGCCCAGGAGACCATCGACATCTACGCGCCGCTGGCCAACCGGCTCGGCATCCAGTGGGTCAAGACCGAGCTTGAGGAGCTCTCCTTCAAGTACCTGCGCCCCACCGACTTCGCCGACCTGACCACCCGCATCGCCGCCATCGCCCGCGAGAAGGGGAAGTTCGTCACCGAGGTGGTCGGGATCATCCGCGACAAGCTGGAGGCCCAGGGGCTCAAGCCGGACGTCACGGGGCGCGTCAAGCACACCTACTCGGTCTGGCGGAAGATGCGCCAGCTCGACGTCGACTTCGACCAGATCCCGGACATCGTCGGCTTCCGCATCATCGTGGCCTCGGTGGCCGAGTGCTACGAGTCGCTCGGCGTCATCCACTCGCTCTGGAAGCCGGTGCCGGGCCGCTTCAAGGACTACATCGCCATCCCCAAGCCCAACGGCTACCAGTCGCTCCACACCACCGTGGTGGTTCCGCGCGGTGAGCGCATCGAGGTGCAGATCCGCACCGTGGAGATGCACCGCATCGCCGAGGAGGGCGTGGCCGCCCACTGGGCCTACCAGGAGGCGGGGCGCGACGGCACCGCCCAGCCGCTTTCGGCCAAGGACGCCGCCCAGTTCGGCTGGCTCCGCCAGCTGGTCGAGTTCCAGCGCGAGGTGGACGATCCGCGCGAGTTCCTCGAGACCGTCAAGGTCGACCTCTTCTCCGACGAGGTCTTCGTCTTCACGCCCAAGGGGGCCATCAAGGCGCTGCCGCGCGGGGCCACCCCGGTCGACTTCGCCTTCACGATCCACTCGGAGATCGGCACCCACTGCGTCGGCGCCAAGGTGAACGGGAAGCTGGTGCCGCTGCGCCACCAGCTCAAGAACGGCGACAGCGTCGAGATCCTGACCTCGCCGCACGCCCACCCCTCCAAGGACTGGCTCGGCTTCGTCAAGACCAGCCGCGGGCAGGCCCGCATTCGCCAGTACATCCGGCAGGAGGAGCAGCGCCGCTCCCTCGAGATCGGGCGGGAGCTGGCGGAGAAGGATCTCCGCAAGTACGGCCTCTCGCTCAGCAAGCTGGAGAAGTCGGGCGAGTTGGCCAAGGCGGCCGCGCCCTTCGGCTACCGCAACGGCGACGACCTGCTGGCCGGGATCGGCTACGGCAAGGTCTCGACCCAGCAGCTGCTGGCCCAGCTCCTGCCCCAGGACCAGCTGCAGGCGCCACGGGCCCCCGAGGCGCCGGCCTCCCGTCTCAGCGAGCTCTTCCGCAAGGTGGCTCGCCGCTCGACCTCCAGCGGGGTCCGGGTCAGCGGCGTCGACGACATGCTGGTCCGCTACGGCAAGTGCTGCAACCCGGTGCCGGGCGACGCCATCGTCGGCTTCGTCACCCGCGGGCGCGGCGTCACCGTACACACCGCCGGCTGCGACAAGGTGCTGGAGAGCGCCACCGAGCGGCGCGTCGACGTGACCTGGGACGTCAAGGGCGACTTCAAGCGGCCGGTGGCGGTCCGCATCATCGCCAGCGATCGCCCCGGCCTGCTCGCCAAGATCTCCCGCTCCTTCGCCGAGGCCGACATCAACATCTCCCAGGCCAACGTCAAGACCACCGGAGACCGGGCCGTGGTCGACCTGGAGGTCGAGATCGCCGGGCTCAAGGTGCTCAACGACGTGCTGCGCGACGTCCAGCGCATCGACGGAGTTCACTCGGCTGGCCGCGCCTGACTGCGCGGCGGGCAAGGGAGGCTGCATGCACGAGGTCATCACCACGGCGGACGCACCCAGGGCGATTGGGCCCTACAGCCAGGCGGTGGCGGTCCGCACCGACTCCCCGCCTGGCTCCCCCAGGGGGCTGCTCTTCCTCTCCGGCCAGATCCCCCTCGACCCGAAGACCGGCGAGCTGGTGAAGGGGACCATCGAGGCGGAGACCCGGCGGGTCATGGAGAACCTCGGGGCGGTGCTGGCCGCCGGCGGCGCTGGCTTCCAGCACGTCGTCAAGACCACCGTCTACCTCACCGACATGGCCGACTTCGCCGAGATGAACGAGGTCTACGGCGGATACTTCCCGGCCACCCCCCCGGCCCGCGCCACCGTCCAGGTGGCGGCCCTGCCACGCGGGGCCCGGGTCGAGATCGACGCCGTGGCCGCGCTCTAGTGCCCCGCCTCACGGCTCGTCGTAGGTGAACTCCTTGCCAGCGAAGTTGCGCAGCACCCAGCGCTTCCCCTCGTGGCGCACCACGTAGTCGGGGTTGACCGGGATCTTGCCACCGCCGTTCGGGGCGTCGACCACGAAGTAGGGGACCGCCATGCCGCTGGTGTGGCCGCGCAGCGAGCGGATGATGCGGCGCCCCGCCTCGATGGGCGTGCGGAAGTGGCTGATGCCCTTGGCGAGATCGCACTGGTAGATGTAGTAGGGCCGGATCCGCATCATCAGCAGCTTGTGGTTCAGCTCCTTGACGATGCGCGGGTCGTCGTTGATCCCCTTCAAGAGCACCATCTGGTTGCCGATGACGCAGCCGGCGTCGGCCATGCGGCGGGCGGCGTCGAAGGCCTCGCCGGTGCACTCCAGGGGGTGGTTGAAGTGGGTGTTGACCCAGACCGGCTGGTGCTTCTTGAGCATCTGCACCAGGTCGTCGGTGATGCGCTGGGGCAGCGTCACCAGGTTGCGGGTGCCGAGCCTGAAGATCTCGACGTGGGGGATGGCCCGCAGCCGTCCCAGCAGGTAGTCGAGCCGGTCGTCGGAGAGGGAGAGCGGGTCGCCGCCAGAGATCACCACGTCGCGGATCTCGGTGTGGTGCTCGATGTAGGCGAGGCTCTGCTCGATCTGGCTCTTGGCGGCGGCGCTGGTCGGGTCGGCCACCTTGCGCTTGCGGGTGCAGTGGCGGCAATAGACCGGGCAGTTGTGCGTCGTGTAGAAGAGCACGCGGTCGGGATAGCGGTGGGTGATACCCGGCACCGGCATGTCCCGCTCCTCGGCGAGAGGATCCTCGAGGTCGGCGGCGGCGTAGGTGAGCTCGCCCATGGTCGGCACCGACTGGAGCCGCACCGGGCAGGTCGGGTCCTGCGGGTCCATCAGCGACGCGTAGTAGGGGGTGATCCCCATGTGGAACTGGGCGTCGGTCTCGATGACGGCCCGCCGCTCGTCGTCGGTCAACTGGATGACCTGGTCGAGCTGCTCCAGCGTGGTGATCCGCTCGCGCTGCTGCCAGTGCCAGTCGTTCCACTGGGCGTCTGCGACGCCCTTCCAGATGGAGCGCGGGGCGTAAGGGAAGCGGGAGCGGACGTGGTTGACAGGGGCCGCACCGCCGGAAGGGATCTCCATCTCGCACGCTCCTCGCCGGGGATCGGTCCCACGGTGGCAACATCCTAACCGCCGGCCCGGAGTCTGCCACGTCCCGGATCCGGGCGGCCGGCCGGTTTGACTCGGCGGAGCGTGGCCGATAGCTTCCGCGCCGCCGTGCCACGAGCTGGCGGGCGCCCACCGCGATGGACTGGAACGAACGATTTCCCGGCGTGACCGAGGCTGACTGGCGCGACTGGCGCTGGCAGCTGCGCCATTCCCTTCGCACCCCGGCCGAGCTGGAGCGGCTGGTCGGGCTGACTGGTGAGGAGCGGCGCGGGCTGGCGCTGGGCGGTCTGCGCACCGCGGTGACGCCCTACTACGCCGCGCTCATGGACCCATCGCACCCGGGCTGTCCGGTGCGGCGTCAGGCCATCCCGCTCGGGATCGAAGCGGAGGAGGCTGCCGGCGACCGGCGCGATCCGACCGGCGAGGAGCCGCACCGGCCGGTGCGGGCGGTGGTCCGCAAGTATCCGGACCGTGCGCTGCTGCTGGTCACCGACACCTGCCCGGTCTATTGCCGCCACTGCACCCGCCGCCGCATCACCGGGGGCGAGGAGGGGGCCTTCGACCGCGGCGCGGTGGAGGAGGGGATCGCCTGGATCGCCGGGCAGCCGGCGCTCCGCGAGGTGATCATCTCGGGCGGCGATCCCGGCGTGCTCTCCGACCAGCGGCTCGAGTCGGTCCTCGGGCCGCTGCGAGCCATCCCGCACCTCGAGGTGCTCCGGCTCGCCACGCGCGCACCGGTGGTCCTCCCCATGCGGGTCGACGACGCGCTGGTCCGGCTGCTGCGCCGCCACGCCCCGCTCTTCGTCATCACCCACTTCAACCACCCGAAGGAGCTGACCCCCGAAGCGAGCGAGGCCTGCGCGCTGCTGGTCGACGGCGGGGTGCCGGTGGAGAACCAGGCGGTGTTGCTGCGCGGCCTCAACTCCTCGGCGCGGGTGCTGGGCGAGCTCTTCACCGGGCTGCTGGCGCGACGGGTGCGCAGCCTCTACCTCCACCAGGGGGACCTCGTCGGCGGCACGGCGCACCTGCGCACTCCGCTGGCGGTCGGGGTGGCGCTGCTGCGCGAGCTGCGCGGGAAGGTGAGTGGGCTGGCGCTGCCGCACCTGGCGGTCGACCTCCCCGACGGGAGTGGCAAGGTGACGCTGGCCCCCGACTACGTGGTGGGCGGGGCCGGGGCCGGGCTGGGGCAGGCGGTCCATGGTGGGGTGCGCGGAACCTGGCTGATGGGCCACGCCGGCGCGCCGGTGTTCTACCCGGACCCGACCGAATCGGATTGCGCTTGCGACTACGAAAGGACCCGGTTCGGAGCGGACTCTCCGGTCGCCATGCCCGGAAGCTGGGCGGATCGGCCGGGCCTAAGGTAGACTTGCGCCGTGCGTTTCGCCTGCGAAAGATGCGGAAGGCGATACATGAGCGGGACGGAGCCGCAGCCCGGTCGTGTCTATCGCCATGTCTGCAGTTGCGGATTCCTGATCCGCGTCGAGATCCCGGCCTCGGGAGCTCCTCGCACGGCGTCGGCGATTCCCTACAATCCGAACACCACCACCGTCGCGCACCCGGTCCCGGCCACCACGACCCAGTCCACGCCAAGGCCAACGGCCCGCCCAGGTCCGGCCATCGAGCCATCCCGGGCCGTGCCGCTGCCACCGCCCACGGCGCGGACGGATCCGGCGAAGCCTCCCTCTCAGGTCCCGCCGAAGCAGGCTCTCCCCCGCCCCGGCTCGAGGTCCGCGACGGACGGAAGGGCCACACCCGCGCCCGCGACCTGGTCCAGCCTTGGGGCCGGCTCGATGCCCGCTGGCATGGCGGCCGGGACAGCGGTCCGGTTGCCATCCCCTCCGCGAGCCGAGCCATGGGCCGCGCCGCTCCCCGGGGGCGGTTCCTCCCTGCCCGCCGGCCCGGCCCAGCCGAGCCCGCCCCCGCCGGCCCTTTCCCTGACCCCGCTGCCGGCCATGTCGCCGACCCCGCTGCCGGTCCGCAGGCCTTCCGCGCCGTTGAGCGCGACTCCCGCCTCGCGACCGCTCCCCCTCGTGGCTCCGGGCGGGACGGCCGCGCAGTGGCCCGCCGCCTCGGCCATCACGCCGGCTCCGGCTCCGGGGCAAGGGCGACCCGAACCCGATCCGTTCGCCTGGGTGGCGCCTCCACCGGCCCAGACGCCAGGGCAGGCCGACGAGTTCCAGGAGGCGATCGACATCGAGCTGCAGTTCACCGAGCAGTTCGTGCTCCCGAAGCAAGCGGTCGCGGCAGCGGCCAAGGTCCAGAAACCGGCCAGGGTCGCGGAGCCGGCCTCGGTGGCCGAGCCGACGCTCATGGCCGCGCTCGCCAAGGCCGCCGGGGCCCGGCTCGAGGTGGTCTGGGGCGTGGTCGTCCTCTCGGGGCTGATCGCGTTGGTCGCCGTCGGCCTGATGGTGCGCGGCATGTTCGGCGAGCCGCCCGTGACCGAGGTCGCGCCCAGCCAGGTGGTTGCCGCCGTGCGGACTCCGGCGCCGATCGAGCAAAGTCCCGAGGTGGCGAGCGCTCCTGTTTCCGCTCCGGCCGAGCCGGCGCCAGCCGAGCCAAGGAAGCCCAGGATCGTGGCTGCCGCCGCGACCGTCGCCGCCAAGCCCGCGCCACCGCCACCCGTGGTCAAGGCGCCACCCGTGGTCAAGGCGCCACCCGTGGTCAAGGCGCCACCCGTGGTCAAGGCGCCACCCGTGGTCCAGGCGCCACCCGTGGTCCAGGCGCCACCCGTGGTCCAGGCGCCACCCGTGGTCCAGGAACCGAAGCCCGCCAGGCCGGCCGCAGCCAGGGCGCTGGCTCCGGCCTCGGTCCATGCCGCCATCGGGCGGGGGAAGCCGTCCTTCGACCAGTGCGTCGGGGTCGCGCTCTCCGGGATCGGCGGCGCCGCGCTGGCCGGCCGGAAGATCGGCCTGCTCGTCGCCGTCGGCAACGGTGGACTGGTCGAGGCCTCCGAGGTGGAGGAGGCGGACATCGAGAGCTCGCCGCTGGGGGCCTGCCTTCGAAGGGCCGCCGCGAAGCTGACCTTCCCGCCCTTCGACGGCGAGATGGTGGGGGTGCGCATCCCGCTGCAACTGGGCGCGCCCGCCGAGGCGCCGGTTCGTTAGCTCCTCGCCCGCCGCCGCGCCCGGAGCCACTCGAAGAGGCCCGGCAGGATCGAGAGCAGCACCACCACGACGATCACCTTCTCGATGTGCTGGACCAGCATGGGGAACTGGCTGCCGAGCACGTAGCCGAGCAGCGTCATCGAGGAGACCCAGGCGGTGGCGCCGATCACGTTGAAGGCGGCGAAGCGGCGGTAGCTCATGCCGCCGATGCCGGCCACCACCGGCACGAAGGTGCGGACCAGGGGCATGAAGCGGGCGAGGATGATCGCCTTGCCGCCGTGACGCTCGTAGAAGGCGTGCGCCGCCTTGACGTGCTCGGGGCGGAAGAAGCGGGAGCGCGGCCGGTTGAAGAGGTGCGGACCGGCGCGGGTGCCGATCCAGTAGGAGGTGGCGTCGCCGGCGATGGCCATGGGGATGAGCAGGCCGTTGAGCACCCAGATGTCGAGGTCGCCCTTGGCGGCGTAAAGGCCAGCCATCACCAGCAGCGAGTCGCCGGGCAGGAAGAAGACCATGGCGCCGGTCTCGAGGAAGACGATGGCTGCCAGCGCCGGGTAGCCGCCCCAGGCGATGATCTCACCGGGGTTGCGGAGCAGGTCGAGGATCCACTGGAGGGCGGCCACTTGACCTTCTACCCCGCCGCCGCACACCAGGCCACCGCGACCTCCCGGGATGACGTGGGCTGGACGGCGCCGCCTTCCACCCCGAGAATCGCCCGGTGGCAGCCCGCCCGCTCCTCCTCACGCTGTCGCTGCTGGCCGCGCTCCCGGCGCGCGCCGAGGAGCTGATCCGCGTGGTGGTGGCCGAGGGGCTGGCCAGCGTCAAGCTCGGCGGGGAGCAGCTGGCGGTGCGCGAGCCGGTCGAGGAGGGGCAGGAGGAGGCGCCGCTCTCTCCCCTCTCCGGAGCCAGCGTCGAGGTCTCGCCGTACGGCGACGGGCTTCGGGTGGGTGGGCGCGAGCTGGGGCCGGCGGCGGTGATCGTCGCGGCCCGACCGATGCGCATGGGCGACCGCGTCCTCTCCACGGTGGCGGTGGTGGAGCGCTCCGGCGCGGCGCTGCGGCTCATCGAGGAGCTGCCGCTTGACGACTACGTGGCCGGCGTTCTCTCCGGGGAACTGCCGGCCGGTTTTCCGCCCGAGGCGCAGCGGGCCCAGGCGGTGGCGGCCCGAACCTATGCGCTCGTGAAGAAGATCGAGGCCGAGGCGAGCGGCCGTTCCTGGCACCTCGGCGCCAACGTCCTCTCCCAGGTCTACGCCGGCGCCGCCCCCAACCCGGCGGCCCGCGCCGCCGCCGATGCCACCCGCGGCGTGGTGCTGGTCCGCGGCAACGAGCCGGTCGAGGCCTTCTTCCACTCCAGCTGCGGTGGCAAGACCGAGCGGGGCGCCGACGCGCTGGGGCGCGACCTGCCATACCTGGTCTCGGTTCCCTGCGGCCGGTGCAACCAGGCGCCCGGAGCCCGCTGGACGCTGACCCATTCCGGCGCCGAGCTGGGCAAGGCGCTCGGGCTGGGTGGGCCGGTGACGGCGCTCAAGGTGAGCGAGCAGTCGCCCTCGGGGCGGGCCGCGCGCCTCGAGCTGCAGGTGGGCGGCCAGCGACTCGGCCTGACAGCGGTCGATCTGCGCCAGCGGCTCGGCTGGAGCAAGCTCCGCTCGCTCGCCTTCGAGGTGAAGCAGCGGGGCGGGAGCATCACCTTCACCGGGCGTGGCCAGGGGCACGGGACCGGGCTCTGCCAGTGGGGTGCCGCGGGGATGGCGCGAGAGGGGAAGGACTACCGCGACATCCTGCGCCACTACTACCCCGGGACGGCGCTCGCCAAGCTCTACTGAGGTCGTGCTACACCCCGGCTGGATGAAGGTCTCCGACTTCGACTTCGAGCTGCCCGAGCCGCTCATCGCCCAGGTCCCGGTGACGCCGCGCGACGCCTCGCGGCTGCTGCGGCTGCCGGGCGAGGGGCCGGTCCAGCACCGCCGCTTCGTCGACCTGCCCGGCCTGCTGCGAGCCGGCGACCTGCTGGTCATCAACGACACCCGCGTCATCCCGGCCCGGCTGGTGGGGCGGAAGGCGAGCACTGGTGGCAAGGCGGAGCTGCTCCTGCTCGAGCCGCTCGACGGCGAGTTTGGGGCGCGCTGGCGGGCCATGGGGCAGGCCTCCAGGGCGCTCCAGGCCGGCCAGCTAGTCCAGTTCGGTCCACTCGGCGCGGTGGTGGAGGCGTCGCACGGCGAGGGGTTCTACGACGTCCGCTTCGACCGCGAGGGGGCCGCCCTCGAGTCGGCGCTGGCGCTGGCCGGGAGGATCCCCCTCCCGCCCTACATCCGGCGCGAGCCGGGAGCCGAGGACGCCGAGCGCTACCAGACCATCTTCGCGAGGAGCCCCGGGAGCGCCGCCGCCCCGACCGCCGGGCTCCACTTCACGCCCGGGGTGCTCTCGGCGCTGGAGGCTCGGGGCGTGGCGCGGGCGGCGGTGACCCTCCATGTCGGGCCGGGGACCTTCCTGCCGTTCCGCGGCGAGTCGCTCGACGAGCACCGGATGCACGAGGAGCGATACCTGGTGCCGGAGGGGACCGCCCTGGCCTACGCCGCCTGCCGGGAGCGCGGCGGCAGGGTGGTTGCGGTCGGGACCACCGCCCTGCGCACCCTGGAAAGTGCCTGTCATGACGGGCGGTTGACGGCGGGGCCGGGGCGGACCTCGCTTTTCGTCAGGCCCGGCTACCGGTTCGAGGCGGTCGATTCGCTGGTCACAAACTTCCACCTCCCCAGGACTACACTCCTGGTCCTCGTCTGCGCCCTGGGTGGTACAGAAAGGGTCCTGGCGGCCTACCGTGAGGCGGTCCAGGAGAAGTACCGCTTCTTCAGCTACGGAGACGCCCTCTTGGTCGAGCGCGCCGTGGGCGTCGCACCATTAGACTAGGACACACGTCGCCCTGGAGGGAGGAAGGGAATGCACAGCGTCTCGGTCAACCTGGAGCCGAGCCAGTTCCTCGCCGGCTGGCGTCCGGAGAGCAGCGCACTCTTCCTGCCCATCCTCTCCGACGCCCGCGTCGGCGAGGAGGTGGCGGCCCGCGTCGGCGTGCTCGGCCAGACCATCCGCGCCACCATCTTCGGGAAGATCTCCGGAGTGCGCCGGGTGGGACGGCCCTCGCTGCCGCCCGGCATCGAGCTCAGGCTCGACTCCGGTAGCATCCCGGCGGCCGGCTTCCTCGCCATGGCGGCCCGCGGCGAGCCGGTCAACTTCCGCGAGCGAGCGCCGCGCTTCACGGCGGAGCGGCCGCTTCAGCTCTTCCGGGCCGGCGCCTCCGTGCCGGTCGCGACCCTCAACGTCGCCAGCGGGGGCTGCTCGGTCCGCTGGCCGGCCGAGCTTCCGACGGCCGGCGAGGTGCTGCTGGTCCGGCTCGGTGGCGGGCTCTTCATCCCCAAGGCCAAGGCGGTGGTCTGCTGGAACCTGGTCGCCGAGAATGAGAAGACGGTCGGCCTGCGGCTCCACGCCGAGGGGCGGGCCGGCCGCGCCTGGAAGAGCCTGGTGACCGAGGTGGCCCGCTCCGGCGCCCGCCCGGCTTGACGGCTACCCCCACCCCGGGGGAAACCGCGGGCGTGATCCGTTACCAGTTGCTCTCCACCGACGGCGCGGCGCGCCGCGGTCGCCTCCACTCGGTGCGCGGCACGGTGGAGACGCCGGTCTTCATGCCGGTCGGGACGGCCGCCACAGTCAAGACGCTCGAGCCGCGCGATCTGACCGAGGCGGGGGCCCGCATCATCCTTGGCAACACCTACCACCTGTTCCTGCGCCCCGGTCACGAGTTGATCGAGCGGCAGGGCGGGCTCCACCGCTTCATGGCCTGGGAGGGGCTGACGCTCACCGACTCGGGCGGCTTCCAGGTCTTCAGCCTGGGCGACCGGGGGCCCAGGGCCGGAGGCGGAGCCGGGGAGGGGAGCGCGGTCGCGGGCGCCAGGGGTCCGGGGCTGGTCACCATCGCCGAGGAGGGGGTGACCTTCCGCTCGCACCTCGACGGCTCGAAGCAGTTCCTCTCGCCGGAGCGGGCCACCGAGATCCAGTTGGCGCTCGGCGCCGACGTCATCATGGCCTTCGACGAGTGCCCGCCGTCGCTGGCCGACCGGACCTACCACGAGCGGTCGCTGGCCCGGACGCAGCGCTGGCTGGTCCGCTGCCGGCAGGCCTGGAGCGCCGGCTCGGCCCGCCGCGCCGGTGCCGGGCTCACCCCCAGCGCCCTCTTCGGCATCGCCCAGGGAGGGCTCTTTCCCGACCTGCGCGCCCGGGCCATCGAGGAGGCGGCGGCGCTCGACCTCCCCGGCTATGCGCTGGGCGGCTACGGGGTCGGCGAGGCCCCCGAGACCATGTGGGAGGGGGTGGCGCGCGATGCCCCGCTGCTGCCTCCGGCCAAGGCCCGCTACCTGATGGGCGTCGGCACTCCGGAGGATCTCCTGGCCGGGATCGCCGCCGGGATCGACCTGTTCGACTGCGTCCTGCCGACCCGCTGCGCCCGCAACGGCCTGCTCTTCACCAGCCAGGGGCGGCTCACCATCCGCAACGCCCGCTTCGCCGAGGACCAGCGGCCGGCCGACCCGGCCTGCGGCTGCTACACCTGCCGGACCTTCACGCGCGCCTACCTGCGCCACCTCTTCAAGGCCGACGAGATCCTCGGGCTGCGGCTCAACTCGCTCCACAACGTCCACTATTACCTGGCGCTCATGGGCGAGGCCCGGCAGGCCATCGAGGCGGGGCGGTTCGAGGCCTTCCGGCGGGAGCGGCTGGCCGCCTGGCGGGCCGGGCTGGACGGCTGAGGCTGCGGCAGGCAGTCTACTCCCGGACCCTGACCCCTTAGCGGTTGCCCTCGGCGGGAGATTGCTGTTAGAAATCGGCGCCTTTTCCCGCACCAACCGGAGCACTCATGCCTTCCGTCTTCCATGCCTTCCTGGCGCAGACCGCCGAGGGGCAGTCCCAGGGCCTCACCAACATGCTGATCCCGCTCGTGCTGATGGGAGCGGTCTTCTACTTCCTGCTGATCCGCCCCCAGCAGAAGCAGACCAGGGAGCACCAGAAGCTGCTCACCGGCCTGAAGAGGGGGGACGAGGTGGTGACGCAGGGGGGGGTGATCGGCACCGTCTTCGCGGTCGAAGACCGGACCGTTACGCTCGACGTGGGCGCCGGCACCAAGATGCGGGTCCTCAAGGCCAACGTGGTCGGCCCGTGGGTGGAGAAGCCGGCGGCCGAGGCCGCCAAGCCGGAGAAGAAGTAAGATGGACCGCTCCTGGCTCAGCCGGGTCGCGCTGGTCGTCGTCGTCGCGATCTGGTCGGTGTGGCAGCTGGTCCCCAGCTACCATTACTTCAAGCTCTCGCCCGACGATCGGTACGGCGAGGCCTATGACAAGTCGGTGCCGGGCTGGGCTCCTGACGCCAGGAAGCACCTCAACCTCGGTCTCGACCTGCAGGGCGGCATCCACCTCGCCTTGGGCGTGGACGTGGACCGGGCCGTCAAGGCCAAGGTGGCGCGGCGCGCCGACGAGGTCGCCGAGCACCTGAAGGGGAAGGCCATCGCCTTCACCTCGGTCGCTCCCGACGCCACCGGCCTGCGCTTCGCCGTGGCCACCACGGTGGCCGCCGAGGTGGAGAAGGAGACCCTCGACTTCTACGGCGCCGAGCTCTACGCGCCGGGTGGCTCCACCGAAGGCCAGGTGCTCTTTGCCTTCAAGGACCAGGTCTTGCGCGAGTTCAAGGGCAAGGCGGTCGAGCAGGCCGAGAAGACCATCCGCAACCGCGTCGACAAGTGGGGCGTCAGCGAGCCGGACATCAAGCGCAAGGCGAACAACCAGATCCAGGTCCAGCTCCCCGGCTTCAAGGATCCGGCCAAGGCCAAGGACCTGCTCGGCCGCACCGCGCAGCTGGAGTTCAAGATCTGCGACGACGAGAACCCCGCGCTGGACGCGGTCCGGTCGCAGCTGCCGGCCTGCCCGTCGAACCGCGACGGCATGACCTTCCCGCTCCCAGAGGGCGGCTGCTGGACGGTCGAGAACGTGGAACTGCCGAACGGGACGCAGCGCCAGGCCACCATGGTGATCGCCAACAAGCGGCCCGAGCTGGAGGCCGTCATCACCGGCAAGCTCACCCCGCTGCTGGAGCAGGGCAGGAACTCGATCGGCATCGGCGAGGTGGTGGTCGGCCAGGACATGGTCCGCCAGACCTACTACCGCTCCTACCTGCTCCGCTCCAAGACCGAACTGACCGGCGACTACATCGCCGACGCCCGCGCCTCGATCGACAACAGCGCCCCCGGCGGCGGCAAGCCCATTGTCACCTTCAGCATGTCGCCGGACGGCGCGCGGCTCATGGAGAAGCTCACCACCGACAACCTGCGCCGGCGCATGGCCACCGTGCTCGACGACAAGGTCGAGACCGCGCCCTACATCAATGGGGTCATCTCTTCCAACGGCCAGATCTCGCTCGGCTCCGGGCGCAACTACCAGGAGCAGTTCGAGGAGGCCAACGCCATCGCCCTGGTGCTCAAGGCGGGCGCGCTGCCGGCGCCGGTCACCATCTCCGAGGAGCGGACCGTTGGCGCCACCCTCGGGCCCGAGCTGGTCAAGAAGGGCACGCTCTCGGCGCTGGTCGGCCTGGGCCTGGTGCTGCTCTTCATGGCGCTCTACTACCGGGTCTCCGGGCTGGTGGCCGACGTGGCGCTGGTGCTCAACGGCCTGCTGGTGCTCGCCATCATGTCGATGATCGGCACCACCCTGACCCTGCCCGGCATCGCCGGGTTCGTGCTGACGCTCGGCATGGCGGTGGACGCCAACGTCCTCATCAACGAGCGCATCCGCGAGGAGCTGCGCGCCGGCCGGACCGTCAAGCAGTCGGTCCAGCAGGGCTACGACCGGGTCTTCTGGACCATCGTCGACTCCCACGTCACGGCGCTGGTCGCGGCCGTGGTGCTGATGCAGTACGGCTCGGGCCCGGTCCGCGGCTTCGCGGTGACCCTCACCATCGGCCTCGTCGCCTCGATGTTCACCTCCATCGTGGTCACCCGCACCATCATGGAATACCTGACGCGCCACGACACGGCGCGCCTCTCGGTGTAGCGCGATGCAATTCAAGACCTTCGACCTCCTCCCGCACGGGACCACCTTCGACTTCGTCGGCAAGCGGCGCATCGCCGTGGTGCTGTCGCTGATCGTCAACCTGACCGTCATCCTCTGGTCGCTCCCGGCCATCCACGGGCTCAACTTCGGCGTCGACTTCGCCGGCGGCACCGAGATGGAGGTGAAGTTCGCCTCCGCGGTCGACCCGGGCGCCATCCGCAGGAGCCTCGACGACCAGGGGTTCAGGGATGCCTCGGTCCAGACCTACGGCCCGGACGCCGAGAACACCTTCCTCATCCGCGTCGGCCGCATCGCCCTGATGGGCGCCGAGGACGTCAAGCGGGTGGAGGACGCCGTCAGGGCGAAGTTCGCCGTGAAGACGGTCGCCTTCAACCCCGAGATCGGCGACAAGCTCGACTTCCAGTTCGAGAAGCCGGTGGCCCCGGCCGAGCTTCAGGCGGCCGTCGAGGCGGCGGGCGTCAAGGTCCGCGAGGTGCGCGAGGAGGCCGGCCTGACCGCCGGGACCCGCTCCTTCGCCGTCATCACCCAGGGCATCCGCGAGAAGGTGGAGCTCGAACTGGCCGCTCGCTTCGCCGAGGCCAGGCCCGAGGTGCGGCGCGTCGAGTACGTCGGCCCGGCGGTGGGGCGCGAGCTCCGCAACCAGGGCTTCAAGGCGGTGCTCTACGCCATCGCGCTGATCGTGGTCTACGTCGGGTTGCGCTTCGACTTCCGCTTCAGCCCCGGCGTCATCATCGCCATCATCCACGACGCCATCGTCACGCTCGGTTACTTCGCCTTCAGCGGGCGCGAGTTCAACCTGACCTCGATCGCCGTGATCCTGACGGTGGTCGGCTACTCGGTGAACGACACGGTGGTGGTCTACGACCGGATCCGGGAGAACAAGACCAAGTACGCGGGGCGCAGCCTCGCCGACCTCGTCAACCTGGCCATCAACGAGACCCTGGGCCGGACCTTCCTCACCTCGTTCGCCACGGCGCTCTCGCTGGTCGGCCTGCTCATCTTCGGGGTCGGCACCATCTTCGACTTCGCCTTCGCCATGCTGGTTGGCATCATCTCCGGCACCTACTCGACCTGGTTCATCGCCGCGCCCATGACCATCTGGTTCGAGGAGCGGGCGGCCAAGCGGAAGGCCGGGCCCGGGCCGGCGGCCGCCGCCGCGCGGTAGCCGGCTCCTGCGGTTCGAGGGACTGTCAGACCAGGCTGCTACCCAGGTCGCCGTGGACGAGCGGCCCGGGAAGCGCTGGATCGAGGTGGGTGGCGACGAGGCGGGGGCGGCCGAGCTGGCCGGCGCCCTCGGGCTCGACCCGCTGGCGGCCCGGGTGCTCGCCTCCCGCGGCTACGCCGACCCGGCCGAGGCCCGTGCCTTCCTCGACGCCCCGCTCACCGGCCTCCCCGACCCCTTCTCGATGAAGGGGATGGCCGCGGCGGTGGCCCGCCTGGTGGCCGCGCTGGAGCGGGGCGAGCGGATCGCCACTTACGGCGACTACGACGTCGACGGCGTCACCTCCACCGTCCTGCTCTCCAGCTTCCTGCGGGGCGCCGGCGGCGACGTCGTCACCTACACGCCCCACCGGCTCGTCGAGGGGTACGGCCTCAACACCGGCGCCGTCGAGAAGCTGGCGGCTCGGGGCGTCAAGCTGCTGGTGAGCCTCGACTGCGGCATCACCAGCGTCGAGGAGGTGCGCGCCGCCTCGGAGCTCGGCGTGGAGACGGTGGTCGTCGATCACCACACCGTCCCGGTGGAGCTCCCGGCCGCCGTCGCCATCTTGAACCCGCACCAGCCCGGCTGCGGCTACCCGTCGAAGGAGCTCTCGGCGGTCGGCGTCACCTTCATGCTGCTGATGGCGCTCCGCAAGACGCTGCGTGAGGCGGGCCGCTTCACGCCGGCCCGACCCGAGCCGAACCTGCGCGCCCTGCTCGATCTCGTCGCCCTCGGAACCGTGGCCGACGTGGTGCCGCTCACCGGCGCCAACCGGATCCTGGTGCGCCACGGCCTGGCCGAGATCGCCACCACCCGCCGCCCCGGCCTGCGGGCGCTGAAGCGAGTCGCCGGGGTCGCCGAGGGCGCGGTGACCGCCGGGCAGATCGGCTTCCGGCTTGGCCCCCGCATCAACGCCGCCGGGCGGCTCGACGACGCCGGCCGCGGCGTCCGGCTCCTCTCCACGCTCGACGAGGCCGAGGCCTCCGCGCTGGCCGACGAGCTGGATCGCGAGAACCAGGCGCGCCAGGAGATCGAGCGGCGCATGCTGGCCGAGGCGGTCGAGGACGCGGCCGCGGCGGTGAAGCGCGGCGCGGTCGGGCTGGTGCTGGCCCGCCAGGGCTGGCACGCCGGGGTGGTCGGCATCGTGGCGGCGCGGGTGGCCGAGCGGTTCCACCGTCCGGCGGTGCTGGTCGGGTTCGACGGCGCCGAGGGGAAGGGGAGCGGCCGCTCCATCGAAGGGTTTCACCTCTACGACGCGCTGGCGGCCTGCAGCGGCCACCTGCTCCGCTTCGGCGGCCACCGCCACGCCGCCGGCGTCACCATCGCGGCCACCGCCATCGAGCCGTTCCGGGCCGCCTTCGAGGCCCACGCCGCCGCAGCGCTCTCCCCCGAGGACCTGGTCCCTCGCTGCCGCGTCGATGGCTGGGTGGAGGAACGCGATCTCACGCCGCGCGCCGCCGAGGACCTGGGTCGGCTCGGACCCTTCGGCGCCGGTCACCCCGAGCCGGTCTTCGCGCTCCGCTCCCGGCCGGCCAAGGCGCGGACCGTCGGGGCCGGCGCGGCCCACCTCAAGCTCACCTTCGGAAAGGGGCTCGACGCCATCGGCTTCTCAATGGGCGACCGGGCCGCCCTCTGCCAGGCGCCGGTCGAGGCGGCCTTCACGCTCGGCTTCGACGACTGGGACGGCACCCGGCGGCTCCAGCTCAAGCTGAAGGACCTCCGGCCGGCGCGGTGGCCGTAGGCTCCGTTCGGGGCGTGAAAAACACCCGATGGGGTTTGCCGCGGCACGAGCTCGACCTATGATGACCCGACCGCACGCCCGCGGGGGTGCCCAACCCGAACGGATCCAGGAGAAGAACCATGCTTCGTCGTGCCCTCCTCACCACCCTCTCGCTGGCGCTGCTGGCCGCCCCGACCCTTGGCCAGGCCTTGTTGGAGCTGAAACCGGCCCTCGGCATCACCTTCACCAACGTCTCCAGGGAGCCGGTTGGCGGCTCCGCCAACGGCCAGGTCGGCTACCAACTGGGCGGCTCCGCCCTCATCGGCGAGCGGCTCTACTTGGAGGGGGGGCTCTTCCTCGCCAAGAAGAGCGTCGAGTTCACCTCGACCACCACCACCTCCCTCAATATCCAGACCGGGCTCACCGGCCTGCGTATCCCGGTCATGGTCGGCTACCACCTCCTCGGCCACCCCAGTGAGTTCCTCTCGCTGCGGGTCTTCGGGGGCGGCTCGCTCTTCATGGTCACCAACGTCAACGCCCCGGGCCTGACCAAGGCCGACTTCACGAGCCCCACCTATGGTCTCTTCGCAGGCGTAGGCCTCGACCTGATGATGTTCTTCGCCGACTTGCAGTACGAGTGGTCGCTGAGCGACTACTCCGACCTGGCCGCCCTCGACGTCGGCCAGAGCCGCTCCCTCTATCTGAACGCTGGCGTGAAGATCGTGTTCTAGTGCCCCGACCCAGGCATACTGACCACTGCGAGCGCCGATCCTCTCGCTGCGGCAGGCGGCCTCGTCGGTCCGCTGCTCAGAGTAGCGCTGCTACGCTTCCGCTGCTCCCTCCTCGGGCGCCAGCCTCGCTTCGGT
>JANPOM010000507.1:0-1621 GCA_031427995.1 Anaeromyxobacter sp. | reverse complement strand
GGCCCGAGCTCTTCGGCGGAGCCCGGCAGGATCCGGAATCGGGAATCAAGCTGGCCTCCCCGGAGAAGGCGCTGGTGGACTTCCTCTACCTGTCTCCCACCCGGTCCCGCCTGTTCGCGGCCCTGCCCGAGTTGGAGCTTCCGAAGGCCTTCAGCTCCCGCGCGGCGCGGAAGTGGGTGGCCCGCATCCCGTCCGGTCGCATGCGCACCATCGTCGAACGTGAGCTCGACCGGGTCCTGAGGGAGGCGAAGCCCGCCCGGGGATGACTACCGGCCCCGCAGGGCGCCCGGCCGCGGGAGTTTCGACCGAGTTTATTGCAACGCTACACCGTGAAGGGTATGTATAAACTCCTTCGAAACGGAGGTACCGGTGCCCAGGACCGACGAAGCCCGCGCCGCGCTGGCGGCCATCCAGGCGGGAGCAACGCCCCGCGACCTGGAGTCGCCGACCCTCGAGTTCAAGGAGCAGGGGCGCAGCGAGGCGGACGCACTCAAGACCATCGCCGAGGCGGCGCTGTGCTTCGCCAACGCGGCGGGCGGGCTGATCGTGGTCGGGGTCGCCGACCAGGAAGCTGGTGCCGGCGCCCTCCAGGGCAGTTCGCTGGAGATCGATGCCGTTCGCCGGCGGGTATGGGAACTCAGCAGGCCGCCGCTCACGGTGGATGCCTGGGAGGAGCGGCTGGGCGACGTCCGCCTGGTCCTCGTTTCGGTCCCCCAGAGCCCGGAGCTCCACTCCGACCCGCAAGGCCGGGCGCCGCGCCGGGTTGGCCGCGATTGCTTGCCGATGGACCCGAGCGAGCAGATGCGCCTCCGAGAGGACCGCCTCGGCATCGACCTCACCGCCCGCGAGACCGACCTCAGCCTGACCGATCTCTCCGAACCGGCGCTGGAGACCGCCCGAGACCTGCTCGGGAAGTTCACCGACGAGCGCCGCCGGCTGGCGAGGCTAGGTCACGAGGAGCTCCTGCGAGCCCTCGGGGTGGTCACGAGCCAGGGGCGAGTCCTCGTCGCCGGCCAGCTCCTCTTCGGCAAGGCGGCCCAGGGGAGCCCCCCTGCCATCGTGTACGAGTACCGCGTCACGCCGGGGGGCGAGCCCAAGGCCATCGAGCGGGTGCCAGGACCACTGCTCACCAGCTTCCAGGCGACGCTCCAGCTGGTTCGTGCCAGGCAGATCGTCACGCCGCTCAACCTGCCGGGCGGCCAGCAGGTCCAGCTCGAGGACTTCCCCACGCTCGCGGTCAGGGAGGCGCTCGCGAACGCCATCATCCACCGCGACCATCACCTGACCGGACCGGTCAACGTGATCCACTCACCGGAGCTGCTGGCGGTGATCTCGCCCGGCCCGCTGGTCTCCGGCGTGACGCCGGCGAACATCCTGACGCACCCGTCCAAGCCCAGGAATCCCTGCCTGGCCAAGGCGGCGCGGGTGCTGGGGCTTGCCGAGGAGGTGGGCCGAGGGGTGGATTTGATGTTCCGCGAGATGATCAGCGCCGGCCGGGACATCCCTCGGATCGAGTCTCACCACGATCACGTCAGGGTCAGCCTGGTGGGTGGGCGGGCCAACACGCAGGTCGCGCGCTTCGTGGCCCAGCTCGGGGAGCAAGAGCGGGACGACACCGACG
>JANPOM010000506.1:0-2211 GCA_031427995.1 Anaeromyxobacter sp. | reverse complement strand
TGGAGCTGCTGGCCAGGCAGTACGAGGTGGCCCGGGTGGACGAGAGCAAGGAGGCTCCCGTCATCCAGGTGCTGGATCCCGCGAGCCCTCCCGAGCGCCGCTCCTGGCCCAAGCGTACCTTCATGGTCCTCGCCGCGACCGCGCTCGGACTGCTGGCGGCGGTGCTGGCCACCTTCGCGCAGGACGCGCTGGAGACCGCCGCGCGCGACCCGGCCCGCCAGGAGAAGCTGGCGGCCCTGCGCGCCGCGTGGCGCGGCCGGCCCTAGCGCGCGGCAGGGGCGTGCTGGACCTACCGGCGCGCGATGATGTCCGCGTATACGGACGAGTCGTCCCTGGAGTCACTGGCCATGGCCAGCAGCCGCTCGACGGCGACGGCGACGGGCTCGGGCTCGGGAAGGTCGCCGTCCTCGCCAAACGCGATGGTCACCCGGTCGAAGGAACGGGCCAGGTAGGACGTCACCTGCTCGACCCGCCCTCCCAGCCGGGCCATCAGGTAGGGCGACCATTCGCAGATCAGGAGTTGGGCCCGGTCCAGTGCTCGGTTGCCGCCCTCGAACACGAACGGCTCCGCGCCCTGCGTGTCGATCTTGATGGCCAAGGGGTCGGCCGCGTCCGGTAGCAGGTCGTCGAGCGGCATGGCCTCCACGCGCACCGTGGACCACCGCTCCTCGCCGTGCAGCCCGGCCCGCTCCGTCAGGCGGAGCCGGTTGTCGCCCTGGTTGTCGGGCGCCAGCTCCAGCTCGAGGACGTCGCGGCGGGAGAAGACCGCCACCTGGCGGGTGGAGACGTTGCCGTGAGGACAGTTGCGCTCGACGTTGCGGACCAGGTAGCGGTGTATGGCCGGATTCGGCTCGATGGCCAGGCAGGCCACCTGGGGGTTCTGCGCCAGCGGGATGGTGGTGAGCCCGATGTTCGCGCCGACGTCGAGGTAGCAGCCTCCCCGATCCTTGAAGTACTCCCAGAGGAGCCGGTTGGTGCGATGCGCCCACTCCCCTGACGTGGCGTAACCGCCGAGCACGGTCGAGTCCCGTGGCGTTCCCTCGATGAGGCCGTAGGAGCCCCGCACCGACACCGTGTCCACGCCGCACCGGGGCGCGATGCGCACCAGCGCGGGCCAGTACCCGAGGTTCTCGCTCGCCTGGTCCAGGACCGCCACGCTGGCGCCGGGAGGAAGCCAGGACACGGCGGCCCGGAGGAGCCGCTTCGCCGCGTTCTTGCCTATCTGGAGGATCGACATCGCGAGATCGGAGGGAGCTTCAGACTTCGTAGAAGGGCGCCCACCGCGGCGGGTGACCCGCGCCCGTGGGCCCGTAGCGCGGCGGCTGGTAATGGCGCGTCGCCGTGCCGGGCGCGAGGAAGTGGTCCCCGACGAGATCCTGGCGGACGAAGAAGGCGTTCACGCCCGCCGCGTCGCACCCGACCAGCGAGAAGCCCTTCTCGTGGCCAAGGGCCTCGAGTGCCGCGAGGCTCGCGCCGAAGGCGGCCGACCCGTCCCAGCGGAGGCCGGGCTCGTAGGGCCGGACGACGCGCGCCGTGCGCCCGAGGCTTGCGTTGTACTCGATGACCACCGCCCGCGGTCGGAAGGAGCGGATCGCCTTCCACACCCAGTAGTCGTTCCCGTCGATGTCGATGCTCAGCAGGTCGAGGTCCTCGGGAACCCCGGCCTTCTGCAGGATCCCGTCGATGCTCTCGGCCGTCACGAAGGACTCGACGAGCGTGAGCCGGCCCGCGGCGAGCGCCCCCGCGAACCCGACGCGGATGGCCTGCGCCGAAGCGGGGTCCGCCTCGATCCAGAGCCCGCGCCAGCCCGCGAGCAGCAGGGCGAGGGTGTTGTTCTCGAGCCCGCTGCCCACGCCGAACTCGACGAAGTAGCGGGATCCCGTACCGACGCGCCGGAAGGTCTCGTCGATCATCCCGTCCTCGGCGTTCTGGGAGTAGCACCGGTGACCGTGGGGGAGGAGGCTGCGGGGGTCGAGCTCGCCGGCGCGAGCCTGGAGCGCCAGGTCCCGCATCCGCCGATCGAGGAGGTCGAGGCGGCTGGCCAGCGTCGCGACCAGCGTGTCGCGGATCTTGCGGAGAAAAGTGCTGGCCATCCGGGGCCCAGTGCATAACACGCCCGCGACGTGAACGGGCGCGCTCCCGGCCCGCACCGCCCGGCTCGTCCTTTGAGCCGCCCGGCGGACGGTGGCGGCGGCCGGCTCCCCGTCGGCC
>JANPOM010000505.1:0-14735 GCA_031427995.1 Anaeromyxobacter sp. | reverse complement strand
GATCGGGAAGGTGAAGAGCCAGAGCAGCAGCGCCACCGGGAAGGTGAGGGAGATCACCGCCGCGGCGAGGCCGTAGGAGACGATGGCGATGAGCACTCTCACCAGGCCAGCCTCGCCGCGAGCCGGGATTCGCGCAACCCTGGTGCCCCGACCCAGGCATGATGACCCGACGAGAGCGCCGAGACCGCAGCGAGTGGATCGGCACTCGCAGTGGTCAGTATGCCTGGGTCGGGGCACTGGATGCTCCCGTGGCGACGCTCCTGGAGAGGTCAGGGCGCTGGCGCTCACCCCCCCAGTCGCGGCAGGCTGGCGGCCATGTGTGGAAGCCTCCTCGCACTCCTGCTCGCCGGGACCGCCGCCTCACCGCGCGGGGCCATCGCCACCGCCCATCCGCTCGCCAGCGCCGCCGGGGCCGAGGCGCTGGCCGCGGGAGGCAACGCCGTCGACGCCGCGGTGGCGGCCGCGCTGGCGCTCTCGGTGGTCCAGAACGAGAGTTCAGGGATCGGCGGTGGCGGCTTCGCGCTGGTCTGGCTCGCCAGGGAGCAGCGGCTGGTGGCGCTCGACTTCCGCGAGGTGGCCCCCGCCGCCGCCACGCGCGACATGTTCCTCGTCGATGGCAGGCCCGACCCGAAGCGCTCGACGCAAGGCGGCCTCGCCGTGGCGGTGCCCGGCGCCGTGAAGGGGTACGCCGAGCTGGCGCGACGCTTCGGCAGGCTCACCTACTCGCGCCTCAGCGAGCCGGCCGCCAGGCTGGCCGAGCGCGGCGTGCAGGTCGGCCCGTACCATGCGCTGGCGGCCGTGGAGCGGCTCGAGTGCCTCCGCGCCGATCCGGCCGCCGCCGCCGAGTTCCTCGTCCCCTCGCCCACCACCGGCCCCGGCGCCGCCACCGGCCCCGGCTTCGCCGCCAGTCGCGTGGCGCGCCGCCCGGGCGACCTGCTGCGCCGACCCGAGCTGGCCCGCACGCTGCGGCAGCTCGGCCGGGATCCCGAGGCGCTCTACCGCGGGCCGCTGGCGCGGAAGCTGGTGGCCGCGGTGCGGGCGCGCGGCGGGCTGCTCACCGCCGCCGACCTTGCCGCCTACAGGACGGTGGAGCGCAAGCCCCTCACGGGCTCCTTCCGCGGCCACCGCGTCGTCTCCTGGCCGCCCCCCTCGGCCGGGGGGGCGATGGTGATCGGCCTGCTGCAGGCCCTCGACGGCGACCTCACGCCGGGTCGAGGCTACCGCCCGGTGGCGCTGCTCCACGCCTTCATCGAGGTGGAGAAGCGGCTCTTCGCCCACCGGGCCGGCCGCTTCGCCGACCCGGCCTTCCTCCCCTCCGCCGACGCCGCCGCGGCCGAGCTGGTCAGCCCGGCCTTCGCGCAGCGGCTGCGGGCCGAGGTGGGCGAGCGGGCCACGCCATCGTCTTCCATCGCGCCGCCGGCGCCCGAGGCGCCCGGCGGAGTTCACACCTCGCACGTCTCGGTGGTCGACCCCGACGGCAACGCCGTCGCGCTCACCACCACCGTCAACGGATGGTTCGGGGCCTGCCTGGTGGTGCCGGGCACGGGCATCTTGCTCAACGACCAGATGGACGACTTCGACGCGGCGCCCGGGGTGCCCAACGACCTCGGCCTGGTCGGCACCGGGGTCAACGGCGTGGCCCCGGGCAAGCGGCCGCTCTCGTCGATGGCGCCGACGCTGGTCTTCGACGCCGAGGGGCGGGTGGTGCTGGCGGTCGGTGCTCCGGGCGGGGCGACCATCCCCTCCACCGTGGCCCAGGTGATCATGCACCTCTACGGCGACGGCATGACGCTCGACCAGGCGCTGGGCGCGCCGCGCATCCACCACCAGTGGCAGCCGGACCTGGTGCAGGTCGAGCCGTTCGGCCTCGACGCCGCCACCGCCGAGGGGCTGCGCGGGCGCGGCCATGAGCTCCAGTTCCGCCCACGCCCGTTCGGAAACCCACAGGCGGCCGCCATCGACTGGGCCACCGGCCTGCGCCATGCGGCCAGCGAGCCGCGCGGCGAAGGGTCGCCGGCCGTCCCGTGAGGCGGTCGGCTGTCGCTCCCTTCCCTGTCGCTCCCTTCCCAGAGTAGTTCTCGTGTCGCTCCCCATCCCAGAGTAGTTCTCGGGCCAGGCTCCACCGCCCGGCGCACGCCGGAGACCGTCCGCATCGCGGCCCTATCGGCCGTCCCGCGTCCGGCGCTTCGCCTCTCCCGGCCCGATTCCCCAGCAGTTCCGCGCCGCCCCTCGGGGCATGCCGGTTGCTCCTCCACGGCCCGGAGGAACCACCATGAGCCGAGTCGAGTCGATCACCGTCGCACCCACCACCGAGCGCAAGACCGTCCCGGGACGCTTCGAGGCGGCGCTTCAGGGGGCCACCCGGGCGCTGGCCTCCGGCCTGGTCGGAGCCGTCGAGCTGGCCGCTCCGGCCGTCCCCTTCGGCAACGTCCTGGCCGGCGCCATTCGAGGCGGCCTGCAGGCGCCGGCCGGCACCCTCACCCACGGGGCGCTCGGGTCGCGTCCCGGAAGCGCCGCTGGCACGGCCGCCGGGTCCGCGGGAGGCGGTTCGCCAGGCGACCTGCTCGAGGCGACCCGCGCCATGCAGCAGGAGGCGCAGGCCATGAACCTCCAGTACCTGCAGCTGCAGGAGCGGATGCAGCAGGAGAGCCGCGAGTTCACGACGCTCTCCAACGTCATGCGCGTGAAGCACGACACCGCGCGCGCCGCCATCGGCAACATCCACTAGGTGCGCCGTGGCCATCCCCCCGCTCGCTCCGGCCACCGCGGCCGCCCCCTGCTCCAACGGCCCCGCCAGCGGCGGAGCCCGCTTCGAGGCGAGGCTCGCCGCCCATTCACGGCCGCCCGAGTCGCCCCGCCCGGCGGCGCAGCTGACCCAGGCACTCCGTTCGCTGGAGGCCTCGCAGGCCCGGCTCGACCGCGTCCTCGAGGCGGCCCGGAGTGGCCGGACCTTCACTGCCGGTGAGCTGCTGGCGCTCCAGTCGGACGCCTACCGGTTCACCCAGACCCTCGACATCGCCTCGAAGCTGGTCGAGCACGGCGTGCAGTCGGTCAAGCAGGCCGTCAACGCGCAGGCCTGACTGGAGCCACCGTGAAGGCCCGTCCCATGCTCGCCGCCCTCCTTGCCGTGCTCCTGGCAAGCTGCGGCGAGGCCCCCATCCTCCATGACCTCGGCGAGCGTCAGGCCAACGAGGTGCTGGTGGCGCTCGACGAGGAGGGGCTGGCGGCAACCACCTTGCGTCAGGACGGGACCGACTCGGCCTGGACCGTCACCGTCGCGCGCGGGCAGGAGGCCAGGGCTCACCGGGTGTTGGCCGCCCGGCAGCTGCCGCGAGCGCGACCGCAGGGGCTGGGGGAGGTCTTCGGGGCGGGCGGCATGGTCCCGACGCCGGTGGAGGAGCGGGCCCGCTGGCTCCACGCCCTCTCCGGGGAGTTGGCGAGGAGCGTCGAGGCGCTCGACGGGGTGGTCGAGGCCCGGGTTCACCTCGGCCTGCCGGCCGACGACCCGCTCCACCCCGGCCATCGGGCTCCACCGCGCGCCGCGGTCCTGGTCAAGTGCCGGCCGGCCAGCTGTGGCGCGCTCCGCGAACTCGAGCCGGGGCTCCGATCGCTGGTGGCCGGAGCGGCCGAGGGGCTCTCGCCCGAGGCGGTCGCGGTGGTGATCGCCGAGGCAGCGCCCTCCGCGCGCTCGTCACCACCGCCGGCGTTTCGCTGGGGGCCGGTGGTCGCCGGGCTGGCGGCGCTCGGTGCCGCCGGACTGGGTGCGCTGGCCTGGCGGGAGCGACGGCGCCCGGGTGAAGCCACGTGACCGAGCGGCTTCGCAGGCTGGTGGCGCTGGCCGTAACGCTGGCGCCGGGGCGGGCCATCCGGCTGGTGGGGAGGCTCCATGAGCCGGGTGCCGGTGAGGCGCTCCGGCTGGCCGGTGCGCTGGCCGGTGCGCCCCGCCGCGCCCGGCTGACGGCGCTGGCGGCCTCCCTCCCTGGCGCCGGCCTGCCTGCCCCGGCCAGCGCCACTCCCCTCCCGTCCCACCCGCTGCTGCGCCGGCTGGAGCAGGAGCGGCGCGGCCACCCGTGCGCGGAACGGACGCTGGTCCGCGCCGCGGCCTGTGGCCCGCACCGGCCGGACCGGGATCCCGTGGGATTTCCCCGGCATGAGGCGTGAACTCCACCGCTTCCATGGCGCTCCCCTTCGATCTCCCGCCGATCTCGCGTGGCTTCGCCGCCCTCGACCCCGGCGCCCGGGCCACCGGGGCCGGGGCGGCCTTGGCGGCGGCGCGGGCCATCGCTGGCGTGCTTGGCGTCGAGGTGACCATCACCGGGAGCGCCCGGCCGGTGGCCGCGGCGCCGTCGCGCCCCGGCCCTTCGCTGGCCATCGAGCTGGCCGCCCTGCCAGGCGCGGCGCTGCTCGAGGTCGAGCCGGGGCTGGTGGCCCGCCTGGTGGCGCTGGTCTCCGGCGGCTCCGAGCCGGTGGCCGGCGCCACCGCGCTCACCCCGCTGGAGTCGTCGGCGCTCGAGTTGCTGGTCCTGGCGGCGCTCGACGGCGTCGCCGAGCTCGAGCCGATCGCGGAGAAACTGGCGCCCCGCCTGGTGCGCGAGGCGCCCCCGCCGCAGTCGCCGCTCGCCGTCGACCTGGAGATCGTGGCCGGGCCGGTGCGAGGCCGGGCCAGGCTGCTCCTCCCGCCCGCCGCCGTCGCCGCCCTGGCCCTGCCGCCCGAGCTTCGCGAGCCGCTCACCGCCTTCCCGCTCTTCGCTTCGCTGCGCGGCGGTACGGCGCCGCTGCTCCCCGAGGAGCTTCGGGCGTTGGCGCCTGGCGACGTGGTGCTCGCCGACTCGCCGCCGGAGGGGCGCCTCCGCCTCCTCTTCCCCGGCGGCTTCACCGCCATCGGCACGCTGACCGATGGCTCCTTCCTCGTGGAGACGACCACCATGGAGAGTCCCCTGGCGCAGGTTCCCATCCTGCTCGACGTCGAGCTGGCCAGAGTGCCGCTGACGCTGAGCGACCTCTCGCGGCTGACGCCGGGAGCGACGCTGCCGGTCCAGCTCGATCGCCGTGGGCTGGTGACGCTCCGGATCGGCGAGCGCCCCATCGGGCGAGGCGAGCTGGTCGAGATCGACGGCGCGGTCGGGGTCCGGGTGCTCTCGCTCGAGGTGCAGCCGTGATCGCCCTGCTCCGCCGCCCGCCGCCGCTGGCCTGGCTGGCGATGGCCGCCGCGACCTGCGCCGCCTTCGCTCTCCTGCCCGGCGAACTCGGCCCGGTCGCGGCTCGGGCCGGGCTGCTGCTGCTCGCCCTGGCCGCGGCGGTCCTGCTGCTGCGCCGCCGGGAGGCCGCCGCGCCCCCGCCGCGCCTCCGCGTCCTCTCGCGCGCTGGCCTGGCCCGCGACGCCGCGGTGGTGCTGATCGAGCTGGACGGCAAGCCCATGCTGCTCGGCGTCGGTCGCGATGGGGTCCGGCTGCTGGCCGAGGCCGGATGGATGGGCCCCGGGGTGGAGCCGTGATCGCCGCGTTCCCTCCCCCCGGGCCGCTGGCCGCCCGGCCGGCCGAGTGGCTCCTGCTGCTCGGCGCCACCGCGCTGGTGCCGGTGCTGCTGGTCACGCTCACCTCGTTCCTGAAGATCTCGGTGGTCCTGTCGGTGCTCCGCTCCGCGCTCGGCGCGCCGCAGGTTCCACCCACCACCGCCGTCACCGGCCTGGCGCTGGTCCTGACCCTGGCGGTGATGGCGCCGGTCGGCGAGGCGGCCTGGAGCGCGGCGCAGGAGGTCCCGCCGGGAGGCGAGACCGGGGCCCTGGCTGCCGGGGCGCGAGCGCTGGTCCCGTTGAAGGGCTTCCTGGCCCGCTTCGCCCGCGAGGACGATCGCGAGGCCTTCCTCGACCTGGCGCGCAGGCTGCGCCAGGGTCCCCGAGCGGCCGAGGTGCGCAGCGACGATCTCGCGGTGCTGGCTCCGGCCTTCATGGTCTCCGAGCTGCGCCGCGCCTTCACGATCGGCTTCCTGGTCTTCCTCCCCTTCCTGGTGGTCGATCTGGTGGTAGCCAACATCTTGCTGGCGCTCGGCCTGACACAGCTCTCGCCCACCTCGGTGGCACTCCCGCTCAAGCTCCTGCTGCTGGTGGCGGTGGACGGCTGGCGGCTGCTGGCCCGTGGCCTGGCGCTGGCCTACGCGCCGTGACCGCCACCATCCTCCACCTCGGCCGTGAGGCGCTGCTGCTGGCGCTGCTGCTCTCGGCGCCGCCGCTCCTCACGGCGTTGCTGGTCGGCCTGCTCACCGGCCTGCTCCAGGCCGCCACCTCGCTCCAGGAGCACGCCCTCGGCGCGGTGCCACGGATCGCCGTGGTGATTGCCTCGCTGATCATCACCGGCCCCTGGATCGGCGCCCGGCTGGCCCGCTTCGCCACCGAGGTGCTGGCGCTCGCTGCGGGAGGGGTGCCGTGACCGGGCTGGCGCTCGAGCCGGGCGCGCTGGCCGCGGCGCTGCTCCACGCCCTGCGGCTGGTGCCGGTGGCGGCGCTCTCCCCGTTCCTCGGCGGGCCGCTGGTCCCCGCGCCGCTGCGCCTGCTCCTGGCGGGTGGGCTGGGGACGGTGGCTTGGCTGCTGGGTGGTTCGCGCCCGGTGGAGGCGGAGGGGCTGTCCCTCCTCGCCATGGCCGCCCGCGAGCTGGCCCTCGGCGGCGGGCTGGCGGTGGTGCTGGCCGCCCCGCTGGAGGCGGCCCGGGCCGCCGGGCGGCTCGCCGACACCGCGCGCGGCGCGACGCTGGCCGAGCTCCACGTCGCTCCGCTGCGGCAGCGCGAGACCGCCCTCGGCGACCTGCTGGTGCAGCAGCTCATCGTCCTGGCGGCGGTCGGCGGCGGGCTTCGGCTGGTGCTCCGCGGCCTGCTCCTCGGCTTCGCCGCGCTCCCGGTCGGCGCCCCCTTCCCGGCTCAGCCGCTCTCCGAGCTGGCGCTGCGGGCCTCCGCCGAGGGGCTGGCCGCGGCGGTGGCGGTCGCCGCTCCGGCGCTGGCCGGAGTCCTGGCCGCCGAGCTGACGGTGGCGGCCATGGTGCGCGTGGCCCCCGGGCTCCAGCTCCCCGAGCTGACCCAGCCGGCGCGCGCCTCGCTCGGCTTGCTGGCCATGGCGCTCGGCGCCTCGGCCGGCGCCGGGCGGCTGGTCTCGCTGGTGGCGCTCGACGCCAGGCTCCCTGCGCTGCTCACGGCCATGGGGCCTGGCGGGAGCGTTCCATGAGCGGCGCACGCACCGAGCGGCCCACGCCGAAGCGGCTGGCCGAGGCGCGCCGGCGCGGCGAGGTGGCGGTTTCGCACGAGCTGACCGGCGCGGTGGCGCTGCTGGCTGGCCTGGCGGTGCTGGCCGCCTGCGCCCCGTGGTGGTTCGCCGCGCTGGCCGGGGAGGTCCGCAACGGGCTGCTGATCGCGCTCGGCGCCGAGCGCCCGCCCGCCGCGGCGCTCACCGCGGCGGCCCTGGCGGTGCTGCGACTCTCGGCCCCACCAGCGCTTGCGGCGGCCGCTGCCGCGGTCGCGGCCGGGCTGCTCCAGACCGGCGGCCTCTTCACGCTGGCACCCCTCTCGCCACGCTGGGAGCGGCTCGATCCCATCCGCGGCCTGGGCCGGCTCTTCTCTGGTGCGCGGCTCGCCTCGCTCGGGCTCGGCCTCGTCAAGGCGGCCCTGGCCGTCGCCATGGTGCTCTCCGGCTGGCGCGCCACCGCCGCCACGCTGGCCCAGCTGCCGCGCTCCGAGGCGCCGGGCCGCGCCTATGCGCCTCTGCTCTGGCCGCTGGCCTGGCGGCTCGCCCTCCTGCTGGTCCTCTTCGGCGCGCTCGACTTGCTGCTGGTCCGCTGGCGCCACCAGCGCCAGCTGCGGATGTCGCGCGACGAGGTGAGGCGCGAGGCCCGCGAGGAGGAGGGCGATCCGCGCCACAGGTCGGAGCGGCGCCAGCTCCACCGCGCACTGGCCGAGGCCGCGCCAGTGGCCCGCGCCACCTGCCTGGTGGTCAACCCGACCCATGTGGCGGTGGCCCTGCACCATCGACGCGGCGGCGGAGAGGCCCCGCGCGTGCTGGCCAAGGGAACCGGGGCCGCGGCGGCGCGGCTCCGCGCCCAGGCGCGGCGCGCCGGGGTCCCCATCCTCCGCGACCCACCGCTGGCCCGGGCCCTCCACCGGCTGGCCGAGGTGGGCGACGAGATCCCCGAGGAACTCTACGACGCAGCCGCCGCGCTCCTCGCCCACCTGCACGGCGCCCCGCCACCTGAGTCACCGGTATCACCGGAGCCGCCATGAACCGCCTGCATGCCCTCCTCGCCCGCCTGCATGCCCTCCTCGCCCGCCTGCGCGGCGGCGGCGACGTCGGGTTCGCGCTGGCCGTCCTCGCCGTGGTGGTCCTGCTGGTGGCGCCGGTGCCCCCACTGTTGCTCGACCTCGGCCTGGCCTTCTCGCTGGCGCTGGCCGCCACCGTGCTGGTGGTCACGCTGCTCTCCCGGGATGCGCTCTCCTTCGCCAGCTTCCCGGCGCTGCTCCTGCTCACCACCCTCTTCCGGCTCGCCCTCTCGGTCTCCTCGACCCGCCTGATCCTGACTCGCGGAGAGGCCGGGCAGGTCATCGAGGCCTTCGGGCGGGTGGTGGTGCAGGGGAGCCCGGTGGCCGGCGCCGTGGTCTTCGCCATCCTCACGCTGGTGCAGCTGCTGGTGGTGGCGCGCGGGGCCGAGCGGGTCGCCGAGGTGGCGGCGCGCTTCACGCTCGATGCCCTTCCCGGCAAGCAGATGGCCATCGACGCGGATCTGCGGGCCGGCCTCGTCGACGCGGCCGGGGCGGCGCGGCGGCGCCGGGCGCTGGAGCGGGAGAGCCAGCTCCACGGCGCCATGGACGGCGCCCTCAAGTTCGTAAAGGGCGATGCCATCGCCGGCGTGGTCATCGTGCTCATCAACGTGGTGGGCGGGCTGGTGGCGCTCTCGCTACGCGGCCGGCCGCTCGCGGTGGCGGCCGAGCGGGCCGTGCTGCTGGCGGTCGGCGACGGCCTCACCACGCAGCTCCCGGCCCTGCTGGTGGCGGTGGCCGCCGGCGTGGCGGTGACGCGGGTCGCTTCGGCCGAGGAGGGGGCTCGGCTCGGCAGCGAGGTGGGCCGCCAGCTGTTCGGCGAGCCGCGGGCGCTGCTGGTGGTGGCGGTGCTGCTCACGGCGCTGGGGCTCGCCCCCGGGCTGCCTCCCGCCCCCTTCCTGCTCCTCGCCGCCGGCGCCGCCGGTCTGGCCTGGCGAGGGCTGGTCCGTGCCCGGGCCGAGGCCGCCGGTACCCGGCCGGCCGGCGACGGCGTCGGGACCGAGTTCGAGGGCGCCGCGGAGGGCGAGCCAGCGGGCGCGGCCGTGGTACTGGAGCTGGCCGACGACCTGCTGGCCCTGGCCCGGGAAGGCGATCGGCGCCTCGAGCGCGAGCTGCTCCCAGGGGCGCGCCAGCGGCTCTGGCGCGAGCTGGGGGTGCTCGCCCCGCCGCTCCGGCTTCGCGGAGGAGCGCTCGAGCCCGGCCGGTGGGTGCTCTGGATCGACGAGGTTCCGGCGGCGCGCGGGCGGGTCTCGCTCGACGAGCGGCTCTCGCTGGCCCCCCTCGACGACCTGGCCTTGGCCGGGATCCCGATGCGACCGGAGCTGGAGCCGCTGAGCGGACGGCGGGCCGCGCTGATCCATGCGCTGGACGCGACGCGGGCCGAGGCCCTCGGCCCGGTCCTCGATCCGCTGGAGCGGGTCGCGGCGAGCTGCGCCGGAGAGCTGGAACGAAACGTCGGCTTGCTCCTCGGCGTCCAGGAGGCGCAGGGGCTCCTCGAGGCGCTCGAGTTCCAGGCCCCGGCGCTGGTGCGGGAGGTGTCGCGACAGGTGGCGCCGGCGCTGCTGGCCGAGGTGCTGCGCCGGCTGCTCGAAGAGGGGGTCTCGATCCGGCCGCTGCGGACCATCCTCGAGGCCCTGCTCGAGGCCGGTGGCGGCGCCCGGGGGGCCGCGGCGCTGGCGGCGGCGGCGCGCCGCGCCCTGCGCCGGCAGATCGGTCACCGGGCTGGAGGCGGCGAGCCGCTGCCTGCGCTCCTGCTCGACCCGCGCGCCGAGCAGGCGGTGCGCGAGTCGCTGCTGGGTGAGTGGCCGGCACTCGAGCCGGCGCGAGCGGCGCTGTTGCTCGAGGCGCTGGAGCGGGCGCTGGAGACGGCCGGGGGGAGCCCGGTGCTGCTGGCGAGCGGCGACGTGCGGCGCGCGCTCCGGCTGCTGGTGGCCCCCCGCTGGCCCAGGCTGCAGGTGCTCAGCTACGACGAGCTGCCGCCGGAGCAGCCGGTCCGCCCGCTCGGCCGGCTCGAACTGGCGGCATGATGGCGCGTTGACTGCTGAACGGCGGGCCTCGCGTCTCGGCCGCTCGGACGGCGAAAGCGCCCATGGTGGCGGGGCACTAGTTCACGGCGGGGCGCACGGCGGGACGGCTGAAGTGGATCTAGGCGCCTACCGACGAGGCGCCGCTGTTTCCGGCCGGCTCCTCGTTCTGGTTGACCCGATCGCGAAGCTCCTTGCCGGTCCGGAAGAGGATGCCGCGCTTCGGCTTGACCGGGATGACCTCGCCGGTCTTCGGGTTGCGGCCCTGGTACCCCTCGTAGTGCTTCACGTGGAAGGCGCCAAGCCCGCGAATCTCGATGTTTTCGCCGCGACAGAGGGCGTCCTTCATCGAGTCGAAGATGGTCTCGATGGTGGACTCCGCCTGCTTCTGGGTCACACCGCGCTTCACGACCAGGATGTTGATGAGATCCGACTTCAGCATCGGCGCTCCGCGTTGACGATCCCTCTCCGGAGACCGCTTTGGGGTGAAAGGAGATTAGCCGATGAACCTGAAATCAGCAAGGGTTCCACGGGCATAACGCATCGGGGTCCGAGAAGCCCCTCGGAGAGGTCGCTCCTGGAGCCCCGACCCAGCAGGTGACCACCTGGCGGCGGAGCATGCGCCGGCGGCGGATGCCCCGGAGATCATGGCCTCGACGGTGGCGCGCCAGAGCCGTCTGGCCTTCACGCCCAGTTGGTGCAGCGCTTCGTGGCCCTCCCCCGCCATGGCTCTCCAGCTTACTGCTTCTCGCCGCCCTCTGGAGCCGCCGCCGGCCTGGCCGCGCCGCCCTTCTCGCCGCCCTCTGGAGCCGCCGCTGGCCTGGCCGCGCCGCCCTTCTCGCCGCCCTCTGGAGCCGCCGCTGGCCTGGCCGCGCCGCCCTTCTCGCCGCGGTTTCCGCCACCGCCACCGCCACCGCCACCGCCACCGCCACCGCCGCGCCCACCGCGATTGCGACCGCGCCCACCGCGATCACGGCCGCCGCGGTCACCTCCGCGGTCGGCTCCACGATCACCCCCACGGTCGCCGCCGCGGTCATGCCGCTCGCCGGCGCGATCGTGGCGCTCTCCGGCAGGGCCGGCAGGGCCGGCAGGGGCGCCGGCGTCGCGAGCCTGGTCGATCCGCTCGTGGCGGCCGTAGATGTCGAACTGCTCCTGGTGGTAGCTGGCCTGCGACTTGACCTGGATGGTCTTGTTGTAACGGTCCATGAGGTAGCGCAGCTCGTCGCGCTCCTCGACCACCAGGACGTTGGCCACCTCGGGGTGGCAGTTGACCACCAGCACCGGATCCTGGAAGTGCGGCGCCTCGCGCCGGATCTCCCGGAAGGCCTCGTAGGCCACGGTGATCTTCGACTTGAGGTGACCCTTGCCGTCGCAGTAGCTGCACGGCTCGTTCATCATCCGCGTGGTCGACTCGCGGACCCGCTTCCGGGTCATCTCGACCAGCCCCAGCTCCGAGATCTTGAGGACGTTGGTCTTGGCCTTGTCGCGCCCCAGCGCCTCCTGCAAGGACTTGAAGACCTTCTCGCGGTTCTGCGCCTTGTCCATGTCGATGAAGTCGATGATGATGATGCCGCCGATGTTGCGGAGCCGGAGCTGGTAGACGATCTCCTTGGCCGCCTCGACGTTGATCTTGGTGATGGTCTCCTCGAGGCTCTTCTTGCCGACGTAGCGCCCCGAGTTGACGTCCACGGCGGTGAGCGCCTCGGCCTGGTCGATGACGATGTAGCCGCCGCTCTTGAGCCAGACCTTGCGCTGCCCAGCCCGCTTCAGCTCCTGCTCGATCCCGAAGGCGTCGAGCACCGGCTCGTCACCGGCGTAGAGTTCGATCTGCGACTCGAGGTGCGGCGCCTGCTCGTGCACGAAGCGCAGGATGCGCTCGTACTCGTCGCGGTCGTCGATCACCATCTTGCCGACCTCGGAGGTGAAGAGGTCGCGGGTGGCGCGCAGGATCAGGTCGAGGTCGCCGTGCAGCAGCGCCGGCGCGCCCACCTTGTCCTTGGTCCGGATGATCTCGTTCCAGACCTGGATGAGGAAGCGGATGTCGGCTTCGAGCTTCTCGGCGTCGACGCCGTCGGCCACGGTGCGGACGATGAAGCCGGTCCCCTCCGGGCGCATCCGGTCGACGATCTCGCGAAGCCGGCGCCGCTCGCCGTCGCGCTCGATGCGGCGAGAGATGCCGATGTGGTCCACGGTCGGCATGAAGACCAGGTGGCGCCCCGGCAGCGAGATGTGGCTGGTGATGCGGGCGCCCTTGGTGCCGATGGGGTCCTTGGCGACCTGGACGACCACCTCCTGCCCTTCCTTGAGCAGGTCCTGGATGTTCTTCAGCTCCTTGGGCTTGCGCTCCTCGCGGGGGCCGCCGCGGCCGCGGTCCTTGCCGTTGCGCTCGCGGTCGCGCCCCTTGCGGTCGCCCTTGGCCTCCCGGTCGGTCCTCGGCTCACGCGCCTCGCGCGCCGCCTGGCGGGCAGGCGCGGCGATCTGGCCGACGGCAGGTGGCTCGCTCGTGGTAGCCAGGGCCTCGGACACCCCGGCCGGCCCGGTCGAGGCCGGGAGCAGGAGGAGGGGCGCGGGCTGGACGGCGGCGGGGACCGGCACACCGATCAGGGCCAGCTCCTCGTCGGAGAGCGGCGGCAGCGGCGCACGGGTGACGGCCGGCTCGAGCGGGGGCAGCGGCGGCGGAAGCTCGGAGGAGAAGACCGGCGGCGACAGGGCCTCGGCCACCGGCGCGGCGGCGACGGGCAGCTCCTCGGCCACGGAATTCGCCTCGCCCGGCTCGACGGCCGATGGCGGATCGGCTGGCGCCAGCGGATCGGTGGCGGCCAGTGCCGCTCCCTCGAGCGCCGGCGCGCTGGCGGCTTCCTGGACGCGCAGCTCCTGCTGCTCGGCCTCTTCCTCGGTCGGGACCTCGGTGGCGCCGGTGGCGTGCTCGCCCTCGGTCAGCTCGAACTCCTCGGAGAAGTCGGGATCACCGTAGACGTCCCCGACGTAGAGGAAGGCCGCCTTCTCCAGGCCGATGTCGACGAAGGCGGCCTGCATGCCCGGGAGGACCCGGACCACGCGCCCCTTGTAGATGTTGCCGACGATCCCCTTCTCGCGCTTTCGCTCGAGGTAGTACTCGTGGATCGTCCCGTTCTCGATCAGCGCGACGCGCGTCTCCGCGCCCGCGGCGTTGATTACGAGGCTGCTCTTGTTCTCGGCCATGGCGGACTCCGGTGAGCCCGGGCCGGTGGCGCGAACGGAGCGAGGTCAGCCGGATCGGCCAACCGCGATCGAAGCGTCCCCGGCGGTGCCAGGGCCTTCGGATCTTGTTCGGAGCAGAAGCTCACGAATTCGCCACCCTTCGCGCCGGGCGGCCGCACGTTCCGCGGCCCGGTCCCGGGGCATGAATCGTCTAGAAGAAACTCGAATCCTTCAGGCGTCGAGGTAGCGAGGAGCGCGCGGCTGGCCCGTGGGTCCGGTCCGCTCGGTCTTCGCCAGGCTCACGCCCTCCTTCAGAAGTCGTACTCCCGTGGGCGGTATTCCTGCTTCGCCGAAGACCGCCGCCAGCACCTCGGCTGGCCGCGCGCTCCCCGAGGGATCCGCCCGCAAGCTGAACGCGACACGGCCCGGCCCTTCGACACCGAGGTGGGTCACGATTTCCCGCAGGTTTATCTCTCTTTGCCCACTCCCCGCAACCCGCTGGTGCCGTCGCCGGTCCTTGTTCTTGGGGGGCTTGACCCTGGTGATCACCGCCGACTCGGCCGCCAGGAAGGCCTCGACCCTCGCCGAAAGCAGCTGGTGCGACCAGGAATCATCCGTGAATTCCGCCACATAGTGAATGGCTCGGAGCGCCTCGCCGATCGACGGGGCCCCGGTCTCCAGCAGGTCGACCGAGAGCAACTTCAGCCCCTCGGGAAGCGCCTTGCCGAGCCGCGAGGCGATATCGGCCGGGTCGGCAAGGCCGATCAGCTCGAGGTCGAGCAGCTCGGCCCGGCTCTCGATGCCGACCGAGAGGGCTGGCCCGAAGGAGATCTTCGGCTTCGGGTGGTAGCCCTGCGAGTAGGCCATGGGCAGTCCAGCGCGCCTGGAGGCTCGCAGCAGCGAGTGCATGGTCTCGAGGTGGGAGAGCGCCACCAATCGGCCGAGCTTGGCATAGCGGACCCGGACATGGCTGCGGAGCGGCGAGTCGGGTGGGCGCGGGGGCGGGGCCGGCGCCTTCAGGTAGTCCTTCAGCTCGTAGATCCGGTTCTTCAACACCTTGAAGTCGCAGGCGCCGCAAGCGGTGCAGGGGGCCAGCACGCAGTCGGGCACCTCGGTCAGCGTCCGCGCCGCCTCCATCTGCTCCCGCAGATAGGCCTTGGTCACGCCGCAGTCGATCCGGTCCCAGGGCAGCACCTCGTCGAAGGGTCGCCGCCGGTGAGCAAAGAAGTCGATGCCGAC
>JANPOM010000504.1:0-3123 GCA_031427995.1 Anaeromyxobacter sp. | reverse complement strand
CGAACGACACTCGGGACACACTTGGGCCCAGGGCAGCGGGAAAGCTCATGTGGCGCGAGACGGTCATGCTTCAGTTTGGCTTGACCCGCGCGCGCGCGGCCCGACCCCTTTCCCCCAGGTGGTCGGGGGAGAGGGGTCCGGCAGTTGGCGCGCCTCACCTCGCGCCGATGCCAGCTCGGAGGCGGCGGTGCCGGGGCTCTGTTTACGCAGGGTTACGAAGGGAAGGTCGTGCTCAACCCTGTCACCTGGGTGGTGCTCAATCCTGCCCTCGTGACAGGACACCCACAGTGACATGGGTCAGCATCACGCCCCGTCATCAGGGGTCCTCTCGGCCCGCAGGAAAATGCCGTCCTGGTCCGCACGGACCAGGAGGCTGTTTTCGTCGACCTGGCCCACGTGGACCAGAAGGCCCATTTCGCGGATTTCGTGGGGTTGGTCCGCGCGGACCAACAGGCCATTTTTCGCGAGCTTTCCTCGTCGTGTGAATCCTGAGCAAAGTCATCATCGACAGGGGACCCCATGAACTGGACGAGAGAAAGGAAACTCCTGCCCATCGCGATTGTGCTGGGTATCGCTACCTTCCTCGGAGTCTTCGGCGGGGCGCGGAACACCTTCAGGGATGCCATGACGATCCCGGGACTCATCTTCTCCGGCCTCTTCTACCCGCAAGGGATTGACACGGGTCGTGGAACCATCGTCCCCTTCTACTTGACGATGGCAGGCAATTTCCTCGCCTACGTCGGGTTCTGGAGGGGCGTCATGGCGTTCGGCAACTGGCTGGTGGAGCGGAAGCGGTGAGGTGCCTCTAGCCAGCGATGGTCTGTCGACTGCCCTCGCCTCTCAGCCACTGCGCTTCCACTCGTTCGAGCCGAGCCATACAATCGAAGCGTGCGCCGAGCTGAAGCCATCGAGTTCTTCGCCTCCCACCGGGATGACCTCCGGCGGCTCGGCATCACCTCGCTCCTGGTCATCGGCTCCGTCGCGCGCGACCAGGCCCGGCCCGACAGCGACCTCGACCTCATCGCCGAGTTCAACCCGCCCGTCGGCTATCTCGGCCTTGCCCGCGTCCAGCACGAGCTCGAGCGGCTTCTTGGCTGCCGCGTGGACCTTGCGACCCCAGGCATGATCCGACCCGAGCATCGGGACCGTATCTTCGGTGAGGCCGTGCGCGCTGCCTGAGGACCCTCGGCTGGAATCACTTGCCCGTGCCGCGACTCGATCCGGCCCCGTTCTCGGTGTTAACCATGGTTGACACCGGCGGCCGAGCGCCCTAGATTCCCTCCATGTGGACGGTCCTCACCACCGAGGCCTTCAACACCTGGTTCTCAGGGCTACGTGACCAAAGAGCAGCCCGCCGCATCCAGGCGCGCATCGACCGCGCGGAGGCCGGGCACCTTGGGGACTGCGCTCCGGTTGGCGAGGGCGTCTCGGAGATGAGGATCCACCACGGGCCCGGCTACCGGGTCTACTTCGTCCAGCGCGGCCTGGAGGTTGTCGTCCTTCTCGGCGGAGGCGACAAGTCCTCGCAGGCCAGGGACATCGCTAGTGCGCTCGAGCTGGCGAGGCGGTTGTAGGAGGCGAACATGGCGACCAAGACCAAGGCGAAGCTCAAGCTCAGGAAGTGGGACTCTGCGGCGTACCTCAAGACCGAGGACGACATCGCCCTCTACTGGGAGGCCTGCCTCGAGGAGGCGGTGGAGGACCCGGCCTTCATCACCGCGGCCCTCGCCACCATCGCGAAGGCCCGCGGCATGACGGCGCTGGCCCGCGAGACGGGCCTCACGCGTGAAGGGCTCTACAAGGCGCTCTCGCCCGACGGCAACCCCGAGTTCGCCACCGTGATGAAGGTCATCCGCGCCCTCGGGCTTCACTTGCACGGCACCGTGGCGCGGACCTGAGCGGACTGGACGACCTCCCTTCGAACGCTTCGAGGTAGGCTGGCACACCCTCCGTGCAGAGGACTTGCCCTTTGAGCGAGAACCCCGCCGACTTTCCTTGCCCTTGCTGCGGCTTCCTCGCCTTCGAGGAGCCCCCCGGCAGCTTCGAAATCTGCGGCATCTGCTTCTGGGAAGACGACGCAGTGCAACTGGAGTACGCGACAACGCTCGCCGGCGGCGCCAACAAGGTCACCCTCAGAGATGCACAGGTGAACTTCGTGAAGTACGGCGCTGGCGAGCCGGAGATGGTGAAGCACGCCCGAAAGCCCGGCCTCTCAGACAAGCGGGATCCGCACTGGCGCCCCATCGATCTTCGAATCGATACATTCGAGACTTGGGGTGATCCGGGGAGGCGCAGGCCCTCCGTTCGAGCCGAAAACCTCTACTATTGGCGTCCCACCTTCTGGCGTCTCGGCTCATGAATGGGAGCTGGGCGGCGAACTGGTGGGCAGGCACGCGATCTCGGAACTGGGGATGCGGATGCTGTTGAGCACCCGTACGTGCGCCAACTCCCCCCGCGCGCAGAGCTTGTAGACCGTGGCCGTGGAGACCTGGAGCGCCCGAGCCACCTCGCGCACGGTGAGCAGCGGGCCCGCCGGCAAACCCGACCCCGACCCAGAGTTACGTAGCAAGGGCGTAGCAAAACCCCTGAGAAGCATCTGTTCCGGCTGGAACGGCTGGACACCGGCGTCATACCCACCTCCAGTTGTTACCAGCGCTTGCGAACCGCTGACACCAGGTGGACTCCGCGTGAAGTCCGTTCCCAAGCTGAGGGTCGCCGGTTCGAATCCGGTTTCCCGCTCCAATATCCGATGCAACGACGAGGGCTTCCAGGGCGACCTGGGGGCCCTTGGTCGTTTTCGGGCCAGGCGAAGACGAACCGGCCACCCGAGGTGGCGCCGCCAGCTATTTCACCGAAGTTGCCTGCTCCAGAAGGCGCGGACCCGCCTCGGCTCCTGCAGTAGCGCCACCAGCCCGGTGAGCCGATCGGCATTGACGCGGCCCGAGTGCACGCCAACCCAGGTGACGAGCAGCGCGAGCACGCGGAGGTCGCCTCGATCCATGCCCTCGACGGACGCACGGACGAGGGTCGCTTCGAGGTCCGGGCCAGGCGAGCGCGCGTCGAAGGGTTCTATCCGAACCAATGACCGTGAAACCTCCATTCAGTGCCTGTGCGATGAGCATC
>JANPOM010000503.1:0-13865 GCA_031427995.1 Anaeromyxobacter sp. | reverse complement strand
GCCGGGCGCCGAGCCTGTCGGTGAACTCGGGCACCTCGGCGTCGCGCTCGCGCTCGTGGAAGGCGCGGACCCGGTCTGCGGCCAGCTGGAGCGCCCTGCGCCCGGCCTCGGGCAGGCCGCGCCAGGCGGCGGCGAAGTCGGAGGGGCCGAGCGCCAGCGCCGCGGCGTTGGCCGGCACCCAGCGGTCCCAGCGGCTGGTGTAGTCGAGCAGGGCGGCGTCGCCGCGGGCGCGCACGTCGGCCACCACCCGGGCGGCCGCCTCGCGGACCGGGGCCTCGTCCTCGTCGGAGCCGCGCGCGCAGAGGGCGCGCCAGAGGTCGTCGAAGCTGGGGGCGGTGGTGACGAGCGTCTTCACGGGCGGTCCTCTCCTGGGAGCCCGGGAAAATACCGCATCGGCGCCGGTGAGGCGAGCCGCGCCCCACCCGGCGGCGCCCGGCCCGTCCCGGGGTCCGTGGAACGCCCGAGCTCGGAGGTGGTGGAGCGCCCTATCTGAGCTGGTCGAAGAGGACCTTGACCTTGTGGCGCTTCACCGGAGCCGTGTCGGTCGGGATCTCGCCGAGGTCCTCGTGACTGACGTACCTCCCCTGGAAGGTGTAGGGGCGCGAGGCCCGGGCCTGGGCGTCGAGGTCGGCGGGAGCGAAGGCGAAGTAGAGGGGCGCCGGGGTGCCGGCCAGGTAGTGGCCGAGGAGGAACATCACCAGGGCGTGCTCGGTCGAATGGAAGCCGTTCTTCCAGTCGTTGCACTTGGAGGTGTCGGTGGTGGCCCAGCCGTACCCGGTCCCGTCCCGCCTGAGGGACGAGTAGAGCTCGCGGACCGGCCGCGTCCGGTCGACGTACTCGTTGAGGAAGTGGGTGGTGGTGGTGTCGACGGTGGTGATCCAGGCCGGGTCGTGGAGCGCCAGCGTGGCGGCCAACTGGTCGGCCTCGGCGTAGGCCCACCAGTCCGAGCCGTAGTCGTTTCCCCCAGCGGCGTTCGGCTTCTTGGCCCAGCGACCGTTGGCCGAGTCGTAGGAACGCCCCAGCGTGGCCGGAGCGTTGCTGGCCAGGAAGGCGGCGAAGGGGCGGTCGTCGAGCCGCTTGTCGATCTGCAGCAGCGCCCAGTAGGCCTTGAGGATGTGGCCGTAGTCGGTGTGATCGCTCGGCAGGGTGCCGATGCTCCCGGTCGCTCCCCAGAAGATCCCGTCCTGCCAGAACCTGGTGCGCACCAGCGTCGCCAGGGTGCGCAGGTCGCCGAGCGCCTGGGTGCGCCGCGCCGGGTCGGTCAGCACCGGCTGGACCAGCAGCTCGAAGGCGGTGATGGGGTCGAGCTGCGCCACCAGCTGCCAGCTCCCGGTCGCGCCCATCCACTGCTCGGTGGTCATGGTGGCGTCGAGGCCGTCCCTGATCCGGCCGCCGGTGGCGTCCCAGAAGCGGGCCGGGTCGAAGAGCGCGTCGCGGGCGGCCAGCACCACTCCCTCGGCCTCGGCGTCGCGGGTCACGAAGAAGTACGCCGCCGGCCCCATCACGTCGTAGGTCAGATCCTGCGACCAGCGGGTGGTGGGGATGGCGTCCGGGTTCCCCGGGAGCACCGGTGTGCCGTCCTGGTAGAGGTCCGAGTGCCAGCCGCCGTTGGAGCCGTCGCGGGCGTGGTCGAGCAGCCAGCGGGTGCCGTTCCGGGCGTGGCCGAGCAGCGCCTCGTCGCCGGTCAGCATGAAGCCCATGGCGTAGGCGTAGATCTGCCGCCCCATCATCCGCGGCTTGCGGTTGGGCTTGGCCGTCACCGGCACGCCGTCCATCTGCCGCCAGGTCGGGAAGTTGCCGGCCGGGACCCCCAGCGCATCGGTGCTGGTCCAGAAAGGCAGCAGGTCATCGCGGAGGTGGGTGGCCCAGGTGGCCGCGGCGAGGCTGGTCGGGGGCGGGGTGGCGGGCGGCGGCCTATAGAGGTACGGGTCGGCCGGCGGGGCCGGGGTCGTCGAACCGGAGCAACCGGCCAGTGAGAGGGCGGCCAGCGCGACGGCGAGCAGCGGGCGGAGCGGTCGGGTCATGGATTCCTATCGCGGGGCGGTCAGCACCACCACCACCGCGTCGCTGCCCTGCTTGCGACCAAAGGCGTAGGTGCCGGCCGGCGAGGTGAGCCGGGCGTGTGTGCCGGCGCCGATGGCGGCGTGGCGCCTGCGGAAGGTGGCCACGGTGGTGGTGTGGGCCCGGATCGAGCTGTCGATCGAGCCCCAGTTCATGTCGGAGCGGGTCCCCTGGGGCGGGTCGCCGGTGGCCGGCCCGAGCAGGCGACCGCTCTCGTCACCATAGAAGAGCTGGGCCCCTCCCGGCACCAGCAGGAGCGCGGTGAGCGCCTGGCGCTGGCGGACCGGGTCGTTCCCCATCTCCGCGAAGAAGAGCCGGGTGTCGTGGGAGGAGATGTAGGTGAGCGCGTCGAACGAAGGGTCGCTGGAGATGGCGCTGGCGTACTGCTGGTACATCAGGTCGAGCGTGGCCGACCCGCCAGCCAGCGTCGACGAGGGCGCGGGCAGGACCGAGTCGCGCAGCGTCGGCTGGAAGGCGAAGTTGATGAGCGAGTCGAAGCCGCCGGCCGTGTAGTAGTCGTCCTTGTTGACGCCGTGGCCGTAGACCTCGCCGGTCATCCAGAAGTCGCCGGTGTTGGCGGAGAGGGTCGGGTTGGCCAGCTTCCAGTCGGCCAGCGCCTTGGTCCCTGCCACCTTGAGCGCCGCCCAGCTCGCCTTCTCGACGTTGGCCGCCGTGTCGCAGCGGAAGCCGTCGATGCCGAGCCGGCGGACCCAGTCGGTCTGCCACTTCACCAGGTAGTCGCGGACGCTGGCGCCGGGGATCTCCACGAAGGCGGTCGGCGCCTTGGGCGTCGCCCAGGTCGGCTTGAAGAAGTCGGGGACGCCGGCGACGACGGTCGAGGCCTCGGTCTTGAAGTCGGGGAGGAAGGTGAGCTGACGGGTCTGTTCGCTGCTGTTGTCGGTCTGGAAGCTGGGGAAGCCGGCCCGGATCCAGCTCGGGCTCCACCAGAAGCGCCAGTTGGGCGAGTCGTAGTTCACGAGGCTGTTCCAGCTGTCCCAGGTCTCGCCAGTACCGGGCGTCCAGGTGCTGAAGACCGCGCCCGTGCCGTCCTTGAATACCGCCGGTAGGTAAGCGAGCAGGTCGGCCCCGGTGGCGTAGCCAGGGTGGTTGAGCACCACGTCGACCAGCACCCGGATCCCCTGGGCGTGGGCCTCGTCGATGAGCGCCTTGAGTTCGGCCTCCGATCCGAAGTTCAGGTCGGGCATCGTGAAGTCGAGCGCCCAGTAGCCGGCGTAGGCGAAGTGCTTGAAGGCCCCGCTTCCGCCCCCCACCCAGCCGTGCACCTGCTCGACGATGGGCGAAATCCAGAGGGCGGTGACGCCGAGCGCCTTCAGGTCCGGCAACTTCGCCCGCAGCCCAATCCAGTCGCCTCCATGCCAGCCGCCGATGTCGCCCGGCCCCGGCGTGGGACGGCCGTAGCCGTTGTTGTTGGCTGGAGCGCCGTCGAAGAACCGGTCGGTGATGGCGTAGTAGACGGTGGCGTTCTTCCAGGTGAAGGGAGCGTCGGTGGCGGTGACCGGCTCGAGCAGCGCCAGCCCCTCTGCGGCCGGCGTCACGCTCACCGTCCCGGCGGCGCTGACCAGCAGGTTGGCGCCGCTGTAGGCGTCGCGGAGGTTGGCCCCGGGCGCGAAGTAGCCGGTCACGTCGACGGTGAGCGGCTGGCCGGGCTGGTAGGGCGGAGGCGGCGGTATGCCCGACGAGCCGCAGGCCGCCAGGACGAGGGCGACCAGCAGCCCGGCGAGGCGGGGGAGGTGCTTGAAGGGCGTCATGGTGGTCTCTCCTCGACCCGGAAGCCTAACCGCGTCGGGGGCCGGGTGCGAGCGGCAGTCGATCTGGTTAGACTTCCCTGCGATTCCACGATCCCACCGAGGAGCCCCATGACGACCCGTCCCCTCGCTCACCCTTCGCCCCGCCGGGCCGGGCTGCTCCTCGCCAGCGCCGGACTGCTGGTCACCCTCGCCGCCTGCTCCAGAGCGGTCGCCCCGCCTCCCGAGCCGCCGCTGCTCCACGTCGCCTCGCCCGACTGGCGAGGCCAGGTGATCTACTTCGTCTTCACCGATCGCTTCGCCAACGGCGACCCCTCCAACGACGACCAGCACGGCGGCGAGTTCGATCCCACCGACGGCGACAAGTACTCGGGCGGCGACCTGGCCGGCGTGACCGGCCGCCTCGACTACATCCAGGGGCTGGGCGCCACCGCGGTCTGGATCACGCCGCCGGTCGCCAACATGTGGTGGGACCCGCTGGCCGGCTCGGCCGGCTACCACGGCTACTGGGCGCGCGACTTGAAGAAGGTGGACGAGCACCTCGGCACGCTCGACACCTACAAGGCGCTCAGCAGCGCGCTCCACCACCGCGGCATGTACCTGGTCCAGGACGTGGTCCCCAACCACATGGGCAACTTCTTCACCTACGACCCGCCCTCCAGCTACACGGCGGGGAACGTGCTGGTCGGCTTCAAGCGCAACCTCGGGGCCACGCCGAGCAACCGGCCGGCGCCCCCATTCGACCAGTGCGACGCCACCGACCCGGCCCAGCTGGCGGCCGCCACCTACCACTGGACGCCAGCCATCGCCGACTACAACGACCCGACCCAGGAGACCACCTGGCAGGTCTCGGATCTCGACGACCTCGACACCTCCAACCCGGTGGTGCGCACAGCGCTCAAGGCGTCCTACGGCTTCTGGATCAAGGAGGTGGGCGTCGACGCCTTCCGGGTCGACACCGCCAAGTACGTCGAGCACGCCTTCTGGAACGACTTCTTCCACTCCAGCGACGGCATCCTTGCCACCGCGGCCGGGACCGGCCGCTCCAGCTTCCTGGCCTTCGGCGAGGTCTTCGAGACGCCGCTCCCCTTCAGCGACGCCGCCGACCGGAAGGTGGCCAGCTACCTCGGCACCAGCGCCCTGCCGGAGCTGCCGTCGGTGATCCAGTTCCCGCTCTACCAGGAGCTGACCAACGTCTTCGGCAGCACCGCCGCCCCGACCACCGCCCTCAGCTACCGGGTTGGCAAGTTCCTCGACAAGACCATCTACCCCGACCCGGCGCTGATCCCGACCTTCATCGACAACCACGACGTGGGGCGCTTCCTCTCCACCGGCACCGAGAAAGGGCTGGCCCAGGCGCTGGCCTTCCTCTTCACCATGCCGGGCATCCCGGTGGTCTACCAGGGGACCGAGCAGGGCTTCACCGAGACCCGCGCCGCCATGTTCAAGGGCGGCTACCACGCCAACGGCGCCGACCACTTCGACACCACCTCGGCCGGCTACCAGCGCATCAAGGCGCTGGCCAGGCTCCGCACCACCAACCCGGTCTTCACGACGGGTGACACGGCGGTGCTCTTCGACAACCCGGGGGGGCCGGGCGCCTTCGTCTACCAGCGCACCCTCCCCAGCGACCGGGTGCTGATCTTCCTCAACACCGGCGAGGGGAGCGCGCTGGTGAGCGATCTGGCCACCGGCCTCCCGGCCGGCACCGTGCTCCAGTCGCTCTACGCCGAGCGGGCCCCGCAGGTGCCGCTGGTGGGCTCCGGCGGGAAGATCATGACGGTGCTGCCGGGCCGCTCCATCCAGGTGGTGCGCGCCAGCGCCAGCGTGGTGACCCCGCCCCCGCCGCCGGCCACCATCACCGTGGACACGCTCATCGAGGGGCAGACCTTCACCGCCGACCTCACCGTCACCGGCACGGTGAGCCCGGCCTCCACCAACGTGGCCATGATCATCGACGGCCAGGCCGACGTGCGCTACCAGGTCACCAAGGATCCCGCCGGCTCCGGCGCTTTCAGCGTCCTGCTCCCCATCACCGACTTCGACCTCGGCGTGGCGAAGCACACGCTGGCCTTCTACTCGGTCAGCTCCGACGTGGCCACGCCCATCTGGACCTTCACCTCCGACGTCGCCTTCAACCCGGTGGTCACCCTCTTCGGCGACCCGGCCGGTGACGACACCGGGCCGACCGGCGCCTACCTCTACCCGACCGACTCGACCTTCGGTCACCAGCAGGACCTGACGCGGTTGATGGTGGAGGCCGACGCCATCCACCTGCGGCTCACCGTCACCGCCGCCGACTGGTCGACCGTCTGGAAGCCGGCCAACGGCTTCGACCACGTCGCCTTCAATCTCTTCTTCGAGGTGCCGGGCGTGGCCGGAGCCACGGTGCTGCCACTGCTCGACGGCTCGACCCCGGCTGGCTTCAGCTGGCGCTTCGACCAGAAGACCTACGGCTGGGGCCACAACCTCTTCAGCTCGACCGGCGCCAGCGCCACCAACCCGGGCACGCCGGCCCGCGCCCCCAAGCTGGCGGTCGATCCGGCCGCCAGGTCGGTGATCTTCACCTACAACAAGCGCGACTTCGGCCTGGCCAGCTGGTCGGGCGTCCGGCTCTACCTCACCACCTGGGACATCGACGGCATCCAGAACGTCTACCGCCCGATTGACGACCTGGGCGGGCAGTGGACCTACGGCGGCGGCGCTGCGGCCGGCACCAGCCCGAAGATCATGGACTCGATCGGGCCGGTCGCGATCCCCTAGCAGAGAGGGACCGCGACCGACCGCCCGACCAAGGCGGCTCCAGCCGCCGCTATCGCGTGTTGCAGGGGAGGCCGGCCCCCTGGCTTGCCCCCTGCGGCTGCACGAAGACGGCGCTGGTCCGCGCCGGCACATGGAAGGACTGGTCCGCTCCGACGGTGGTGACCGTGGAGGTCTTGACCACCGGGTCGGTCGACCCGGCCAGCACCGGGTGGAGCGAGAAGCCGCTGGCCCCCGGCACCACCATGTCGTGGGCCGCCGTGGTGGCGTTGATGACGACCACCATCGCGTCCCAGGCGGTGTCCAGCTCGGTGCCGGCGCAGCTGCCGTCGGTGATGGTCATGACGGTCACCCCGGGGACCTGCGCCGGCCCGACGTTGAGGAAGTCGACCCGCTTCATGATGTCGGCGCCGGTGGTGAGCCGGAAGAGGCGCGAGCTCTTGCGGACCGCCAGCACCTCCTGGAAGTGGGCGCTGGCGGCGGTGACGTGGGCGGTGGTGGGCGCGATGGTGGTGTCTGCGAAGAGCTGCGTCACCAGCGGCCAGTTGGCCTGGTCCTTGGCGGCGTTGGGGAGGCCGCTCTTCCAGCCGTTGGGCGGGCCGCCCCAGCCGGCCATGCCGGTCCCGGTCCAGGAGACCCGATTGGGCCAGTCGCCCGAGTCGTAGCTGTCGCGCTCGAACGACTTGGAGCGGAGCAGGTCATCGCCCATGTGGATGAAGGGGATCCCCTGCCCCAGCACCACCACGTCGAGCGCCACGTTGACGGCCCGGACCCGGTCGGCCATCGGCGTCCCGGTGGGGAGCTTGGCCTGCACGATGTCGAAGAGCACCTGGTTGTCGTGGGCCGAGACGTAGTTGATCGCCTCCTGCGGGTCCAGCGTGTAGCCGGCGCGCGCCCCGTTGTAGCCGACGCTCATCCCGGTCAGGGCCGTGCCGTTCACGTCGATGAGCCGGAAGTCGCGCAGGTTGCCGGCCATGCCGATCTTGACCCAGTCGCCGTAGCTGATCTGCGCGGCGGTGGGCGTCACCGCCCGCTCGTTGGGCGCGTAGGCCAGCCCGGTGGCGAAGCCCTGGTTCTTGCGCAGGTCCCAGAGCGAGTCGAAGGCGCTCCCGCCGCGGGTGGCGTCGCGGATCCGGTCGTTGAAGGTCCCGATGCCGGTCCCGGACATGTTGATCTGGGTGGCGGCGACACCTTGCTTGTAGCTGCCCAGCTCGCCCATGTCCCAGCCCTCCCCGTAGAGGTAGAGCTTCGTGCCGTCGACGCCGTCGACCGCGGTGGTGAGCGCGGTCAAGGCCGCCTGGGTCCTGAGGATGTCCTCCTTCTTGTGCAGGCCCATCAGGTCCCAGCGGAAACCGTCGACCTTGTAGTCGCGGGCCCAGCGGATCATGGTGTCGGTCATCAGCCGCCCCATCATGAGGTGCTCGGTGGCGGTGTTGGCGCAGCAGCTCGAGGACTCGACCATGCCGCCGTCGACGGTGAGCCGGTGGTAGTAGCCCGGCACCAGCTTGTCGAGCACCGCCTTGTCGACGACGCCGGCGGCGTTGGTGTGGTTGTAGACCACGTCCATGACCGTCCGCAGCCCGATCGAGGCCAGCCCCTGCACCATCTGGCGGAACTCGAGGATCTTGGTGGTCCCCACGGCGGTCGAGGCGTAGCTCCCCTCCGGCGCGCCGTAGTGGAGCGGGTCATACCCCCAGTTGAAGGGGTCGTAGTTGCGCATCCACTCCGAGATCTGCTGCTGCTGCGGCGAGTCGCCCGGGTAGGACTCGATGGCCTCGAGGATGGTCCTCCCGGCGAAGGCGGCGCAGGTGGCCGCGGGCACGGCGGCGTTGAGGACGCACAGCTCGGCGAAGAGGCTGGTGAGCTCGACCCGGTTGGCCGGCTCCTCGTCGACGGTGGCGAAGTCGAAGGCCGGCAGCAGGTGGACGTGGGTCAGCCCGGCGCTGGCCAGCGCCGCGAGGTGGACGAGCCCGTCGGAGGGCGTGCCGGCGGGCGGGGTGACGAAGCCGAGGTACTTGCCGCGCCGGTCCACCGGTGTGGTCGGGTCGAGGGCGCTGAAGTCGCGCACGTGGCTCTCGTAGATGACGATGTCCTCGGGCGCGGCCAGCGCTGGCTTCACCAGCGAGTCCCACCCAGGCGGCTTGAGCGTCGGATCGGCGAGATCGACCAGCTCGGCGTAGGCGCCGTTGGGCGCCAGGCTGACCGCGTAGGGGTCGGTGGAGTAGAGCGTCGCGATCCGATCGGTGACCGGGTGATAGACGACCAGCTCGAAGCGGTAGAGCTTGCCGTACCAGCCGGCCACGCCGGTGTGGGTCCAGACGCCGGCCCCGGGCGATCCGGCGGCCCCACGGGTCATGACGAACGGGCTCCCGGCCACCTCGGTGCGGGCCGCGTCGGCCTCGTGAACGTGCAGCTTCACCGACTGCGCGGTCGGCGCCCAGAGGCTGAAGGTGGGCGTGCCCTTCACCGTGGCGAAGGTGACGCCGAGTGGACCGGTGAAGGCATAGACGTCGTCGATGGCGAGCGCCCGCTGCACCATGGTCGCCGCGACCACCGAGTTGTCGGCCTTGCGCGCCACGGCCACCAGCTGCCCCTGCAGCGCGGCCGGAACGGCGGCCTGGTCGGCGGGGGCCAGGTCGTAGCGAGCGTAGCTGTTGAACTGCGGGTTCTTGGCGAGAAAGGCCGGGTCGAGCCCGGCGGGGTTGGCCGTCAAGGCGATGGCGGTCCCGCCCACCACATCGGTGTCGGTGGCGACGATGCCGGCGGTGGGCGAGTGGCGCAGCTCGAACCTGGTGGCGCCGGTGACCTTCCAGGCCAGGACGCCCCGGCTCATGAGGTGGGCGCCGGCCCCGTCGATGGAGACCGCGCCGAGGCGGCGCGGCTTCGGCGAGATGGCGGCCGAGCCGCTGCTGACGAAGACGATGTTGCCGAGCACCCTGGGATCCCAGCCCATGTCGGCGCCCGGATCCTTCAGGTCGGCCTTGTGCACGATGAAGCAGACGTTCCCCGGGGTGCAGTTCCCGGCGGCGGTGCTCACCTGGAGGTCGATGAGGAAGCCGGCGCCGAACTCGCTGTCGATCCCCCGGGGCGCCAGCGGCGCGGTCCACTCGGTCCCCGGCACCTGGTCACCCCAGGTGTGCAGCGCCCAGCCGGCGTACAGGTTGTCGGCACGACCACCGTAGTAGACGGCGAACTGCGTGGCGGTGGGGATGGCCGGCAGCCTGCGGGTGATGGCCTCGGCGAAGCCGGAGAAGACCCATGCCTCGCGGATGGTGCCCGACACCACCACCGAGAGAGCCCCCGAGCCGTCGGAGACGCCGGCGTTCTTGAGCGTGAAGGCCAGATCGGCCGCGCCCGCGGCGACGTTGAGGGTGTAGACGGCGCCGAACCCATCGGTGCTCGAGGAGGAGACCGAGGCCTCGACCGCCCCGGCGGTGGTCTCGACGGTCCAGCCGGCATAGTCGGAGAGCGCGCGGTGGAAGTGGAGCGTGAAAGCGGCCGGGACCGGCGTCGGCGCTGGGGTGGAGGGGGAGCTGCAGGCGGCCAGCAGCAGGATGGAGCATGCGAGCGCGAGGCGGCGGGCCGTGGCGGTGGCGGTGGGCATGGTTGAACGGCTTATGCCCTGCGACGGCATCGCGCAATGCCACTTGCTGACGCAGGGTGGACGCTGGTCTCGCGGGTTGCCGGCACGACGGAGCTGATCTGTCCCAGTCTTTCGCATCGCTTTCACCTTTCCCGGTCCCAATGGGGCGTCCCTTGTGGCGTCCCCGTCATGGTGTCTTCGGGGCGGCAGTGGCCTCACCCCGTGTCTGCGACTTCGCCAGGTGGTGGAGTGCCTCGTGCAGCACGCTGCCGGCGGCGCCGACCGCGGCCGCGTCGAGGCCGAACCGGCAGACCCGCACCTGGACATGGTGGTAGGGCAGCTCGCCGGCGAGGCGCGCCAGGGTCTCCTTGGCGGCGTCCACCAGCCCTCGCAGCCGGCTGAGAGGCCCCCCCAGGATCAGCACCTCGGGGTTGATGGTCACCACCAGGTTCTGCATGACCAGGCCGAGGTGCTCACCGGCCTGGCGCACCACCTGCTGCAATGCCGGGCCGCCCTGCTCGAGCCGGGCGATCAGCTCCGAGGCGTGGAGCACCGGGCGATCCTGCCCGGTCACGTGCCGGCTCAAGACCCGCTGCGACACCAGCGTCTCGGCGCAGCCGTGCCGGCCGCAGGCGCAGCGTGCGCCGCCCGGCTGGAGGATGGTGTGCCCCACCTCGCCGGAGAGCCCGTCATGGCCGCGGTGGAGCCGGTCGTCGAGCACGATGCCGGCGCCGACGCCGTAGCCGAGGCTGAGGAAGACCAGCGAGCCGAACGCCGGGCCGGTGCCGAAGACGTGCTCGCTGAGCGCCGCGGCGTTGGCGTCGTTGAGCACCGCCACCGGCAGGTCGGTGCAGCCGAGTTCGCGGAGCGCGGCGGTGAGCCGCCGGCCGAAGGGGGCGTCGCGCCAGCCGATGCTAGGCGCCAGTCGCACCACCCCGTCGTCGCCCACCATCCCCGGCACGCCGACGCCGACGCCGAGCAGCCGGCGCTTGCCGGTCACCACCGCGGCGCGGGCCTCGACGATGAGCGCCGAGATGTCCCGGACCGAGACGGCGAGGTCGGTGTGGCGGTAGTCGAGGGCCCGCGAGTAGAGGACCTCGCCCTGAAGTCCGCATGCGACCACGTTGAGGTAGTCGTCCCCCACCTCGGCGCCGAGGATCGCCAGCCGGGCAGGGTCGAGTTCGAGAAAGCTGGGACGCCGGCCGGGGACGCCGGTCCCGCGCGAGCCGGCCTGGCGCAGCCAGCCCTCGCCGATCAGCTCGTTGACCAGCACCGACACGGTCGAGTCGGCCAGCCCGGTGAGGCCGGCCAGTTCGCTGCGGATGACGCCAGCGCGGGCCTTCACCTGCCGGACGATCGCCATCCGGTTCAGGTTCTTGAGCGTGCGCTGTGAGCCGGCCATCCTGGACATCCCCCTGCCAAGAAAGGCCTGGCAGACTGCAAAATCAGAAGCGAATCAGCTATTTACGCAGCCCGGCGGCCCTGATCTGACGCGAGGTGAGAGAGCTTTGCGATTACCGGCACGATTTGCATCTGGTCGAATTCGATAAATTCGACCATACTCCGAATTAATTACCGCTGGAAGCCGGAACCACCCCGACCGACTCCGGGCGTTTCCGACAGGAGTGGCATGGCGGCAGTCGACTCGCACAGGATGACCGCGCGCTTCGGCGAGCCCGCCAGGACCAGGCTGGTCGCGGCCATGCTCCTGGTCGTCGCCTGTGGCGGCAGCTCCACGCCGGCCGGTCCCACCCTGCCCCCCAACAGCTCCGGCTGGTGGCGCGACAAGACCGTCTACGAGGTCTTCGTCCGCAGCTTCGCCGACTCGGACGGTGACGGCATCGGCGACCTGGCCGGTCTGACCGCCAGGCTCCCGGCGCTGGGCCACTGCGCCGGCGTCGCCGCCACCAACACGCTCGGCGTCGACGCCCTCTGGCTGATGCCCATCTTCCCGTCGCCGAGCTACCACGGCTACGACGTCACCGACTACACCGCCATCAACCAGCAGTACGGAACGCTGGCCGACTTCGACGCGCTGGTGACCGCGGCCCACGCCTGCGGCGTGAAGCTCGTGCTCGACATGGTGCTCAACCACAGCTCCGGCGCTCACCCGTGGTTCGCCAACTCGGTTTCAGGTCCGACCGCCGCCAGGCGTGACTGGTACGTCTGGAGCGACACCGTGGACAGCCCGGGCTGGAGCAGCCCGACCGGCGCCGGGGGCTCGGCCTGGTACCAGAACAATGGCGCCTGGTACTACGGCGCCTTCTCCTACACCATGCCCGACTTGAACCTCACCAACCCGGCCGTCGAGGCCGAGCTGGTGAGGGCCATGAAGTTCTGGCTCCAGCGCGGCGTCGACGGATTCCGGCTAGACGCCGTCCCCTACCTCGTCGAAACCGGCTCCGGCGCCGGCCAGCGCAACCAGCCGGCCACGCATGCCTTCCTGAAGCGGATCCGGGCGGCGCTTCAGGTCGAGTACCCGCAGGCGCTGCTGGTGGGCGAGATCTGGCAGTCGGCCCCGGTGGTGGCCAGCTACTTCGGCGGCGGCGACGAGGTACAGCTCGCCTTCACCTTCGACCTCGCCGACGGGTTGGTGGGCGCCGCGCAGAGCGGCATCGGCGGCGACCTGATGAACACCATCGACGCGGCCGAAGAGGCCCTCGGTGGGATCGACCGGGGCTTCCAGGCCCCCTTCCTCACCAACCACGACCAGGTCCGCGTGAAGCGCCAGCTGGCTGGCGACGCCGGGGCCTCGCGCGTGGCAGCGGCGGCCCTCTTCGCCATGGCCGGGACGCCGTTCATTTACTACGGCGAGGAGCTCGGGATGCAGGGTGAGCCGGGCGGCGACGACCAGGCCAAGCGCACGCCTTTCCGCTGGACCGCCACGGCGCCTGGGTACGGCTTCACGACCGGAACGCCATGGTACGGGGCGACCACCGAGGCTGCCGGCGTGGACCTCGAGACGCAGCGGGCCGACTCCACCTCGTCATGGAACCTCTACCGCTCGCTGATCGCCCTGCGGCGCGCCCAGCCGCCCCTGCAAGGGATCGGATTCTCCCGGCTCACCGCCCAGCCCGCCACCGCCGTCTCCCCGGTCGTGGTGCTCCGCAGCGCCGCGGGCAAGCGGATCCTCCTGGTTGCCAACTTTGGGACCACCCCGTCTGGAGCCTTCACCGTGGCCCTGCCACCGCCCCCTCCTGTGGCAATGGAGCCCAGTATCCTTCTGGGCGAGGGACTGGCCGTGCCACCCAGCCTGGTTGGGATTACGCTTTCGTTCGCCAGCATGCAGCCTCGCGGCTTTGCCTTCATCTCGTTGGACTGAATCCGGCCCCCACTCGGAGAGTCACGCATGTCCCGCTCGCTCGCTCGCTGCTCCCTCGCCGCCGCCCTGCTGGCCGCCGCGTCCCCGGCCCTCGCCGCCGATCCGGCGGTCGCCTGCAACGGCAAGCACGGCTTCAAGCTCCCCGACCCGGCCGGTGACGACAAGGGGCCCGGCACCTACCTCTACCCGACCGACGCCGTCTACAAGCCAGGCTCCTTCGACATCACCGACTTCGAGGTGGTGCCGAGCGGCGACACCGTCGAGTTCAAGGTGACGGTCAAGTCGCGCATCGAGGATCCGTGGGACAGCGCCGCCTGGGGCGGCAACGGCTTCTCGGTGCAGATGGCCGCCATCCACATCGACACCGACCACC
>JANPOM010000502.1:0-5427 GCA_031427995.1 Anaeromyxobacter sp. | reverse complement strand
CCCACACCGGTGTCTCGCTCCACGCCGGTGGCCTACCCGGCCGGCCTCGCCGCGCCGCTCCCCATCCTGGTCCCACGCCCGACGCCGGAGCCGCTTCCGGCCGTGACTCAGGTCCCGTCCCCAGCCCCGATCGCGGCCCCGACCGTGGCCCCGGCCCCGACCGTGTCCCCGACCCCGACCGTGTCCCCGACCCCGACCGTGGCCCCGGCCCCGACCGTGTCCCCCGCGCCCATCCCTGAACCGGCGGCGCCGCAGGTCGACTACGCCCCGTCACCGTGGGATGACGGCCCGTCCTCGGGGCCGGCCATCGTGCTCGGCAGCGAGGGGGGGCTCGACCTCACGGCGGTAGCCGAGAAGTCGGACCTGCGCCCCCTCGTCCCCAGGGCCGGACGCCCATCGACGCCCCAGGAGGACGTGGCCATCTGGATGACCGCCGCCAAGGACTTGCTGGCGCTGGGCGACTTCTCCGGCTCGCTGGAGATGATCGAGAAGATCCTCAAGGTCGATCCGGAGCAGGCCGAGGCCCGTGACTACCTGACGCGGAACGAGGCCACGCTGGTGGCGATGTACGAGTCGAAGCTCGGCCCGCTCGGCAAGATCCCCCGGCTGGCCATCAAGCCGGAGGAGGTCATGTGGCTCAACCTCGACCACCGGGCCGGCTTCCTGCTGTCGCAGATCGACGGAACGGTCGACTACGAGAACCTCTTCGCGCTCTCCGGGCTGCCTCGGCTCGACACCGCCCGGATCCTGGCGGGGCTGCTGGCCGACGAGGTCATCACCGCCTCAGCGCCGGTTCCGATGCCAGGCTGACCTGGACGAACTCGATGAGCCGCTCGACCATGGCCGGTCAATAGCGCGGCGGCGCGCTTCCGGGAAGCCTCCGTCCCAGCCCAGCCCCCAGGTCCGCGAGCAGCCGGGCCGCCTTGGGGCCGAGCGGGACGGTCTCGTCGGGGTTCTCGACCACCGCGTCGGCCAGGGCCGCCTTCTCATCGATGGGCCACTGCGCCGCGAGCCGCGCTTCGGCCTCGGCCGCCGTCAGCCCATCGCGCGCCTTCAGCCGGCGCAGCTGCGCCTCACGCGGTGCCCAGACCAGCACCACCAGCGCCATGGCCTGGTCGAGGCCGGCCTCGTAGAGGAGCGGCGTGTCGTAGAAGACCAACTCCTGCCCCGCCTCGGCCAGCCGGACGGTCTCGGCGGCGGTGGCCGCCCGGATGGCCGGGTGGGTGATGCCCTCGAGCCGGCGCCGGGACACCTCGTCGCCGAAGACCCGGGCCCCCAGCGCCTTGCGGTCGAGCCGGCCGTCGGTGCCGACCACGCCCGGGAAGGCGGCGCCGATCTCGGCCAGCGCCGGGGTTCCCGGCTCTACGACGCGGCGGGCCAACTGGTCGGCGTCGATGACCGGGAGACCGAGGGCGCGCAGCGCCGCGGCGAAGGTGCTCTTGCCCGTGGCGATCCCGCCGGTGAGGCCGACCAGCCTCATCCCTTACCGGGTGGGCGGCTCGGCGGCGTCGGGCGGCGCGCTCTCGGCCGGGAGCTTGGCCGTGGAAGGCCTCTCGGCGGCCGGGCGCGCCTTGCCTTCGGCCGCCTTGTCGGCGCCCTTGGCGACCGGCCCTGGGGTGAAGGAGATGGCCTGCACCGCCCCGTCCCGGTCGAAGTAGACCGTCACGCCCTTGGCCGGATACTGCCAGACCTTCTGGAAGGTGTCGGTGAAGGTCTTGCTGGTCGGCTTGCCGTAGGTCCCCTCGATCGACTCGCCGTCGAGCGGCGCGGCGAGGAAGACGATGATCTCCTCGACCACGCCGTCGGGCCGCAGTTGGAACTGGGCCTCGCGGGTTCCGGGCAGGGCCTGCTCGCCCTTGTAGGCCAGCACCAGGCGGTTGCCGCGCTTCACCCGGCTGGTCGGCTCGTTGAACTTGGTGGTGACGTCGTCGCTGGTCGACTTGCCCGGATCGATCCCTTGCCAGGCCTTGGCTGGGACCACGACCGGGAGGAGCAGGGCGACGACCAGGGTGGCGATGCGCATCGGGACCATGAGGCACTATATACTGCCGCCATGCGCTTCCTCATGCTCCTCGTCTGGTGCCTCCCGGCCCTGGCAGGGGCGGGCGACCTGGTAGGTCCCGAGACATGCAAGGGGTGCCACCTGGCTGCCTGGACCAGCTGGAAGGAGGGGCCGCACGCCCGGGCCCTGGAGAGCTTGCCGCCGGCCCGCCGCGCCGACAAGCGCTGCCTCTCCTGCCACTCGCCGGCGGCCGAGGCCGGCATGAGCGGCGTCGGCTGCGAGGCCTGCCACGGTCCGGGGCGGCGCTACGTCGCCAGCTACGTGATGCGCGACGCCGAGCTGGCGCGGGCCGTCGGCCTCGCCGAGCCGGGCGAGAAGGCCTGCCTCGCCTGCCACACCGAGAGCACGCCCAGCCTCGAAAAGTTCGAGTTCGCCCGCAAGGTGAAGCTGATCGCCCATCCTGCGCCCGCCGGCAGCAAGTAGTCCCACCGCCGCTCCACCAACGCGCCAGGGTGCCCCGTGCCCGTCCAGGTCGTCTCCGCAGAGTTCCTCCAGACCTCCACCAAGCCCTCCGAGTGGCCTCGTGGTGACTTCCCGGAGTTCGCCTTCGTGGGGCGCAGCAACGTCGGCAAGTCGTCGATGCTCAACGCCTTGACACGCAAGAAGGGGCTGGCCCGGGTCTCCAACACGCCGGGCCGGACCCGCGCGCTGCAGTTCTTCGAGGTGCGCTACCGGCCCAACCCGGCGGCGCGACCGCGCCTGCTCCGCTTCTGTGACCTGCCCGGTTACGGCTACGCCAAGGTCTCCAAGGACGAGCGGGCCAAGTGGACCTCGATGATCGAGGACTACCTGAGGGAGCGTCACACGCTCCGCGCCGTTGTGCTGATCGTCGACGCCCGCCACGAGCCCATGGAGTCGGACCACGACGCCCTCCAGTTCCTCTCCGGCGCCGGGCGCGTGGTGGTGGTGGCCGCCACCAAGATGGACAAGCTGGCACGCACCAAGCGCGCGCATGCGCTCCGCGCCGCCGAGAAGTCGATGGGGCTGGAGCCGGGCGGCGCCGAGCCCTTCTCGGCCGAGGAGGGGACCGGCACCGACGCGCTCTGGGCCCGCATCAACCGGCTGGCGGTGGCCGGGCCGGAGGCGCCGGAAGGAGCCTGAGGATCGGCGCTCGCAGCAGTCAGTAGGCCTGGGCCGGGGCACTAGGCCTTCCAGCCGACCTCGAGGATGGTCGCCTCGGCCGGCCCGGCCGGGCGCTGCACCGTCACCACGTCGCCCTTGCGCTTGCCGAGCAGGGCCCGCCCCAGCGGCGAGTCGATGGAGAGCAGGCCGCGCGCCACGTCGAACTCGTCGGCGCCGACCAGGCGCCAGGTGCGGGACTCGCCGTCCTCCTGCTCCACCGTCACCCAGGCCCCGAAGAAGGCCTTGCCGCTCCGGTCCGAGGTCGGCTCCAGTACGGTGAGCGAGTCCATCTTCTGTGAGAGGAAGCGCAGCCGCCCATCGAGCTCGCGCAGCTTGCGCTTGCCGTAGATGTACTCGGCGTTCTCGCTCCGGTCGCCCATGGCGGCGGCCGCCTCCACCTCCCGGACGATCCTCGGCCGCTGCACCGTCCAGATGTCCCAGTGCTCCTCGGAGAGGCGGCGGAAGCCGTCGGGGGTGATGTAGCGCGGGGTGGCCATGTCTAGCGAGCCTTCGCCGCTCGCGGCCCCGCCGTCAAGCCCGGAACGGGCCCTGCTCGGCTCGGGCCCGGCGCCGGCGAGCGAACTGGCGCGGCGCGGCGGCGGCGCGCTAGAACCGGGGGGTGAAGATCAGCGATCTCTTGCGCTTCGCCCGCGAGCGGGGCGAGCCGGTGTTTTCCTTCGAGTTCTTCCCGCCGAAGACCGACGAGGGCGTCAAGCTGCTCTTCGAGACCGTCGAGGCGCTGCGGCCGCTGGCGCCCGCCTTCGTCTCGGTCACCTACGGCGCCGGCGGGTCGACCCGCGCTCGCACCGTGGAGCTGGTGAAGCGGCTAAAGCGCGAGACCGGCATCGAGGCCATGGCCCACGTCACCTGCGTTGGGGCCTCGCGCCACGAGATCGCCGCCACCCTCGACGAGTTCGCCGAGGCAGGGGTGGGCAACCTGTTGGCGCTGCGGGGCGACCCGCCCAAGGGCGAGACCGCCTTCACGCCGCACCCCGGCGGCTTCCGCCACGCCTCCGAGCTGGTGGCCTTCATCCGCGCCAACCGGGCGCGCTGGGACTTCTGCATCGGGGCCGCCGCCTACCCGGAGGGCCATCCCGAGACGCGCGACCTCGAGGCCGACCTGCGTCACCTGAAACTCAAGGTCGACGCCGGCGCCGACTTCCTGGTGACCCAGCTCTTCTTCCGGAACGGCGTCTACGACGACTTCGTGGCGCGGGCTCGGGCCGCCGGCATCCAGGCGCCAATCCTGGCGGGCATCATGCCCTTCACCAACGTCGAGCAGGTGGAGCGCTTCACCGCCACCTGCGGGGCCACCATCCCGCCCCAGCTCCAGGCGGCCATGGAAGTGCGGCGCACCGACCCCGACGCGGCTCGCGACCTCGGCGTGGCCTACGCCTCGCTGCAGTGCCAGGACCTGCTCCGCCGAGGCGTGCCGGGGGTCCATTTCTACACGCTCAACCGCTCCACCTCGACGCGCGCCATCGTGGCGGCGCTGCGCGCGGCCGAACCTTGGCGCGAACGGCGCTGAGCGGCGCTGAGCGGCGAGGCGCCGCTCCGAAGATGACCCCAGCGGGAATCGAACCCGCCTTGCAAGCTTGAAAGGCTCGCGTCCTGACCGATAGACGATGGGGCCTTGCATCCAGTGACCCCACAGGGATTCGAACCGCTGGTTTCCGCCTCGAGAAAGGCGGCGTCCTGGGCCACTAGACGATGGGGTCGGGGGCGTTACTACCCAATGGCCAGCCCGGTGTCAAAGCCGGCGTCCCCGGTGGAGCGACGATCCACTCGCTACGGCAGGCGGCCTCGTCGGTCCGCTGCTCCCTCCTCGGGCGCCAGCCTCGCTGCGGTCTCGGCACTCTCGTCACATCATCTTGCCTGGGTAGGGGCACTAGTGCTGGACCGTCTCGTGCATCTCCAAGGGGGATGAAGCCACTCCTCCTCCTGATCCCGCTGCTATGCGCCTGTGGGCCGTCCGCGGCGCGGACCGGTGGCGCTCCCGCGGACCCTCCGGCGCTGCTGCGCGTGGTGAGCTGGAACGTCCACGACCTCTTCGACGAGGTGGCCGATCCCGGCACCAGCGAACCGCCGCTCCCGGCCTCCGTGGTCGAGGCCCGGCTCGATGCGGTGGCGGCGGTGCTGCGCCGGCTCGACGCCGACGTGGTCCTGCTGCAGGAGGTGGAGCACCTGGCGCTGCTGCATCGCCTGGCGGCGCGGACCGGCCACCGCGAGGCGCGGCTGCTGGA
>JANPOM010000501.1:0-8819 GCA_031427995.1 Anaeromyxobacter sp. | reverse complement strand
ACCGAAGCGAGGCTGGCGCCCGAGGAGGGAGCAGCGGAAGCGTAGCAGCGCTACTCTGAGCAGCGGACCGACGAGGCCGCCTGCCGCAGCGAGAGGATCGGCGCTCGCAGTGGTCAGTATGCCTGGGTCGGGGCACTAGGAAAGGAGCGAGATGGCGTATTCGGACAAGGTCGTCGACCACTACGAAAACCCGCGCAACGTCGGCTCGCTCGACAAGGAGGCGGCCGACGTCGGCACCGGCCTGGTGGGCGCCCCGGCCTGCGGCGACGTCATGAAGCTGCAGATCCGGGTGAGCGCCGACGGCGTCATCGAGGACGCCAGGTTCAAGACCTTCGGCTGCGGCTCGGCCATCGCCTCCTCCTCGCTGGTGACCGAGTGGGTCAAGGGCAAGACCGTGGAGGAGGCGATGCGGATCAAGAACACCGAGGTGGCCCAGGAGCTCGACCTCCCGCCCGTCAAGGTCCACTGCTCGGTGCTGGCCGAGGACGCCATCAAGGCGGCGGTCACCGACTGGCGGCGCAAGCAGCAGGCCAGGGCCACCGCGGCGCGGGGCGCTGGCGGCGTGCTCGGGCCCGGCCTCTAGGCGAGGAGCAGCACATGGCGGCGATCGAGATCAGCGAGAAGGCGGCGGTGCGCATCAAGACCCTCATCGGCGAGAAGGGGACCCCGGCCGGCGGGCTGCGGCTCGGCGTCAAGGGCGGAGGGTGCTCCGGGCTCAACTACCACGTCGACTGGGCCACCGAGCCGGCCCGGCTCGACCAGGTCATCGAGCGGGACGGGGCCCGGGTCTTCGTCGACCCGAAGAGCGCCGTCTTCCTCGGCGGCACCGTCATCGACTGGCAGTCGACGCTGATGCAGTCCGGGTTCGTCTTCCGAAACCCCAACGTCAAGACCTCCTGCAGCTGCGGCGAGTCCTTCACCATCTGAGCGAGCCATCCGGCTGCCGCCGCGGCGGTCCACCGGCCTCGGCGAGGAGTATTCGTGCCCAGCCCCGCGCGTCATGCCTACTGCGGGCGCCGATCCCCTCGCTGCGGCGAACGGCCTCGTCACGGCACGGCGCACGGGGCGGGGCACGGTTGACCTGCTGGAGCTGCCACGGCGCGGTGGCGCAGGGCACGCCGTTCTGCGGCACCTGCCGGAAGCTCCAGCCGGTCGGCCCGGCCGAGGACTACTACTCGATCTTCGAGCTGCCGCGCCAGTTCGCCCTCGACCCGCACCAACTGGAGCAGCGCTTCCGCGACCTCTCCCGCCACCTCCACCCCGACCGCTTCGCCCGCGCCGAGCCGCGCGAGCGGCGCATCGCGCTGGAGCGGGCCACCCGGCTCAACGACGCCTGCCGGGCGCTCAAGGACTGGCGCCGCCGGGCCGCCTACTTGCTCAAGCTGGCCGGGCAGGACGTCTTCGGCGAGGGGCGCACCTTCCACGACCCGGAGTTCCTCGAGGAGCAGCTCGAGTGGCGCGAAGCGCTGGCGCTGGCCCGCGCCGACGGCGACACCACCGCGCTCGGCGACATCGCCGCCCGCGCCCGGGCCAGCCTGGCCGCGCTGGAGGCCGAGTGCGGCCGTTTCTTCGACGAGCAGGACTGGTCCAGCGAGTCGGTCTGGGAGATCTCCCGCCGCCTCTCCCGGGCGCGCTACTATGACAACATCATCGCCGACGCCGAGCGTGGCACCGGCTGGTGATCCACCCTTCTCCCGGGGCACTGAATGGGCCGCGCCATCGGCATCGACCTCGGGACCACCAACTCGCTGGTGGCGCACGTCGACGCCCGCAACCGTCCGCAGGTCATCAGCGCCGAGGAGGGGACGCCGCTGCTCCCCTCCGCCGTCCACTACGGCGCCGACGGCAGCGTCGAGGTGGGGGCCTCGGCCCGCCGCCGCGCCCCGGAGCGGCCGGTCGACACCGTCCTCTCGGTGAAGCGCTTCATGGGGCGCGGGCCGGGCGACATCCGGCCAGAGGACCGCGGCATCTCCCGCTTCGACGAGTCGGGGAGCCTGGTGCGGCTGCTGGTGGCCGGGGGCCGTCGCGCCGTCACGCCCATCGAGGTCTCGGCCGAGGTGCTGCGCGTGCTCAAGCGGCGCGCCGCCGAGGCGCTGGGAGGCCCGCCCGGCGGCTGCGTCATCACCGTGCCAGCCTACTTCGACGACGCCCAGCGCCAGGCCACCAAGGACGCGGGGCGGCTAGCCGGGCTCGACGTGCTGCGGCTGCTCAACGAGCCGACCGCGGCGGCGCTGGCCTACGGCCTCGACAAGCAGGTGCAGGGGATCTTCGCCGTCTACGACCTGGGCGGCGGCACCTTCGACGTCTCCATCCTGCGGCTCGACCACGGGGTCTTCGAGGTGCTGGCCACTGGCGGCGACACCCACCTCGGTGGCGACGACCTCGACCGGGTGGTGGCGCGGCGGCTCATGGAGACCGGTCTCACGCCGCCGAGCGCCGAGCCGAGCCCGGCCGTCCTGCGCGGCGCCCTGGCGGTGGCGCAGCGGATCCGCGAGACCCTCACCGCCGAGCCAGCCGTCGAGGCCGAGGCCGAGCTGCCCGAGGGGCACCGGCTCCGCGTCCGGCTCACCCGCGACCAGCTGGAGGCGCTCATCGCCCCGGTCATCGAGCGGACCACCGGCCCCTGCCGCCGCGCGCTCAAGGATGCCGGCCTCGCCAGCGTCGACGGCGTGGTGCTGGTGGGCGGCACCACCCGGACGCCGGCGGTCCGCCGGCACGTCAAGGCGCTCTTCGGCAAGGAGCCGCTCTTCGACCTCGACCCGGACACCGTGGTGGCGCTCGGCGCGGCGGTGCAGGCCGACGCCCTCGACCGCGGCGGCCGCGAGGACGTGCTGCTGCTCGACGTCATCCCGCTCTCGCTCGGCGTGGAGATGATGGGCGGCGTGGTGGAGAAGCTGATCCTGCGAAACTCGACCATCCCGGCCTCGGCCTGGCAGGCCTTCACCACCTACGCCGACGGCCAGACCGGCATGGTGATCCACGTGGTGCAGGGGGAGCGCGAGCTGGCCCACGACTGCCGCTCGCTGGCCCGCTTCACGCTCAAGGGGATCCCGGCCATGCCGGCCGGCGTGGCCCGGGTCGAGATCACCTACGCCGTCGACGCCGACGGCATCCTGCAGGTGGCGGCGCGCGAGCTGACCACCGGCCTCGAGCAGGCCATCCTCGTGAAGCCGACCTACGGCCTCGGCGAGGAGGAGGTCGAGGCCATGCTGATCGAGTCGATCGAGCACGCCGAGGCCGACGTCACCGAGCGCTTCATCCGCGAATGGCGGGTCGAGGCGGAGCGGATCCTCGCCGCGCTGGAGTCGGCCTTCGAGATGGACGGTGAGCTGCTCTCGACCGTGGAGCGCGGCGGCATGGATGACCGGCTGGACGGGCTCCGCGCCGCCATGTCCGGCGCTGACTACCTGGCCATCAAGGCCTGGATCGAGACGGTCGACGAGGCCACCAGGGTCTTCGCCGGGCGGCGCATGGACAAGCACGTCCGCGCCGCCATGGCCGGCCACCGCGTCGAGGAGTTCGCCAGCCAGGCGCGCACCACCCGGCAGGACGGTGATTAGTGCCCCCATACAGCCACGGGCCTGGACCACGCGCTGCGGTAATGTGGATGGGGCACTAGCATGCCAGGCGCTCCGAGACACCCTCCGCCATCCGCGCCCGCGGCGCGCCCCGCGCCGGGAGCGTCCGAGTCGAGCGCGCCCGGCACCATCGTGGTCGCGGTCCAGGGCCACGCCGAACAGGCCCTGGCATCGGCGCCGGTGCTGGCGGAGCGCCTCCGCGCCCGCTTCGCTCCGCTGGAGCCGGTGGTGCTGGTCTGTTCCCACCGCGGCGGCGTGGTGGCCCTGCTGCCGCTCGGACTGGCCGGGACCACGGTCCCGCCCGGCCGGCCCCCGGTCTTGACGCCGGCCGCGAGCCAGGGCGCCATCCCTGGCTACGCCAGCCCGCTTGGTCCGCTCCTCCGCGAGGGCGTCGCCCGGGGAGCCGTCGCCGTGGCCATCGTCGCCGCGGAGGCCCATGACGAGTCGATCGACTGGCCGGAGCGGCTGCTCTCGCCGGTGGTGGAGGGGGGCTTCGACTTCGTCTCCCCAGCCTACCGCCGGCACCGGACCGACGGGGCCATCAACACCGGCATCGTGGCGCCGCTCATCAGGACGCTCTACCGGCGGCAACTCCGGCAGCCGCTCGGGACCGAGGCCGCCCTCTCGTCGGCCTTGGCCCTCCGCCTGCTCGCCGACGAGGACTGGCGCCGGCGGCCGGAGCAGGCAGGGTCCGACGCCTGGCTGGTCGCCAAGGTCCTCGGCGGCGAAACCAGGGTCGCCCAGGCCTGGCTGGGGGCCTGGCCGCGCCCATGGAGCGGGCCCGAGGATCTCAGCGAGACCCTGACCCGCGCGCTCGGCCTGGTCTTCGGCGAGATGGAGCGGAGCGCGGCCCAGTGGCAGCGGACCGGGCCGTCGCAACCGGTGCCGACCTTCGGCTCGGGGGGCTTCGAGTCCGGCGGCGAGCAGCCGGACCCGGCACGCCTGTTCGAGGCCTTCGTGCGCGGCCTGCGCGACCTGGCCCCCATCTGGAGCCTGGTGCTGCCACCGGCTACGCTCCTGGAGCTGCAGCGCCATGCCGCCCGCCCCATCGAGGCAGGCGGCCTGCCGGACGAGATCTGGGCCAGGGCCATCTTCGACTTCGCCGTGGCGCACCTGACACGCAGGGTGGAACGCCGCCAGCTGCTTCGCTCCCTGGCGCCGCTCTACCTGGGCTGGCTGGCTGGCCTGGCGCACGCCGCATCGACCCTCGATGAGGCCGGCTTCGAGGCTCGGGTGGAGGCGACGGCCACGGCATTCGAGCGGGAGAAGCGATACCTCATCGCGCGCTGGCGCTGGCCCGATGAGTTCAACCCCTGAGGAGGACTAGCCATGTGGGACCAGACCAAGACCACCTTCCTTGTTGCCGTCGAGCGTGTCGCCCAGACCTTGGCCCGCCTGCTCCCCGGCCTGATGGTGATGCTCCTGCTCATCATGCTCTCGGCGGCCGCGGCATTGGTGGCGTCCGCCCTGGTACGCCGGGTCGGCAACCGCCTCGACCTCGACCGCCGCCTTCGTGAATGGGGCATGGCGCCGCCCGCCCAGGCCGGTCACCTTGGCCCGACGCGCCTGGTGGGGCGCCTGGCTGCCTTGACGGTGGTGGCCATCGGGTTCCTGTTCGGACTCAGCGTCCTCGAGTCGAGCGCCACCAGCGTCCTGGCGCACCGGCTCCTCGACTACATCCCCCACGCCCTGGTGGGGCTGGTCATCCTCGCCGCGGGCGTCGCCGGCTCGCGGGTTCTGGAGCGGAGCGTCCTAATCGGGTCGGTGAACATGGGGCTCCACTCGGCCCGCCTCCTCGGCCTCGGCGCTCGCTGGCTCCTGCTCATCCTGGCCTCGGCCATGGCGCTCGAGCACCTCGGCATCGGCGGCACCACCCTCACCGCCGCCTTCAGCATCCTCTTCGGCGGCATCGTGCTGTCGCTGTCGCTCGCCATCGGGCTGGGGGCCAGGGAGGTGGTGGCCAGATCGCTGGAGCGAAGGTTCCAGGAATCCGAGAAGCGGGAGACCCCGGCGGGCGACCAGATCCACCACCTCTGACTCGGGAGCGCGCATGGGGCCGAGCCGTCACGCCAGGGAGCGACGCAGCGGGGTGCTGCTCCACCCGACCTCGCTCCCGGGGCCGTTCGGGATCGGCGACCTCGGCCCCCGTGCCAGGGCCTTCGCCGACTTCCTCGGGGAGGCCGGCCAGCGGGTCTGGCAGGTGCTCCCGCTCGGCCCCACCGGCTACGGCGATTCCCCGTACCAGTCGCTGGGCGCCCTGGCCGGGAATCCACTGCTGGTCAGCCCCGAGCTACTGGCCGAGGACGGTCTGCTCACTCCGCTGGAACTGGCTCAGGCCCATGTCGAGGGAGGTGGACCCGTCGACTATGGCGCCGTGATCCCCCGCCGGCAGGCCTTGCTCCGCCATGTGGCCGACCGCTTGGCCGGTCGCGGCAGCCCGGGGCGGCTTCGCGAGTTCGAGCTCTTCCGGGCCGAGCGTGAGGCCTGGCTCCCCAATCTCGCCCTCTTCCTGGCCATCAAGGACGCACACCGGGGCGCCCCCTGGACGGCCTGGGAACCCGCGCTGAGGAACCGGGAGGCGCGGGCCCTCGCCAAGGCCGAGAAGCAGCTGCGCGCCGGCGTCGAGGCCGAGGTCCTGGCCCAGTTCCTCTTCGACCGGCAGTGGCGGGCGCTGCGCGCTCATGGCCATGCCCGCGGCGTCGAACTCATGGGCGACCTCCCCATCTACCTGGCCCACGACAGCGCCGAGGTCTGGGCGCGGCGCGAGCTGTTCCAGCTCGACGAGCACGGCGCACCGATCGCGGTCGCGGGGGTCCCACCCGACTACTTCTCGGCCACCGGCCAGCGCTGGGGCAACCCGCTCTACCGCTGGGAGGATCGGTTCGAGGAGTGCGCTGGACTCTTCACCGAGCGGGCGCGGGCCACCCTGGCCTGGGTCGACGAACTCCGGCTCGACCACTTCCGCGGCTTCGAGGCCTACTGGGCCATCCCCGCCAGCGCCCCCACGGCCGAGGACGGCGCGTGGCGGCCCGGCCCCGGCGCGGCCATCTTCGATCGGCTTCGGCGCGACCTGGGCCGCCTCCCCTTCGTCGCCGAGAACCTCGGCGTCATCACGCCGCCCGTCGAGGCGCTGCGGCGCGAGTTCGGCCTTCCTGGCATGGCCATCCTCCAGTTCGCCTTCGGTACCGATCCCCAGGCGCCAGGCTTCAGGCCGCATCGGTACCAGCGGGACCTGGTGGCCTACAGCGGGACCCACGACAACGACACCGTGGCCGGCTGGTGGGCCAGCCAGGGCGGTGACTCGACCCGGACCCCGGCGGACGTGGCGGAGGAGAAGGCGCTGGCGCGGCGCTACCTCGGCACCGACGGCCGCGACATGCCCTGGGCCATGCTGCGCGCGCTGCAGGCCTCGGTGGCCGGCACCGTGATCGCCCCGATACAGGACCTGCTCGGGCTGGGGAGCGAGGCGCGCATGAACCTGCCAGGAACCGCGGCGGGGAACTGGCGCTGGCGCCTCCAGGAGGGACAGCTCACCCCGGCCCTGGCGGCGCGGCTCGGCGACCTCTCCGGCCTGTTCGACCGCGGGTGATCAGCCGTCCCGCCGCAGCTCGAACCAGTAGAAGCCGTACCCGCCGAGCGTCAGGACGTAGGGCCGCTCGCCGATGGCGGGGAAGGTCGTGTAGCCCAGCATCTCCACCGGCGCGAGCCCCGCGAACTCCTGGAGATCGAGCTCCACCGGCTGGGCGTGGCGCGAGAGGTTGGCGACGCAGAGGATGGTGTCCGACTCCCAGCGCCGCACGAACGCGAGGATCTTCCGGTTGGCCACCGCCAGGAACTCCATGCTGCCCCGGCCGAAGACCCGGAACTGCTTGCGCAGCCGGATCATGTTGCGCATCCAGTGGAGCAGCGAGGAGCGGTCTCGCAGCTGGGCCTCGACGTTGACGGCGGCCGTCCCGTAGACCGGATCCGAGATGGGGGGCGAGTAGAGCCGATCGGGTGGCGCGATCGAGAAGCCGGCGTTCGCCGCGCCGGTCCACTGCATGGGGGTGCGCACCCCGTCGCGGTCGGCGCGGAGCACGTCATCCCCCATGCCGATCTCGTCGCCGTAGTAGAGGATGGGCGTCCCGGGGAGCGAGAAGAGCAGCCCGTTGAGCAGCTCGATGCGCCGGCGGCCGTTCTCCACCAGCGGCGCCAGCCGGCGGCGGATGCCGGCGTTGACCCGGGCCCGCGGGTCCCGGGCGTAGGCCAGGTTCATGTAGGCCCGCTCGTCCTCGCTCACCATCTCCAGCGTGAGCTCGTCATGGTTTCGCAGGAAGAGACCCCACTGGCACGACGGGGGAATGGCCGGTGTCCGCTTCAGGATGTCGATGATGGGCTCGGCGCTCTCCCGCCGCAGCCCCATGAAGATGCGCGGCATGACCGGGAAGTGGAACGCCATGTGGCACTCGTCGCCCTCGCCGAAGTACGGCCGCACCTGCTCGGGCCACTGGTTGGCCTCGGCCAGCAGCAAGCGGCCGGGGGCGTGGCGGTCCACGAAGGCGCGCAGCCGGCGGATCACGGCGTGCGTCTCCGGCAGGTTCTCGCAGCTGGTGCCCTCCCGCTCCACCAGGTAGGGGATGGCGTCCAACCGGAAGCCGTCCACGCCCAGATCGAGCCAGAAGCGCATCACCTCCTCGAGCTCCTCCAGGACGCGGGGGTTGTCGAAGTTCAGGTCTGGCTGGTGGCTGAAGAAGCGGTGCCAGTAGAAGGCCCTGGCCTCCTCGTCCCAGGTCCAGTTCGACTTCTCGGTATCGGTGAAGATGATGCGGGTCCCGTGGTACTTCTGGTCGGTGTCGCTCCAGACGTAGTACTCGCGCTCGGGCGAGCCCGGTGGGGCCCGCCTGGCCCGCTGGAACCACGGGTGCTGGTCGGAGGTGTGGTTGACGACCAGCTCGACCAGCACGGCGATGTCGCGCAGGTGGGCTTCCTCGAGCAGCAACCGGAAGTCGTCCATGGTCCCGTAGCTCGGGTGGACGCCGCGGTAGTCGGCGATGTCGTAGCCATCGTCGCGCAGCGGGGACGGAAAGAACGGGAGCAGCCAGAGACAGGTGACGCCGAGCGTCTCCAGGTAGTCGAGCTTCTCCGTCAGCCCCTGGAAGTCGCCGATGCCGTCGCCGTTGCCGTCGTGGAACGCCTTGACGTGCGTCTCGTAGATGACCGCGTCCTTGTACCAGAGCGGATCGAGGGTGGTCCTGGTGGTCA
>JANPOM010000500.1:0-13072 GCA_031427995.1 Anaeromyxobacter sp. | reverse complement strand
CGTGATGCGGTGGACCGTGACCCGGGTGCTGGCGCTGCTGGCCGGCCTCTCGCTTTCGACGCTGGCGCAGGCGCAGCAGGAGCAGGCCGGGGTGGGCGACATGGCGCCCGCCTTCTCCTTGAAGGTGCTCAACCCGGAGGCCTCGGGTCTCAACTGGCTCTCGCTCCAGTCGCTGGTGGGTGACGAGCCGGAGGACCCCAACTCCAAGGTGGTGCTGCTCAGCTTCTTCGCCTCCTGGTGCGCCCCCTGCAAGAAGGAACTGCCGCTCCTCGTCGACCTCGACACCCGCTACCGCTCGCTCGGCCTGCGCGTCATCGGCGTCAGCATCGACAAGGAGGAGCCGGCCATCGCCGCCGCCAAGCGGCTGGTGAACGACCACCGCGCCGTCTATCCGGTGCTCTCCGACCGGTTCAACTTCCTGGCCCGCCGCTACCTGGGCGAGCAGGCGCCGCTCCCCTCGGTATTCCTGATCCGCCGCGACGGCAGCATCATCGCCGTGGAGCGCGGCTACACCAAGGACGCCAGCGCCTTCCTCCGGGCCCAGGTCGAGGAGGCGCTTGGCGTGAAGCGGTCGGCCGCCGCCTCGAAGAAGCCTTGATCCTGGTCCTGGCCGGTCCGACCGGATCGGGCAAGACGGCGCTGGCCGTCGAGCTGGCGCGCCGGCTGGATGGCGAGATCGTCGGCGCCGACTCGCAGCAGCTCTACCGCCACCTCGACGCCGGGACCGCCAAGCCGAGCCGGGCCGAGCGGGCCGCGGTGGCTCATCACCTGCTCGACGTGGCGGAGCCCGGGGAGGGGATGGACGCGGCCCGCTTCGTGGCGCTGGCCGATCAGGCCATCGCCGGAATCGCGGCGCGCGGGCGGCTGCCGCTGGTGGTGGGCGGCACCGGCCTCTACCTGCGGGCGCTGCTCCACGGCGTGGTCGACGCTCCAGGACGCGACGCGGCGCTGCGGACCCGGCTCGAGGCCGAGGCGCATGAGCTGGGCCGGCCAGCGCTCCACGCCCGGCTCGCCGCCATCGACCCGGGGGCGGCGGCGCGCATCCGGCCCAATGACCTGGTCCGCATCGTCCGGGCGCTGGAGATCGCCGCCGGGGGCCAGACCCAGTCGGCGCTCCACGCCGCCCATGCCTTCCTGCCGCAGCGACACGCCGCTCTCTTCCTCGCCCTCGACCCGCCGCGGGAGGAGCTCAAGGCCCGGCTCGACGCCCGCGTCGAGGCGATCTTCGCCGGTGGAATCCTCGAGGAGGCGCGCTGGCTGCTCGAGCGCTTCGGCGAGGCGCTGCCGCCGAGGCTCCCCATCGGCTATGCCGAGGCGGTGGCGGTGGCGCGTGGAGGGCTCCCGGTGCGCGAGGCGATCCGGCGAGTGCAGGCGGCACACCGGCAGTACGCCCGGCGGCAGGTGATCTGGCTGCGGAGGGAGCCCGGGGTCGAGTGGCTCAGCATGCCGGTAGACGTCGACGCGCTGGCGCGGCGCGTCAGCGCGGCGCGAGCGGCGCCGTGACTCGTTGGGGCGACATGATATAAGGCGCGCGTGCTCAAGCCCACGTTCGCCCTCGACTTCGAGCGGCCGCTGATGGCGCTGCAGTCCAAGATCGGGGAGCTCAAGGAGCTCTCCGGCGGCGCCAAGGTAGACTTCACCGAAGAGATCCTCAAGCTGGAGCGGAAGGCCCGCAAGCTTCAGGCCGAGATCTTCAACGACCTGTCCCCCTGGCAGATCGTCCAGCTGGCCCGGCATCCCAACCGGCCATACACGCTCGACTACCTGAAGGCGCTCTTCACCGACTTCCTCGAGATCGAGGGCGACCGGCGCTTCGCCGCCGACCGGGCCATCGTCTCCGGCTTCGCCCGCTTCGACGGTGCGCCGGTGCTGGTGATGGGCCACCAGAAGGGGCGCAGCACCAAGGAGAACATGGTGCGCAACTTCGGCATGCCCCGCCCCGAGGGCTACCGGAAGGCGCGGCGGCTCTTCGACCTGGCCGAGCGGTTCCGGCTGCCGGTCCTGATCTTCATCGACACCCCGGGCGCCTACCCGGGCATCGGCGCCGAGGAGCGCGGCCAGGCCGAGGCCATCGCCGTCAACCTCGAGGTGATGTCGGGGCTGTCGGTGCCGACCATCTCGACGGTGATCGGCGAGGGGGCCTCCGGCGGCGCGCTCGGGATCGGCGTCACCAGCCGCATCCTCATGCTCCAGTACGCCTGGTACAACGTCATCTCGCCGGAGAGCTGCAGCTCGATCCTCTACCGCGACCCCGGGCAGGCCAAGAAGAGCGCCGAGGCCCTCAAGCTGACCGCCAGGGACCTCTCCGGGTTCGGCATCACCGACGAGATCGTGCAGGAGCCGCTCGGCGGCGCCCACCGCGACCACGCCCTGGCGGCCCGCAACGTCGGCGAGGCCATCCGCCGCCACCTGGCCCAGCTGCGCCTGCTCTCACCCGAGCAGATCGTCGCCGACCGCTACCGGAAGTACCGGGCCATCGGCGTCTTCACCTCGGACGAGTAGGGCGGCGGCGGACGAGCGTGATATGACGCCGGGCCAGCCATGGCCCTCGTCCCGCCCAACGTCGCCTCGCTGACCCCGTACGTCCCCGGCAAGCCGATCGAAGAGGTCGAGCGCGAGCTCGGGATCAGCGGCGTCGCCAAGCTAGCCTCCAACGAAAACGCCCTCGGCCCCTCTCCCAAGGCACTGGCCGCCGCCCGCGAGGCCGCCGCCAGGGTGCACCTCTACCCGGACGGCTCGGCCTTCCTGTTGCGCCACGCCCTGGCGGCCACCCTCGGGGTCACCCCCGAGGAGGTCTTCGTCGGGAACGGCTCCAACGAGCTGATCGAGCTGATGGTGCGCACCTTCGTCCTCGACGGCGAGGAGGTGCTGACCTCGGCGCAGAGCTTCGTGGCCTACCGGCTGGCGACGCAGGCCCACGGCCGGACCCTGGTCGAGGCGCCCATGAAGGCGCGCTTCCACTACGACCTGGAGGGGCTCAAGGCGCGGGCCAACTCGCGCACCAAGGTGGTCTTCCTCGCCAACCCGGACAACCCGACCGGCACCTGGTTCACCGAGCGTGAGCTGCTCCCCTTCCTCGACGCCATGCCCAAGTCGACGCTGGTGGTGCTGGACGAGGCCTACCTCGAGTTCGTCGATGCCCCCGGCTACCAGGACTCGCTGGCGCTGCGCAAGCGCTACCCGAACCTGGTGATCCTGCGCACCTTCTCCAAGATCTACGGCCTGGCTGGGCTGCGGCTCGGCTACGGCGTGGCCCGCCCCGAGCTGGTCGGCTTCCTCGACCGGGTCCGGGCCCCCTTCAACACCAGCCTGGTGGCGCAGGCGGCCGGGGTGGCCGCGCTATCCGACAGCGAGCACGTCGAGGCGAGCCGCCGGCTGGTGCGCGAGGAGCGGCCCAGGCTGGAGGAGGGTCTCAAGGCGCTCGGCGCCACGGTGGCCCCGTCCCAGGGCAACTTCCTGCTGGCCGACTTCCCCGGCAAGATCGGCAAGGAGCTCTTCGAGAAGCTGATGCGCGAAGGGGTGGTGGTCCGCCCGCTGGCCGGCTACGGCTTCCCCTCGGCGCTGCGCTTCACGGTCGGGGTGCCGGCCGAGAACGCACGGCTGCTGGCGGCCATGGCCCAGGTGCTCGCCGGGTGAGCCCGCGCCCCTTCATCGTGGCCATCGACGGCCCGGCCGGCGCCGGCAAGTCGAGCGCCTCGCGCCTGCTGGCGGCCCGGCTCGGCTTCGCGCTGGTAGACACCGGCGCCATCTACCGGACCGTGGCGCTGGCGGCCAGCCGCCAGGGGATCGCCTTCGACGACGACGCCCGGCTCGGGAACCTGCTGCCGGCGCTGCGGATCCGCTTCGCTCCCCCGGCCGGTCCCGGCGGGGGCCAGCAGGTGCTGCTGGGCGGAGAAGACGTCTCGGCCGCCATCCGGACGCCCCCCATGTCACTCGGGGCCAGCGCCGTCTCGGCGCGGCCGGTGGTGCGGGATGGCCTGCTCGACCTGCAGCGGCGGCTGGCGTTGGCGCCGGAGAACCGCGGCGCCGTGCTGGAGGGGCGTGACATCGGCACCGTGGTCTTCCCCGACGCCGACCTCAAGGTATTCCTCACCGCCACCGAGCAGAAGCGGTCGCAGCGCCGCTTCGCCGAGCTGCAGCAGAAGGGGGACCCCTCCACGCTGGAGCAGGTGCTGGAGGACCAGCGGCGGCGCGACAAGAACGACAGCGAGCGGGCGGTGGCGCCGCTCAGGCCGGCCGCGGACGCCCGCCTGCTCGACTCCTCCTCGCTCGATCTGGCCGGCGTGGTCGAGAACCTGGCCGCCGAGGTCGAGTCTCGCCTCGCCGCCCGGGGCGGCCCCAGGTGACCGAGTTGCTGGCAGGGGCCCGCCAGTGCGGGAACTGCCGGCTCTGGCGCCACCTCTCCGACGACGAGCGGGGCCCGGTCGGCCCCTGCCGGCTGCTGGTCCGCATCGGCGACGTCCCGGCCAGCGCCCCGCCCTGCGAGCGCTACCTGGCACGCGACCAGGCCGTGCCCACGGCGCTGCCGCCCGAGCCGGAGCGCCGCCGCCGCGCCGCCACGCTTCGCCCGGTGGTGGTCCGCCGCCCCGGTGAGGCCCACCCCGTCACCACCTTCGTCCCCTTCACCCGGCCCGCGCCGGTGCACACCCCGCTGCCAGAGGAGCTGACCGACATGACCCGCGAAGAGTTCGCCGCCACCATCCGCGAGGTGCTCCAGGAGGAGTCGGCCGAGGTCCGGCTGGCCAACAAGTGGGAGGGCGGCACCATCATCCTCAAGCCGGGCGACCCGGCCGCGCAGGCCAAGGAGATCCCGCTCGACGCCCTGCTCCACAAGGTGGTGATGATCCGGGACCGGCTCCGGGTCCTTGAGGCCAGGCTCAACGCCCACCAGAAGCTGAGCGATGCCGAGAAGGTCGACCTGCAACAGTACGTGACCCGTTGCTACGGCTCGCTCACCACCTTCAACGTGCTCTTCAAGGAAGAAAAAGATCGTTTCGTTGGAGATCGGGGAGACCAGTGAAGCTGGAGCGCTTGGAGGGAGACCGGGGAGACCAGCGACGGCGGCTTGTGATGCGGCGCGGCGGCGTTATATGAACCGCGTCAGGAGCTGAGATGGAAGTCAAGATCGCCCGCACCGCCGGTTTCTGCTGGGGGGTGCGGCGCACCGTCGATCAGGTGATGCAGGTGGCCGACCAGGCGGTCGGCCAGGTAGTGACGCTCGGTCCCATCATCCACAACCCCCAGGCCGTGGCCCGCATGCGGGAGAAGGGGGTCGGCACCGTCAACGCCATCTCCGAGGTCGCGCCCGGCACCACCGTGGTGGTCCGCACCCACGGCGCGGTCAAGACCGAGCTGGAGTCGGCCGAGGCCCGAGGCCTCACCGTGGTGGACGGCACCTGCCCCTACGTGAAGTACCCGCAGGCCATGGCGCAGCGGCTCTCGCGGCAGGGCTACCACCTGGTCATCGTCGGCGACGCCGACCACGCCGAGGTGAAGGGCGTCATCTCCTACGCCGAGGGTCCCTGCACGGTCGTCAAGCCGGGCGGGGCGGTCCCGGCCATCAAGGCCAAGAAGGTGGCGGTCATCGCCCAGACCACCTGCATCGGCGCCGACTTCGAGCGGCTGGTGGGGGCGCTGGCGCTGCGTCACAAGGAGGTCCGGGCCGTCAACACCATCTGCAACGACACCGAGGAGCGCCAGGCCGACGCCCGGTCGCTGGCCGCCGAGGTTGACGCGGTGGTGGTGGTGGGCGGGAAGAACTCGGCCAACACCCGCCACCTCGCCGAGATATGCCGGGCCATCCAGCCCCGCACCTGGCACGTGGAGACAGAGGCCGAGCTCTGCGCCGAGTGGTTCGAGGGCTGCCAGGTGGTGGGGCTCTCGGCCGGGGCTTCGACGCCCGACTGGGTGGTCGAGGGCGTGGCCGATTGGCTGCGCGGGCTCCGGGGCCAGCCGGCCGGCGCCGCCTGAGCCGTGGGGTCCGGCGAATGGGCCCGCCTCCGCGGGCTCCCCCCTATTGACGGGTGATTTTCGGGCGTGTAGCTTGCGCGCTCTTTGATGGCACCGGGGTGTCCCCGCTGCCCGCGGCGGGCCTCGATCCCCGGGTCCTTCCGAGTGAATTCCAACCAGGGGCAACACGCAGCGGCGGCGGCCACGGAAGTCCCCTCCGGTCGTCACCCTCCGAGAAAAGCACGAGCCCAAACGCATGGAGAATCAGATTCCCGTTTCGACCGAGGTCGAGGTTGAAGATTTCGCCGCGATGTTCGCCGCCAGCGAGGCCAGCGCGGGCCCCGTCGAGGAAGGCAAGGTCGTCAGCGGCACCGTCATCCAGCTGACCAAGGACTACGCGGTCATCGACATCGGCTACAAGTCGGAAGGCCAGGTCTCGATGGGCGAGTTCGCCCCGGGCCCGGATGGCCAGCCCGGCGTGAAGATCGGCGACAGGATCGAGGTCCTCGTCGAGTCGCGCGAGAACGACACGGGAATGGTGGTCCTCTCCAAGGAGAAGGCCGACAAGATGCGCATCTGGGACGAGATCTCCGCCGCGTGTGAGCGCGACGAGCTCGTCGAAGGCATCATCGTCGGTCGCGTCAAGGGCGGCCTCTCGGTCGACATCGGCGTGAAGGCGTTCCTCCCCGGCAGCCAGGTCGACATCCGGCCGGTCCGCAACCTGGACAAGCTCATCGGCGAGAAGTTCAAGTTCAAGGTCATCAAGTTCAACAAGAAGCGCGGGAACATCGTCCTGTCGCGCCGCGTGCTGCTCGAGAAGGAGCGCGAGGAGCTCAAGAAGGAGACCCTCAAGAACCTCAAGGAGGGCGCGGTCCTCAAGGGCGTCGTCAAGAACCTCACCGACTACGGTGCCTTCATCGACCTGGGTGGGATCGACGGCCTGCTGCACGTCACCGACATGTCCTGGGGCCGCGTCGGCCACCCCAGCGAGATGTTCGAGGTCGGGCAGGAGGTCAAGGTCGTGGTCCTCAAGTTCGACCCGGCCACCGAGCGCGTCAGCCTCGGCCTCAAGCAGATCCAGGAAGATCCCTGGCACCGCGCCGACGAGAAGTACCCGGTCGGCACGCGGGTCAAGGGCAAGGTGGTCAGCCTGACCGACTACGGCGCCTTCATCGAGCTGGAGCAGGGCGTCGAGGGGCTGGTCCACGTCTCCGAGATGAGCTGGACCAAGCGGGTCAAGCACCCGTCCAAGCTGGTCAACCAGGCCGAGCTGGTCGAGGCCGTGGTGCTCGACATCGATCCGAAGGCCAAGCGGATCAGCCTCGGCATGAAGCAGATCGAGGCCAACCCGTGGACGCTGCTGGAGGACAAGTACCCCATCGGCTCCGTCATCCGCGGAGAGGTGCGCAACGTCACCGACTTCGGCATCTTCGTCGGCGTCGAGGAGGGCATCGACGGCCTGGTGCACGTCTCCGACATCTCCTGGACCGAGCGCATCAAGCACCCGGGCGAGAAGTTCAAGAAGGGTGACGTGGTCGAGGCGGTGGTGCTCAACATCGACGTCGAGAACGAGCGCTTCAGCCTGGGCATCAAGCAGATCGCCGCCGACCCCTGGACCACGCTGACCGAGCGGCACCCGGTCGGCTCGCGCCTCAAGGGCAAGGTCACCAAGGTCACCGACTTCGGGGCCTTCGTCGAGGTCGAGCCGGGCATCGAGGGGCTGGTCCACGTCTCCGAGATGAAGGACGAGCGCGTCGAGAACCCCCGCGACGTGGTCAAGGAGGGCGACGAGATCGAGGTCAAGGTCATCGACATGGACCTGCAGGAACGCAAGGTGGCGCTCTCGATCAAGGCGCTCAACCGCGACGGCGGCGAGGAGGATTACCGGGAGTACCTGCGCCGCCAGGGCGATGGCCGGGCGCGGCTCGGCGACCTGATGGAGAAGTTCAACCGGCGGAAGTAGCCGGCCGCCCGCCGGGCACGACTCCAGGCTGCGACCGGGAAGCTCTATTGCGGCGCCCGGCGGCGCGTGATTACCTCGTATTCGCATGGACCCTCGCGACCCGAACGAACCGCTCCCCACCGTCCCCGTCGAGCCCCAGCAGGTGATGGCGGGTGCCCCGGCCCCGCCGCCGCCGCTCCCGCAGCCTCCCGCGCCTCCGCCGCCGGGTTGGGGCGCGCCGCCAGGGTGGGGGGCGCCCCCGGGCTGGGGCCAGGCGCTGCCGCAGGTCGCACCGCCCGCGCCGCCGCGCCGGGACCGGCTCGCCCTCTGGGTGGTCGCCTCGATCTTCGGCGGCCTCTTCCTGGTCTTCTTCGGCTTCCTGGTGCTCGCCTATGGCGTCGTCAAGGGTGAGACCCCGCACCTGAGCGGCGGCCCGCGCATCGGCGTGGTGGAGGTGAAGGGGGCCATCGGCGGCGGCCCGGGCGGCGTCGACTCCGAGCGGACCATGAAGCAGCTGCGCCGTTTCGCCGAGGACTCCTCCATCAAGGCCATCCTGGTCCGCATCGACTCTCCCGGCGGAGCGGTGGCCCCCTCGCAGGAGATCTACGAGGAGGTCCGCAAGGTCGACAAGAAGAAGCCGGTGGTCTGCTCGCTCGGCAACATCGCCGCCTCGGGCGGCTTCTACGTGGCGGTCGGCTGCCGCAAGATCGTGGCCGAGCCGGGGACCCTGACCGGCTCGATCGGCGTCATCAGCCAGTTCGTCAACGCCAAGGGGCTGGTGGCCCGCTTCGACCTCAAGTTCGAGACCATCAAGAGCGGCAAGCTCAAGGACATGGGAAGCCCCTTCCGCGAGATGTCGCCGGAGGAGCGGGCCTACTGGCAGGAGACCACCAACCGGATCTACGAGCAGTTCCTCGGCGCGGTGGCCGAGGGCCGTGGCCTGCCGGCCGACCAGATCCGCGAGGTGGCCGATGGCCGGGTCATCACCGGAGAGGACGCCAAGAGGCTGGGGCTCATCGACGAGCTCGGCAACTTCTACAGCGCCGTCGATCTCGCCATGAAGGAGGCCGGCGCCACCGGCGAGGCGTCGCTGGTCTACCCGCCCGAGGACGGGGCGCGCTTCTTCGAGCAGCTGGTGAGCGGCGGCGCCCGCGCGGCGGCGCAGGCCATCCGCGCCGAGCTGCAGGCCGAGGCTAGCGAGGCCCGCCAGCCCGGCCTCTACTTTCTCTCGAGGTAGGGGATGGACCGTCCCCTCTGGGCGCCCTGGCGCATGGAGTTCATCTCGGCCGACAAGCCGGCTGGGTGCATCTTCTGTGACTTCCCCTCGGCGCGGCCGGAGGACGACCGCAAGAACCTGATCGTCCACCGGGCCGAGCACGCCTTCGTCATCCTCAACCGCTTCCCCTACAACTCGGGCCACCTCATGGTGGTGCCGCGCCGGCACGGCGCCGACCTCGACGGCCTGCCGGCGGTGGAGTGGTCCGGGCTGCAGGAGCTGCTGCGCCGGACCGCGGTGGTGCTGCGATCGGTCTACCGGCCAGAGGGGCTCAACATCGGCATGAACCTGGGACGGGCCGGGGGTGCCGGGATAGTCGACCACCTGCACTGGCACCTGGTGCCGCGCTGGGCCGGCGACAACAACTTCATGCCGGTGCTGGCCGACATCCGGGTCATGGTCGACCACCTCGACAGCAGTTGGGAGAAGGTCCGCGCCGGCTTCGCGGCGGGGTAGCGTGATGCTGGAGTTCTCCGGGCGGCAGCTCGCCGAGCTGGTCGGGGCCGGAGCGGCGCTGGGGGCGCTGCTGGTCGCGGTGAGCCGGCACCGGCGGCGGCGCTCCGAGGCCCAGGCCATCCTCGCCGGGGTCCGCTCCATGATCTCCGATGACCCGGACGCGGCCATCGCCGCGCTCTCCGACGCGGCCCGGCTCGGCACCCCTCAGGCCCTCGACACCTATCTCGCGCTCGGCGAACTCTTCCGGCGCACCGGCGATCACGCCCGTGCCATCGGCCTTCACCGCAACATGCTGGTCTCGGGGCTGCTCGATCCGGCCCGGCGCGGCGAGGTGGAGCTGGAGCTGGCGAAGGACTACCGGCGCAGCGGCATGCTGGCCGAGGCGGCCGAGCTGCTGGCGACGCGGGCCGGGAGCGAGCGCGGCGCGGCCGAGGCGCTGCGCGAGGTGCTGGCCGACCAGGGGCGCTGGCGCGAAGCGGCGGCGCTCCAGGCGGCGCTGCCCGGGCCGGACTCGGGGCGGCTCAGGGCCCACCTGCTGGCGGCGGCGTCGCGGGCCGAGCTGGCGGCAGGGCGTCCCGATCCGGCGCGGCAAGGCGCCAGGGAGGCGATCGAGGCCGACCCGGGCTGCGCCGACGGCCTGCTCTCCCTGGCCGAGGCGCTGGCGGCCGCGGGCCAGGCCGAGGCCGCGCTCGACGCGCTGGTCGAGGCGCTGCGCCAGCAGCCGGGCGAGGCGCTGCTGGCCGGCGGGGCGCTGGAGCGGCTGACGGATCCGGCCCGGGCCTTGGCACGGCTCCAGCCGCTGGTCGAGGCCAGGCCGCGGGACGCAGCGCTCCGGTTGCTGCTGGCCCGACTGCTCCACCGGGCCGGGCGCCGCCGCGAGGCGCTGGAGGAGGGCGGCGAGGCGCTGCGGCTCGACCTGACCGGCGAGGTTACCTTGGCGCTCCGCGAGGTCCTGCGCCGCTCCGAGACGCCCTCGCCGGCCGACCCCGGGGAGCTGGCGGTGCGCCACGCCCTGACCGTGGAGACGCTGCGGCGCAAGCCGGGGCCGCTCCGCTGCGGTCGCTGCGGCGCCGAGGCCGCCGCCCGGGAGTGGCGCTGCCGCTCCTGCGGGCGCTTCGGCGTCTTCCCTTGATGGCGCCGGCCCCGGTTTGACGCCCCACCCGCTGGGGCGGTAGCGTGGACCTGAACGCATGTCACGGATCTACAGGCTCACCACCGCCCCCCGCGGCGGGCCCACGCTCGACTACCACGGGCTCCTCAACGATCAGCAGATCGCCGTGGTGGAAGCGCCGCCCGGGCCGATCCTGGTGGTGGCCGGGGCCGGCTCGGGCAAGACCCGAACGCTCACCTGGAGAGTGGCGCGCCTGCTCCACGAGGGGGCCTCGCCCGAGTCGATCCTGCTCCTCACCTTCACCAACAAGGCGGCGCGCGAGATGCTGCGCCGGGTGGAGGAGGTGGCGCGGATCGAGACCCGGCGGCTCACTGGCGGGACCTTCCACCACGTCGCCCACCTGGTGCTGCGCGAGCACGCCGCCGCGCTCGGCTACGCCCGCGGCTACTCGATCCTCGACCGCGAGGACTCCGACGACGTGATGTCGGCGGCGGTGGCCGACTGCGGGCTGGCGGTCGGGCCCCGCCGCTTCCCCAAGGCCGACGTGCTGGTCGACCTCTGCTCGATGGCCATCAACACCCAGACGCCGCTGGCCGAGGTGGTGGCGACGCGCCGGCCCCAGTTCATCCCGCTCACCGAGGAGCTGCTGAGGGTGGCGAGGCGCTTCGCCGAGCGGAAGCGCGACCTCAACGCCATGGACTTCGACGACCTGCTGCTCAACTGGAAGGTGCTGCTGGCCGAGCACGAGCCGGTGCGGCGATCGCTGGCTGGGAAGTACCGCCACCTCCTGGTCGACGAGTACCAGGACACCAACCGGCTGCAGGGCGACATCATCGACCTGCTGGCGCAGGACCACCAGGACCTCTGCGTGGTCGGCGACGACGCCCAGAGCATCTATGGCTTCCGCGGCGCCCACTTCGCCAACATCCTCGAGTTCGAGCAGCGCTACCCGGCGGCGCGGCGCTTCGCGTTGACCGTCAACTACCGCTCCACGCCGCAGATCCTCTCCCTGGCCAACGCCTCGATCGCCTGCAACCTGAAGCAGTTCAAGAAGGAGCTCTGCAGCGTGCGGCCTGATGGCCAGATGCCGGCGCTGGTTCCCTGCCGCGACCTCTTCCAGCAGGCCGCCTTCACGGCGCAGCGGGTGCTGGAGCTGCGGGACGAGGGGGTTCCGCTCCCCGAGATCGCCGTGCTCTACCGCGCCCACCACCACTCGATGGAGATCCAGTTCGAGCTGGCGCGGCGGGGCATCCCCTTCGTGGTCCGCTCCGGGGTGCGCTTCTTCGAGGCGGCTCACGTCAAGGACGTGTTGGCCCACCTCCGCTTCGTCCGCAACCCGGGCGACGAGCTGGCGCTCAAGCGCTGCCTCAAGGTGACGCCGGGCGTCGGCACCGCCACGGCGCAGGCGGTCTGGGCCACGCTGATGGCGCGGCGGCGCGGCGCCGGCGCGGTCGACGACCTGCGGGCCCCGGACCTGCTGGCCCAGGTCCCGGCCAAGGGGAGGCCCGGCTACCTGGCCCTGGTCGAGCTGCTGCGGCGCATCGCCGCCCGGCCCAGCTGCGACCTGCCGGGGGAGTCGATCGAAGCGGTGCTGGCGGGCGGCTACGAGGAGTACCTGCGGGCCGAGTTCATGAACGCCGAGTCGCGGCTCGAGGACCTGCGCCAGCTGGCCGATTACGCCCGGGGCTGGGCCGACACCGAGACCTTCCTGGCCGAGATCTCGCTGCTCTCCGAGCTCTCCGCCGAGACGGTGAGCGAGGGGGGCGAGCCGGACGAGAAGATGGTCCTCTCCAGCGTCCACCAGGCCAAGGGGCTGGAGTGGCGGGCGGTCTTCGTGGTCTGGCTGGCCGACGGCCGCTTCCCCAGCGCCCAGGCGCTCAAGGACCTCGACGGCGAGGAGGAGGAGCGCCGGCTCTTCTACGTGGCCTGCACCCGCGCCAAGGACCAGCTCTACCTGGTCTACCCGGTCATGGCGGCGCCGCGCGACCGCGAGCGGGTGGTGATGAAGGCCTCGCGCTTCCTCGAGGAGCTGCCAGCCGAGCCACCGCTCTGCGACCGCTGGCAGCTCGACGACGGCGCTGGGCCGCCACCACTCCCGGAGGCGCTCCCCACGCCGCAGCTCCCGGCGGCCGCGGCGGCGCGCAGCCTGCCGCCGCTCTTCGGCGAGCCGGGCCTGGGCCAAGGCGGCGACCTCCAGTCCTAGTGCCCCGACCCAGGCATACTGACCACTGCGAGCGCCGATCCTCTCGCTGCGGCAGGCGGCCTCGTCGGTCCGCTGCTCAGAGTAGCGCTGCTACGCTTCCGCTGCTCCCTCCTCGGGCGCCAGCCTCGCTTCGGT
>JANPOM010000499.1:0-1464 GCA_031427995.1 Anaeromyxobacter sp. | reverse complement strand
GTCATGGCGTCGAGGAGCGTGTCGATCCCTTTCCTCTGATTCGAGGTGTGGGCACCCGACCGAAGCTCGAACGTTGTGATCGCGGTGGTACCGAAGGACCTCGTCTCGAGTTCGAGCGCGACCCGCTTCGCCGCACCACCTCGCCCGCGCAAGAAGTCGATGAGGACGTCGGTGTCGGCGATGATCACCGCCACACCTCGCGCAGCTTCCCAACCGACTCCTGGAGGGCATCTGCCTCCTCGTCGGAGAAGCTTCCCTTGACCCGGAGTGCGTTGGCGACCGCCTCGCGCCGCGCCCGGTGCTGCTTCATGTAGAGGTCCAGCGCCTCTCGGATAAGCGAAGAGAACCCCTTCTCACCGCGCTGTGCGGCGAGCTTCAGGAGCTGTGCCCGCTGTTCGTCGCTGATCTCGACCGTCGTCCTCATGGAGACATGCTACATGCATGTGCATGCTTGTGCAAATGAGCTCCGTCTGTGGTTCGCCAGTTGTGGTTACCGAAAACCCTGTCGTTCGCCAGAACGCCGTTCGGGCTAGAATCATTGACGATTTTTCCTTGGGCCTGGATCCTCCCCGCCTCGATGCTTCGCCTCCTCGTAGCCCTCCTGCCGACGGTCCGCTCGGCCATGCTCTCCCGACGCGACCTGGTGGTCGAGAATCTGGCCCTCCGCCAACAGCTCGTCACCCTGGCCGGTCGACGACCCCCCGACATCCGTCCCGCCGACCGGCTCTTCTGGGTCCTGCTGCGCCGCTTCTGGAGCGGTTGGGCCGAGACCCTCACCATCGTCAAGCCGGATACTGTCGTTGGCTGGCACCGCGCCGGCTTCCGCATCTACTGGAACTGGCTGTCCAGGCGCGGCAGGCGCTCTGGCCGCCCTCCCCTCCCGTGCGAGGTCCGAGCTCTCATCCGGAGGATGGCCACGGAGAATTCCTGGGGAGCGCCCCGCACGGAGAACTGCTCTGCCTCGGCTTCGAGGTCTCCGAGCGTAGCGTCACGCGTTACCTGCGCAACCTGCCTCGCGCCCCGAGAACTGGGCAGACCTGGACGACCTTCCTCCGGAACCACCGAGGCGGCATCGCCGCCATGGACTTCTTCTCCGCGCCCACGGCGACGTTCCGCGCCTTCCAGGTGCTCTTCATCATCCGTCACGGCCGCCGCGAGGTGGTCCGCTGCGCCGTCACGACGAGCCCGACCGCCGCCTGGGTCGCGCAGCAACTTCGCGAGGCCTTCCCCTTCGAGTCGGCGCCGCGCTTCATGATCTTCGATCGCGACGAGCGTTCCAATGCCAGAACGCAGAACTTGCCCATTGATAACTCCATACTCGTTGATTCGGCCCTGATTACCGGGGCGTTTGCGAGAAATATGCTGGAAAATGGCAAAGGTTTCGAAGCTGTGAGTACTACCCGAACCGCGTTCGTGTTTCCTGCGTAAGCGCCAGCTGCGGGGGCGTTCTCAATTGTAGTGCTG
>JANPOM010000498.1:0-3530 GCA_031427995.1 Anaeromyxobacter sp. | reverse complement strand
CCGGCCCCACCGGCCCCACCGGCGCCGCTGGACCCGCAGGCGGTATCGGTCCTGCCGGCGCGACCGGCCCCGCCGGTACTGCCGGCGTCGCCGGTCCTACCGGTCCTGCTGGTGCGATCGGAGCGACCGGCGCGACCGGAGCGACCGGTGCGACCGGTGCGACCGGCGCGACCGGCGCGATCGGAGCGACCGGCGCGATCGGAGCGACCGGTGCGATCGGCCCTACCGGCCCTACCGGCCCGCAGGGCATCTCCGGCGTGGTCACCACGCTCTATGTCAACACCACAGCCTTCAGCGCGGCCTTCGTGGGGGGCACGTTCCAGTACTTCTGCAAGACCCCCGCCTACGTCGCCGGCGCCAATGAGCGCGCCATCATCAACGTCCAGGCCTCGGTCCCGTCCCTGCCGGTCAACTCTGGCGTCGGCGTGCGGCCCGGCTACAACGTCAACGCCAGCGCCGACACCAATTTCGGCTCGTGGCACTACCAGAAGAACAACGGCACCGGTGCGGCCGGCGTCACCAATGGCATGACCGGCGTGCTCAACCTGGCGGCCGGCTCCACCTACATCTTCTCGGCGGCCGTGGTCGATTCGGAATTCGTCGGGTTCCCGGCCACCACCGTCTACTGCAACAACGTGGTGACGATCGTCAGGACCTAGCGGCCAACTCCGCAGGACTCGGCGCGAGGCGCGGGGCAGGGAAGCCCGCGCCCCGCGCCTTCACCTCATGACTACTCCCACCGGTACTCCCGCCGCGCGCCGATCGCCGTGGCGCCTCGCGCTCGGGGCCCTGCTGGTCGGCGGTCTCTCCTTCCTGGCGGGTCGCGTTTCGGTCGCCGATCCACCGCGCCGGTCCGCCGCCTCCGGCGCCGTCGCGCCGGAGCGCCAGCCCGAGGCGTGGAGCGCGTCGCCGCCCCAGACTGGCGCGGCGCAGCCGACACTCGCGGCTTTCGCTGGCACCGCGGCCACGGTGGCTGTGGCCGTGGCCCCGGCGCCGGCACCCCGCTTCGCCTCGCCGGAGTTGATGGAGCAGACCCGCCAGGCGACCACCGTGGCGCTCCAGGCCCAGCGCGAGCAGATCGCGACGCGCTGCTGGCCCGAGCAGCCCGGTCACGCCAGCGCCCGGCCCCGTAGCGTGACTTTCCACGTGGTCTTCGACGGGCAGGGAAAGGAGATGTCGCGCAGCCTCGCCGACGAGAGCGGCGACCTTCCGCCAGCCGTCCAGGCCTGCCTCATCAACTCGAGCGAGGGCGTGCAGGTCCCGGCCCCTGGCCTGGATCTCGCGGTCACGGCCACGCTCGAGCTCCGCTGAGCAGGGGCCAGGCGTCGGCTTGGCGGCGTTCTGCTCCGCGTCCCACGTCTCCCCTATAGTGATAGTCCACCGATGGCCGTAGGGTCGAGCCTCACCAGTTCCAGCCATCGCCATCCAGGGAGGTCGTCCATGGTCAGGGCCGCCGCGCTCGCGTGTCTCGCCGTCGTCCTGATCGGTACTGCTGCCGGGTGCGGCGGCGGCGGAGGCGGCTCTACGCCTCCAGCCCAGTACGCCCTCACCGTCACCCGAAGTGGAACCGGACAGGGGCTGGTGACCGGCGCCGGGATCGCCTGCGGTCCGGCCAGCGCCTCGTGCAGCAGCACCTTCACGTCGGGCACGGTGGTCACCTTGAGCGCCTCGGCCAGCCCAGGGTCCAGCTTCGCCGGCTGGTCCGGCGCCTGCACCGGCACCGGCGCGTGCACGGTCACGCTCCGCGCCGACGCCAGCGTCACCGCCACGTTCAACACGGGTGCCCGGACCCTCACCGTGGGGTCGGTGGGGTCCGGCGCCGGGACGGTCACCTCCTCGCCGGCCGGCATCGACTGCCCGGGGATCTGCAGCGCCGGCTTCGCCGATGGCAGCGTGGTCACGCTCACCGCCTCGCCCAACGTAGGGTCCGTCTTCGCCGGCTGGTCCGGGGCCTGCGCCGGCACCGGCGCCTGTACCGTCACCATGGGCGCCGACGCCAGCGTGACCGCCACCTTCAGCCCGGGGCCGCGCACGCTCAACGTCGTGATGGCGGGGACTGGCTCCGGGACGGTAACCTCCTCGCCGGCGGGCGTCTCCTGCCCGGGCGCCTGCAGCCCCAGCTTCGCGGCCGGCACGGTGGTCACCTTGAGCGCCCTGGCCAGTGCGGGGTCCAGCTTCGCCGGGTGGTCCGGGGCCTGCACCGGCACCGGCGCCTGCACCGTCACGCTGGGCGCCGACAGCACCGTCACCGCGACCTTCGACCTGGGGGGGCGCACGCTCAGCGTCACGGCGGCGGGGAACGGCGTCGGGACCATCACCTCCTCGCCCGCTGGCATCTCCTGCCCGGGCACCTGCACCGCCAGCTTCACCGCGGGCAGCCCGGTCAACCTGAGCGCGTCCCCGGCGGCCGGGTCGGTCCTGGTGGGGTGGAGCGGGGCCTGCGGCGGCACCGGGACCACCTGCTCCCTGACCATGGACGTGGACCGGAGCGCCACAGTCTCCTTCACCCGCCCGGTCCTCACCATCACCCCGGCTGGCGACGGGTCCGGGACCATCACCAGCGCCCCGGCCGGGATCAACTGCAGCAGCGGCTCGGCCACCGGCTGCAGCGCCTCCTTCGACCAGGGCGCCTCGGTGACGCTGGCCGCCACGCCGTCGGCCACCTCCTCCTTCCCGGGCTGGCCCGACCCGTGCTTCGGGGTCCAGGGCCCCTGCACCTTCACCATGAGCGCCGACCGCAGCCTCGCCATCACCTTCTCAGGGTGGGTCGCCTACCGGCCCTTCCCCACCTCCATCTACGCCGCGGTGGAGCTGGGGACCACGCGCATCGCGGTCGGCGGCGGGGGGGCGGTGGTCACCAGCACCGACTCGGTCTCCTGGGCCGGCCACCCGCTCACCGTCAACCAGACGCTCCGCGCCATCGCCGTGGACCCGGCGGGCGGGATCGCGGTGGCCGTGGGCGACCAAGGGACCATCCTGACCAGCACCGACGGCGCCACATGGACCTCGCGCAGCTCCGGCGCCTCGGCCAACCTGCGTGGCGTGGCGCGCGGCGGCAGCGTCTTCGTGGCGGTCGGGGCGGGGGGCGTCGTCCTCTCCTCGGCCGACGGCGCCAGCTGGACGCCGCGGATCTCGGGCACCTCGGTGGAGCTGCTCGCTGTCACCTTCGGCGGTAGCCAGTTCGTGGCCACCGGGTACGCCGGCACCATCCTCACCTCGGCCGACGGCGTGGGCTGGACGGCCCAGGCCTCCGGTACCACCCAGTACCTGGCCGGAGTCACCTACGACCCCAAGGGCTTCGTCGCGGTGGGGAGCGCCGGCGCGGTCCTCACCTCCTCCGACGCGGTTACCTGGACTTCGCGGGGCTCCCTCACCACGCAGGCGCTGGTGGGCGTGACCGCCAGCGCCGGCACCTACGCGGCCGCCGACGCCGTCAAGAACACCTACACCTCCGCCGACGGCGTCACCTGGACGTCGCACCTGCTGGACCCTCCCGGGCTCAAGTACGCGTGGTCGGACACCAACGCCGG
>JANPOM010000497.1:0-5137 GCA_031427995.1 Anaeromyxobacter sp. | reverse complement strand
GTGGTGGCCGGGGCACTATGCCGCCGCGAGCTCCATGGCCACCCGCCGGGCCGCGGCGCGGGCGTGACCCACCTGGCCGTTCATGGCCTGGTAGCTCTTGCCGAGGCGGCGGGCCGCGTCGGCGATCCCCTCGCCGACCAGGTCGATGGAGACCAGCGCCTCCGCGTGACCGGGGCAGAGCCTGGCGAGGACGCGGCCGAGATCGCTGATCGCGTCGGCCCGGCGCTGGGTGCCGGGGGCCGAGGAGGGGCTCTCGGCGGCCAGCTGGGCGCCGAGCCGGGAGCGGGTGGCGCCGTCGCGCAGCTGCGAGAGGGCCCGGTTGCGCACGATGGTGCCGAGCAGCGCCTCCGGGGTGCCGAGCTCCGCGTCGAAGCGGGGCAGGCCGGAGGTGAGGAAGGCCACCAGCGCGTCTTGCGCCCGGTCCTCGACGTCGGGGTGCGACTTGGGGCGGCGCAGCACCTTGGCGGCGACCATGCGGGCGTGATCGAGAAGGTGAGCCCAGCGCTCGGCGTCGGCGGCAAGGCCACCCGGGGCAGGACTGCCGCAACGACTCTCGGTCGGAACGGCCAGGGCCAGTTGGTTCGGCATCGGCGGTATCTCCTCGGGGCGACAGGCCCCCATGCTATTGAAACGCCGCCGCCTGCCGTTCTGGCTACCCGACGCTCCACTGGAGAGGACTCAACCTCTCGCCAATACGGGGGATTCAACAATCCTTGGACCCCGGGATTCCCCTCCGCCCCTGCCCTGGAAGGCGGTGCCGGGGTACCCTCCGTTTTCGGGATGTCGACCCAGGGACCAGTCGGGCAGGGACCGAGCACGGAGCGGCTCGTCGCCGAGGCGTACGACGAGCTCCGTGAGCGGGTCAGGGCCATGAGTCGTGGCGCCCCGCCGACCCTGGCCGGGACCGCCGGGCTCCACACCGCGCTGGAGCAGATCCTGCGCCGGCGCACCACCTTCCGCGACGCTCGGCACTTCACCGCCTACTGCCTCTTCTTGATCCGCCGGCTCTGGATCTCCCGCTGGCGGGCCACGGCGCGGCGGAGGGGGCGTGAGACGGCCTCGCTGTTGCCGGTGCTCACGCTGCTCCAGGGCGAACCGGTGACGGCCAGCCGGGAGGAGTCGCTGGCGGTGCTTGAGCTGCTGGGGCGGCTGCGGGCCGATCCCAACATCTCGCGGCGGCGGCGCATCGCCCGCGCCGTGGAGTGCCACCTGGTGGCCGGCTTCACGCAGTCCGAGACCGCCGACCTGCTCGGGGAGTCGAAGGGGATGGTGCAGCAGCGGATCGCCTTCTTCCTCGCCTGGGCCAGGCTGGCGGTGGCCCCGGACCTCGGGCTGGTGGAGCGAGCGGTAGCCGCGGTGGCCGTCGACGCGAGGCTGGGACGGCGCGAGCTGATCGCCGAGGCGGCCCGCCGCTTCTACCTGCGGGGTGAGTCGCGGACGGCCATCGCGGCGGCGGTCGGTTCGACGCCGGCGCGCGTGGAGCAGGATCTGCAGCTCTTCGCGGCCTGGGTGGCGGCGCGCGAGGCGAAGGGTGGCGTGGGAGAGGAGGCGGGCACGTGACCAGGCTGGGTGCCGACGTGGTGGTGGAACTGGTGTTGAGGCACGACCGGGGCGAGTGGCCCCGGCTCATCGACGAGCTCTGCGGCGGAGACGCGGGGCTGGCCGAGTTGGTGCGCGGCCTGCTGGCCCACTACGACCGGCCCGACGGTCCGCTGCCCTCGGGCCCGTACCCGGTGGAACTCGGGCCCTTCACGCTGGAGCGGGAGCTGGGGGCCGGGGCGCACGGGAAGGTCTACCTTGCGAGGCGCCGGCCGCTGGAGGGCTACGTGGCGCTCAAGCTGCTGCGCCCCGGTCCGGGCATGAGCGAGTTCGTCGAGCAGGTGCGGCGCGAGGCCGGGCGGGCCCGGCGCATCCCCAGCGCCCACGTGGTGCCGGTCTTCGACGCCGGGCGCATCGAGGGCGGGCCGTTCTACGTGGAGATGGCGGTCTGCGCCGACCCCGACGAGGACGCCCCCGGCTCGATCCGGATCGGCCGGTCGCTGCGCGAGGCGCAGCCTGGCCTGACGCCCGGGGAGGCTGCCCGGCTGGTGGAAGACCTGGCGAGCGCCGTCCATGCGGCGCATCGGACCGGCATCGTCCACGGCGACGTGAAGCCCGAGAACGTGCTGCTCACGCCGGAGAGCCGAAGGGTGATGCTGGCCGACTTTGGCATCGCCACCTCGTTGGCGGCGGCCAACCCGGCCGCGATGGAGGGCGGCACCGGGCGCGGGGCCGGCTCGGCGAGGTCGATGCCCATCGGCACCGTGGCCTACATGGCGCCGGAGCAATGGCGCGACCGGCTCCCGCCGACGCCGGCGTCGGACGTCTACACGCTGGGTGGAACGCTCTACTTCCTCCTCTCCGGCGCGGCGCCGCACGCCGGCCGGATCGGCGACGCCGACCCCAGGCCGCCAGAGCTGCCGGGCACGGTGCCGCCTCGGCTCCGGGAGATCGTGACCCGGGCCCTCGAGATCAGGCCGGAGGATCGCCCCAGCTCGGCCGGCGCGCTGGCCGAGGAGCTGCGGCGCTTCCGCCGCCTCGAGCCGACCTGGCACGAGCGGCGCTCCTGGCTGCGGCGCACCGCGCTCTTCCTCCGTCGCCACCGGGCCGAGCTGGTGGCCGTGGCGGTGGTGGTGGCGGCGCTGCTGCCTCTGGTGGTGGCCGGGTACCAGCTGCTGACCGGGAAGGTGGTCGAGCTGGCGGCCCGCGAGGCGACGCTGGGCCGGAAGCTCGAGGAGCTGGAGAGGTCACGGAGGTCCCTGGAGGCGGACATCGACCGGCTGGAAGGGGCGGCCGACGCCAAGCAGAAGGAGCTGAAGCGGGTCGAGGCCCGCCTGGCGCAGCTGCCGAAGCTGGAGCAGGCGCTTGGCGCCGCCAGGGAGCAGGCCGATCGCCAGCGCGAGGTGGCCACTCGCGCCGAGGGAGAGGCCAAGGAGGCGGCCAGGCGGGTGGCCGCGCTGGAGGGACAGCTGGCGGCGATGCGCGAGGTGGCGGCCGAGGCCCAGCGCCGCGAAGCGGTGGCGCTCAAGGACGCTGGGCGGGCGGCCGGAGAGCGTGACGAGGCGCGAAGGCGGGTGAGCGACGTCGAGGGCCAGGCGCGGGCGCTGGAGAACCGGCGGAGCGCCCTGGAGCGGGAGCTGCGGGAGAATGCCGCGGCCTTGGGCGCGGCGCGGGCACTCTCGGAGCGGGAGGCGGCGAGGGCGGCCACGGCCGAGCGTGAGCGCGATGCGCTGCGCGGCAGGTCTGGGGCCGGGGCGGCCGGGGGGGCCGCCGCGGAGCCGGGGCGGTGAGGAGGCGGGGAGCGGTGGGAATGGAGGCCGGGCTCCGGGGTTGCATCGAGGAGGGAGCGGGGCACCAGGCTCGTGGCTGCCAGGCAAGCGAGCGGCGAGGCCGACCCCCCCGGCGCGGCGCCGTGGCGGTTGCGCCCGGGGGGTGGGCCGGGTTAACTCCCCGCTACGAGGTTCGAGACCACATGTTCAAAGTCATCCCCAATGCAGTCGTCGCCTCCCTGGCGCTCTTCACGCTCTCCGATGGCCCGCCCGAGAAGGCGACGGTGTCACCCGCGGCCAAGGCGAGCGAGCCGGCCAAGGGGGCCGCCCTGGCCAAGGCCTCGGGGTCTGCCGAGGCGGCGAGACCGGCCATGGCAAGTCCGCCGTTGGGAGGAACTGCGCCGTCCGGAGGAACTGCGCCGTCGAAGGGGATCGCCCCCGCCCAGGGAACCGCTCCAGCCAAGGCGGCCGAGGCCAAGCCGTGCGAGCCGGTCAAGCCCTGCTCGATCGACTAGCGCTCCCGCTCGATGGCTCGCAAGACCGCTCCGCCTTCTGGTTCCCCCGTGCCGCGCGCCGCCTTCGCGGTGGCGCTTGCCCTCGCCCTGGCCGGCATGGTGCTCGCCTACCTGCTGGTCGGGGTCCATCATGACGCGGCGGCGGGCCTGACCAGCTTCTGTACCATCAGTGAAGAGGTCAACTGCGACAAGGTGGCGCTGAGCCGCTGGTCGGTGCTGCTGGGCCTGCCGGTGGCTGTCTGGGGGGTGCTTGGCTACGCCCTGGCGGCGGCGCTCTCGGCCTGGGGGCTCTCGGCGAGCCGGCTTCACCCGGGCTGGCCGGCCGGTCTGCTGCTGCTGTTCGGCGCGGTGGCGACGGCCGGATCGCTGGTGCTGGCTTACATCTCCAAGGCGGTCATCGGGGCCTGGTGCCTGCTCTGCATGGGGTCCTGGGGCATCTCGCTCGGGCTGCTGCTGGTGGGGTGGTGGGCCTGCCGCCCGGCAGGGCTCGCGGCGTCGGTCCGGGCCGACCTTGGGGCAGCGGGGCGCCGGCCGCGCGGGGTTGCGGCGCTGGCGGTGGCGGGGGTGGCCGGCCTGCTGGCGCTGGTGGCGGGCGCTCCTCGGCTCGAGGCCCGGGCGCGCCCGGCGCTGGAGCCCTCGGCCGCGTCGAACCTGCTGGCGCTGCCGCCTCCGCTTCCGGCCGCCACCGGACCGGCCGTGCTCTTCAGCGACTACGAGTGCCACTTCTGCAGGCTGGCCCACGACGAGTTGCGCGAGGTCCTGCGCAGGCGGCCCGACATCCAGGTAGTGCGCCGGCACTTCCCGCTCGACAAGTCCTGCAACCCCGTCCTGCAGCGGCCCATGCACCTGCGGGCCTGTGACCTGGCGCGAGCGGCCATCTGCGCCGAGGCCCAGGGGCAACTGGAGGCGATGGACGACGCGCTCTTCGCGAGCCAGAAGGCGCCGGCGCCCGTCGAGGAACTGGCGGCGAAGCTGAAGCTGGATCTGGGGCGATTCAATGCCTGTCTCAAGGCCCCTTCAACCGAGGCTCGGCTGGCCGAGGACATCGCCGCGGGAATGAAGGCCAAGCTCCGATCGACGCCCAGCTACGTCGTCGATGGGACGCTGCACGAGGGGAAGCTGCCCCTCGAACGGTTTCCGCCGCCTCCGGTAGCGCCCCGGTAGCGAAGCAGATCCTAGTGCCCCGACCCAGGCATACTGACCACTGCGAGCGCCGATCCTCTCGCTGCGGCAGGCGGCCTCGTCGGTCCGCTGCTCAGAGTAGCGCTGCTACGCTTCCGCTGCTCCCTCCTCGGGCGCCAGCCTCGCTTCGGT
>JANPOM010000496.1:0-7498 GCA_031427995.1 Anaeromyxobacter sp. | reverse complement strand
ACCGAAGCGAGGCTGGCGCCCGAGGAGGGAGCAGCGGAAGCGTAGCAGCGCTACTCTGAGCAGCGGACCGACGAGGCCGCCTGCCGCAGCGAGAGGATCGGCGCTCGCAGTGGTCAGTATGCCTGGGTCGGGGCACTAGGTCTTGGGGCCTTCTTCGGCCAGTCCGTGCAGTCCCAGCTTGGCATAGATCGAGGAACGGCTGATTCCGAGACGTGCCGCGGCCGCCCCCCGGTTCCCTTTCACCTCCTTGAGCGCCCGCAGGAGGATCTCCCGCTCCGAGAGTCGAAGCTGGGCCTTCAGGTTCGACCCTTCGGCGGCGCCCCCGCCGGCAGCGCCGGCCAGCAGGGACTGCGGCAGGTCGTCCCGGGTGACGACGCTGCCGCTCTTCACGTAGAGCGCCTGCTCCAGCACGTTTCGCAGCTCGCGCACGTTGCCTGGCCAGGCGTGGCCCCGCAGCGCGGCGGTGGCGCCTTCGTCCAGCCCCTCGACCGGAACACCGGTCTCGCGCTCCAGCTGCCGCAGGATCTGCTCGGTGAGCAACGACAGGTCGTCGCGCCGCTCCCGCAGGGGCGGAATCTCGAGCCGGACCACGTTGAGCCGGTAGTAGAGGTCGTGCCGGAACGTCCCCTGCTCCAGCAACGGCTCCAACCGGCGGTTGGTGGCCGCCACGATTCGGACGTCGATGGCCTCCGGCTGGTCGGCGCCGACCGGCTCCACCTCCCGCTCCTGGAGCACTCGCAGCAGCTTGGCCTGCATGGCCAGCGGCAGCTCGCTGATCTCGTCGAGGAAGATGGTTCCGCCGTCGGCCAGGCTGAACTTGCCCTTCTTGCCCCGCGCGCGGGCCCCGGTGAAGGCGCCTTCCTTGTAGCCGAACAGCTCCGACTCGAAGAGCTCGGCCGGGATGGCGGCGCAGTTCACCTTGAGGAAAGGGCGCAGGGCTCGGCCGCTCTCGACATGGATGGCGTGGGCGAACAGCTCCTTGCCGGTGCCGCTCTCTCCCACCAGCAGCACGGTGGTGTCGCTATGCGCCACCTTGCGGGCCAGGTCCTTCACTCGCTCGAGCTGCTCGTCCCGCCCCACGATCTGCTCGAAGCTGTAGCGGGCGCCCAGCTGCTTGTTCAGCTCGGTCTTGTAGTAGTCCAGCTCCTTCTTCAGGTTGCGGAAGCGGCCGGACATGGCGAAGAGGTCGTCGATGTCCTGGAACTGGATGGTGCCGACCACCGCCACCAACTTCCCCTGCTCGAAGATGGGGATGCGATTGCAGATCATCTCATGGCCGCGGATCTTCTGGACGTGGGCGATCTCGGCCACCCCGGTCCTGGCCACGATGTGCATGCGGGTGTTCTCGATCACCTCGGTCACATGGCGGCCGACCAGGGCCTCGGCCGGCTGGCCGAGGAACTCGGCGTAGGCCTTGTTGGTCTTGAGGATGCGCCCCTCGGGGTCGACGATGATCAGCCCCTCGTAGGCGTTGCCGAGCGCGTCCTCGAGCATGCCGCGCTCCTTCTCCGAGGCGTCGGCCCTGGCCGCCAGGCGGGCCATCAGCCGGTGGACCCAGCCGCCGCGCCGGATCCTCACCGCGCTTCCGCCTCCGCCACGGCCGGCCCCATCATTCGGTCGAGCAACCAGGCGAGCGCGGCGGCGCGCGGGAGCCCGGACGCCAGGCTGCCGAGCGCCACCGGCCAAGGGGCCGACAGGTAGAGCGTGAACATCGAGCCACCGGTCAGCAGCCAGACCAGGGCCAGCAGCAGGCCGGCCTTGAAGCGCCGTGACGAGGCCTCGAAGAGCGCGGTGGCGAAGACCGCCGCGATCAGCCCGTTGATGGCGCAGGTCACCGCCGAGATGGCGTTGACGCCGAGCAGGCCGAGCACGTTTCGGAAGATCTCGCTCATGTAGGGCAGCAGCAGGTAGGGCGGGGTGGTGGCGGTGAAGAGCCGGCCGGCCGTGTCGAAGGCGAGGTGGACCAGCGTGGCGGCGAGCGCGAGCCGGGCCAGGCCTGGCGGGGCGGGCGGCGGGGAGGACATGCCCCGGTCGTAGCAGGGCGACGCCCTCCGCGCCACCACGCCTGGCCCGGCGCCGTAGTACTAGAACTGGATCGCGCGGGGCCCCCGGGGCGAGGTAGAAGAGGGGCTCATAGCCTGCGAGGGGTCCCATGAAGGTCGCGTTCGTGCTGGCCGTCGTCATCGTCGCCGCTGGCCTGTCGGCGCCCTTCCCGGCGCCGGCCGCCCCGGAGCCGCCGGCCGGGCCGGTCCAGTCGCAGAGGCCGCTCTCGCTGGCCGAGCTGAGCCGCGGGTTCACCGTGATCGACGACGCCGAGCGGCAGGGGACGTTGCCGGAGCAGCGGGTCCGCTGGCTTGCCGCCAGCGCCGCCAACTGGTCCGACCCGGGCGCCCGCGTCCTCGCCGCCTACTCCCTGCCGCGCACCGTGGACACCTGGGCCGAGTTCAAGTACCTCTCCACCCAGTTCCGGGAGTCGGCCATCCCCTGGGTGGCGATCTGGCGCGTCTACCTGGAGTGGGGCGTCCTCGACCAGGTCGAGCGCACGCTGCCGGTGGCGCGCGAGGCCGAGAAGGGGAACTGGCTCATCGGGCTCACCGAGGCCACGGTGGCCGAGCGTCGCGGGCAGGTGACCGCCTCCACCGCCGGCTACCAGCAGGTGCTGGGGCTGGACCCCGGCAACGTGGAGGCCCGCGTCGGTCTGGCCCGCCTCGCCCAGGCGGCCGGGGACGAGGTGACAGCCCGGCTCCTGTGCGACGCGGTGCTGGCCGCGCTGCCGGGTCACGCGCCGGCGCTGGTGGTGCTGGCGGCCCTGGCCGAGGCGCGTGGTGACGCGGCCGGCTCCATCGCGCTCCTCAACCGGGTGGTCTCCGCCAACGCCAGCGACCGGGTCGCCCGAGTCAAGCTGGCCAGGCTGCTGCGGCAAAACGGAGACGCCGCCGCTTCGCGCGACCAGTGGAAGGCGGCGCTGGCGCTCAGGGAGGACGCCGAGACGCTGGTGGCCCTGGCCGAGGCGTCGCGGCTCTGTGGCGACACCGCTACCGAGCAGCGCGCGCTGGAGCGGCTGGCCGCGCTCGACCCAGGCAGCCACGAGTGGCGGCGCATCGCCGAGATCCGGATCCAGGCCAAGGACGACGCCGGGGCCGAGCGGGCCCTGCGCCAGGCCATCGCCCGCGACCCCAAGGACCCGCTCAACCGGGCCGCGCTGGGGCGGCTGCTGGCCGGTTCGGGGCGGGCCGTGGAGGGGCTGGAGCAGCTCCGCGCCGCCGGCGAGGCGGCCGCCGCCGACCGCGCCGCGCTGGAGCTGCGCCTCAACCTGAAGAAGCAGACCACCACCGACGTCGCGGCGCTGCAGCGGGCCGTGGGTGGGCTCATCGATGCGACCTATCGGCAGCGGCTCAAGGAGCTGCCGCGCCTCTCCGGCAAGCTGACCATCCGGGTGACCACCGATGCCTCGGGGCGCGCCGCGCTCGTCGAGGTGCTGGAAGACACCCTTCACGACGACGACGTCCAGGCCTGCGCCTGGTGGAACCTGAAGGATGCCGCCTACCCCGCCCAGACGCCGGGCCGCTCCTCGTTCAGCTTCACGCTCCGCCCTGGCCGCTGACGGCGCGGTGCGTACCGGGCTGGAGGTCCTGCTCCGCGCCCGGGGCGGGCCGCTGCGCGGTCGCAGGGTCGGCCTGGTCTGCAACCCGACCAGCGTGGACCGGCGCCTGCGCCACGCCGCCGACCTGCTCCGCGCCCTGCCGGGAGTGACCCTGGCGGCGCTTTTCGGCCCCGAGCACGGCGTCCGCGGCGACGCGCAGTACATGGTGGCGGTGGAGGGCGAGACCGACGCCGCCACCGGCCTGCTGGTCCACTCGCTCTATGGCGCGACCAAGGAGTCGCTGCAGCCGGGCCGGGAGCAGCTGGCCGGCCTCGACCTGCTCTGCTTCGACATCCAGGACGTGGGCGCCCGCTACTACACCTACCAGGCCACCATGCTGCTCTGCATGGAGGCGGCGGCGCGCGCCGGGATCGGCTTCGTGGTGCTCGACCGGCCCAACCCCATTGGCGGCCTGGCGGTGGAGGGTCCGGCCCTGCGCCCCGGCTTCGAGAGCTTCTGCGGCCTGCACGACCTGGCTCCGCGCCACGGCCTCACGGTCGGCGAGCTGGCGCGGCTCTTCGTGGCCGAGCGCGGCCTCGACCTCGACCTCACCGTGGTGCCGTGCCAGGGGTGGCGGCGCGGGCAGGGGTTCCGCGCCACCGGGCTGCCGTGGGTCCTCCCGTCGCCCAACATGCCGACGCCGGAGACGGCGCTGGTCTACCCGGGGATGTGCCTGCTGGAGGGGACCAACCTCTCCGAGGGGCGCGGTACTACCCGGCCGTTCGAACTCTTCGGCGCCCCCTGGCTCGATCCGGCCCAGCTGGCGGCGGCGCTCGGTGCGGAGCGGTTGCCGGGGGTCCGCTTCCGGCCGGCCAGCTTCACGCCGGCCTGGGACAAGCACGCCGGCGTCCGCTGCCACGGCGTGGAGCTGCAGGTCCACGACGCCGGGGCCTTCCGGCCCTTCCGGACCGGGCTGGCCTGCGTCCTCCACGCCCGCGGGCAGGCGCCGGACCGGTTCCGCTGGCGGACCGGGACCTACGAGTTCGTCGACGGAGTGCCGGCCTTCGACCTGCTCTGCGGCTCGGCGCGCGAGCGGACCGGGATCGAGGCCGGGGCCACCCTGCCGGAGCTGGTGAAGGGCTACGCGGTCGAGGAGCGGGCCTTCGCGAAGCGGCGGTACCGCTTCCTCGCCTATCATGACTGACGTGGACACCCGCCCCGAGATCGCCCTGCTGGGCGGCTCCTTCAACCCGCCTCACGCCGCCCACGTGATGGCGGCCTGGTGGGCGCTGGCCACCCAGGGCGTGCGCGAGGTCTGGCTGCTCCCCACCTGGCGCCACGCCTTCGGCAAGGAGCTGGCGCCGTGGGAAGACCGGGTGCGGATGTGCCAGCTGGCGGTGCTCCAGCTGCGCGGCGCCCATGTCTGCACCGCAGAGGAGGAGCTGCGCGACGACCCGCTCTGCGGCCGCACCGCCCGCACCCTCGAGTACCTGGTGGAGCGCCACCCCGGGCGGCGCTTCGCGCTGCTAATCGGCGCAGACATCCTCCCGGAGACGCCACGCTGGTACCGCTGGGCCCGGGTCACCGAGCTGGCCCGAGTGGTGGTGGTGGGGCGGCAGGGCTACCCGGGCGGCGAGGGGCCGGCCCTGCCGGACCTCTCCTCGACCGGGATCCGGGAGCGACTGGCGCGCGGCGAGCCGATCGACGGGCTGCTGCCCCGGCGGGTGCTGGAGCACATCCGGGCACGCCGGCTCTACGGCACGGGGCCTGCGCGGCCGTGAGTTTCGCTGGTCTCGCGGCCCAGGCCTTCTCCAAGCGGAGGAACTAGCGTCGCGCCACGGCACCGGCGAGGGACCTGGGAGGCGCGGCACCTGCGGCCGGAGGGCTCGCTCAGGCGGCGTGGCTGAAGCGCAGCTCGCCGCCCTCGACCTCGACGCGGACCTTGTCGCCCGGCTCGAACTCCCCGGCCAGGATCTTCTCGGCCAGCGGGGCCTCCACCAGACGCTGCACCGCCGAGCGCATGGGGCGGGCCCCGAGCGTCGGATCGAAGCCGCCGTGGTCGAGCAGGAAGCCGGCCACCTCGGGCGCCGCCAGGTAGCGGATGCGCCGCTCGCCGTGGAGCCGCGCCGCCGACTCGGCCAGCAGCAGCACCGCCACGCGGGCCACCTGCTCGCGGGTGAGCGCCGGGAAGACCAGCCGCTCGTCGAGCCGGTTCCAGAGTTCGGGCGGGACCGCGCCCCTGGCCGCCTCGAGCACGCGGGACTCGAGCGGCGCGGCCTGCTCGGCGGCGCCGAAGCCCATGGAGGGCTGGCTGGTGCGGGTCGCCTCGCCGGCGCCGAGGTTGGTGGTGAGCACGACGACCGCGTTGGAGAAGTCGATCTGGCGGCCGCGGCCATCGGTGAGCCGCCCCTCCTCGAGCACCTGCAGCAGCAGCATCTGCACGTCGCGGTGGGCCTTCTCGATCTCGTCGAGCACCACCACGCAGGCGGGGCGGCGGCGCACGGCGTCGGTGAGCTGCCCGCCCTCGCCGTAGCCGATGTAGCCGGGGGCGGCGCCCACCAGCCGGGCCACGCCGGTCGGCTCGGCGCATTCGCTCATGTCGAGCTGCACCAGCGCGTCGCGCGAGCCGTAGAGGGCGTCGGCCAGCGACTTGGCCAGCTCGGTCTTGCCGACTCCGGTCGGACCGAGGAAGAGGAAGGAGCCCATGGGCCGGCGCGAGGCGAAGCCGGCGAAGTTGCGCTTGAGCACGCTGGAGACCCGCTGGATGACCGCCTCGTGGCCGATGACCCGCTCGGCCAGCGCCTGGCCGAGGCCGAGGATGCGCTCGCGGTCGGTGGCCAGCAGCCGCGACTCGGGGAGGCCGGCCATCTTGGCCACCACCCGGGCGATGTCGTCGGCGTCGACGGAGCGGTGGTGCTGGCGGCGGGCCCGGCTGCCGGCCAGGTCGAGCACCGCCACCGCCTTGTCGGGCAGGAAGCGGTCGGTGATGTAGCGGGCCGAGAGCGAGGCGGCGGCCTGCAGCGCTTCGGTGGAGAAGCGGACGGCGTGGTGCTTCTCGTAGCGGGGGGCCAGCCCGGAGAGGATGGTGACGGTGTCGGCCACCGAGGGCTCCCGCACCAGCACCGGCGAGAAGCGGCGCTCCAGGGCCGGGTCCTTCTGGATGTGCTGGCGGTACTCGTCGTGGGTGGTGGCGCCGATGCAGGGGAACTCGCCGCGGGCCAGCGCCGCCTTTAGCTCGTTGGCGGCGTCCTGCGGCCCTTCGCCGGTCGAGCCGGCGCCCATGATGGTCTGGATCTCGTCGATGAAGACCACGATGCGCCCCTCGGCCCGCCGCACCTCGTCCTTGAGGCCGAGCAGCTTCTCGGAGAAGGAGCCGCGCAGCTGGGTGCCGGCCAGCACGCTGGCCATGTCGATCTCGACGAGGGTCCGTCCGGCTCCAGCGCCGCCACCCTGCAACAGCCGCTGGGCGATCCCCTCGACGATGGCGGTCTTGCCGACGCCCGGCTCGCCCACCAGCAGCGGGTTGTTGGTGCGCCGCTTGCCGAGGATGTCGATGGCCTCCTCTACCTCGCGCTCGCGCCCCACCAGGGGGTCGAGCCGCCCTTCGGCCGCCAGCTCGGTCAGGTTGCGGCCGAGCTGCGAGAGCCAGGGGAAGGTGCGTGGATCGAGCGCGTGGCGGGTGCGAGGGGTGGTGGAGTGTGACGGGGAGGCCGAAGCCGGGGCTGGCCGCGGCTGGCCGGATGGCGGGGCGCCGAAGTCGCCGAGATCCCGGGCCAGCTCGGCGACGGCAGACTCGAGATTCCCGGCCACGGTGGCGTCGGCCTCGTAGCCCGGGCCGGGGGCGGCGCGGTGGGGCTCGGCGCGGCGGGGGGCCGGGCGGGCGGCCACCGGGACCGAGCGGACCTGCTGGTACTT